>JAAYVZ010000036.1 GCA_012516935.1 Holophagae bacterium
AGGGGGTTGGGTGGTCGTACTGGGTGGGGGAAGCGGGGGAAACCTCTCGACGCTCGATGCTCGACCGAGTGGGCAGGTGGTCAGAACAGGCCGACGCCCCACAGGTCGTGGAGGTGGAGGATGCCGAGCACTCGGCGCTCGCCGTCGGCGACCACGAGCGAGGTGATGCGGCGCTTCTCGAGCACCGTCAGCGCCGCCGTCGCCAACGCGCCGGGCTCGATCGTCACGCCGCCCGCCTTGACCACCTCGGCGGCGGTGTGGTGGAGCGGGTTGGGGTCAGCCTCCATGAGCCGCCGCAGGTCGCCATCGGTGATCACGCCGATGAGGCGACCGGCCTCGTCTTGAACCGTCGTGATGCCCAACCCTTTGCGCGACATCTCGTAGATCACGTCCTTCATGGCGGTGTCGCGGTCGACGCGGGGAACGCCGTCGCCCTTGTGCATGAGATCCCCGACCGTCATCAGGCGCTTGCCCAGCTTGCCGCCCGGGTGGAGACGGGCGAAGCTTTCCGGATTGAAGCCCTTGCGGACCGCGACTGCCATCGCGAGGGCGTCCCCAAGGGCGAGCGCGGCGGTCGTCGAAGCGGTGGGGGCGAGGTTGTTGGGGCACGCCTCGCGCGTCACGCCGAGGTTGAGGTGGAGGTCGGCATGTCCAGCCAGTGGCGAGGCAGGGTTGGAGGTGACGGCGACCAACGTCGTGCCGATGCGCTTGAGGACCTCGACGAGGCGCAGCAGCTCCTCCGTCTCGCCGGAGTTCGAGACGGCCGCGACCACATCTCCCGGAGCGAGCATGCCGAGGTCGCCGTGAATCGCCTCCGCAGGATGGAGAAAAAGCGCCGGCGTGCCGGTCGAGGCCATGGTCGCGGCGATCTTGCGGCAGATGATCCCCGACTTGCCCATCCCGGTCCACACCACCCGGCCCTGGCACCCGGCCAGCATGTCGACCGCCCGTTCGAAAGCGGCGTCGAGGCGGTCGCGCAGCCGGAGGATCGCCTCCGCCTCCGTGGTCAGCACCTGTCTCGCCAGCTCTACCGACATGCGAGCCCTCCTCGGGGAATACTACTCCCTCCCTCCCAATGGCTGGTGCACACCGGTTGGCGAGCGGGGGATCGCAGCGAGGTGCAAGGCTCATCGCTGGAGGCTGGGCGCCGACCGGCGGGCCGTGGCGAGCGTGGTCGTGGAACGACTGCCCCGACGCTGGGCACCGGGTGGTGGGGGTGAGGGGCTGTCCCTTCCACGTCCAGGCGCTGGCCAGCGATGCCGACCGCGAACGCAATGCCCACGCCTGCCCCGGCGTTGTAGCTGGCGGGGGCGGGACCGATAATCCCGCTTCGGAGGTGAGGTCGTGAACGCGAGTCCGAGCGTCGAGGTGTTGCAGCGCGATCCTGCGTGGCTGATCGAGGAGATCAGACGGCTCAAGGCCGAGCGAGGGGCCATTCTGCTCGCGCACTACTACCAGGATGGCGACATCCAGGACCTTGCCGACTTCGTGGGCGACTCGCTCGAGCTCGCCCGTGCGGCGCAGCGCGCCAACTCCAAGGTCATCGTCTTCTGCGGCGTGCGTTTCATGGCCGAGGTGGCGAGCATCCTCAACCCCGAGGCCGAGGTGCTGATCCCGAGCCTGGAGGCCGGCTGCTCGCTCGAGGACTCCTGCCAACCCGAGGACTTCCGGCGTTGGCGCGAGGAGCACCCGGGCGCCGTGTCGGTCACCTACATCAACTGCTCGGCCGCCGTGAAGGCGCTCTCGGACGTCATCGTTACCTCCTCCTCGGCGGAGAAGATCCTCCGCCAGCTCCCCGAAGACCGGCCGATCCTCTTCGCGCCCGACCGCCATCTGGGCGCCTACCTGCAGCGCAAGACCGGGCGCGACCTCATCTTGTGGCCGGGCACCTGCGTGGTCCACGAGCAGTTTTCGCTCGAGGCACTGGCCGGCCTGCGGCTCGAGCACCCGCGGGCGCTCGTGGTGGCCCACCCCGAGTGCCCGGAAGGGTTGCTCGCGCAGGCCGACTTCGTCGGCTCGACCTCGGCGATCCTGGGCTTTGTCGTCGCCAGCCCCGACGACGAGTTCCTCATCGCCACCGAGCCGGGGATCATCCACCAGATGGAGAAGAAGGCCTCCGGTAAGCGCTTCATCCCGATCCCCGGCGGTTCCGGCGAGTGCGCCTGCAACGTCTGTCCGTTCATGAAGAAGAACACCCTCACCAACCTCTGGGAGTGCCTGCGTGACGGCCGCCCGACGTTGCGCCTGCCCGAGGAGCTGCGCCTCGCCGCCCTCAAGCCGCTCGAACGCATGCTCGAGATGGCTTCGCGGTAGGAGCCGGGCGCGGGACGAGGTCGGTCGGTTGCGGCCATCGACCGGCCAGGTCCGAAGCCCGGCGTGAGGTATACACCCGCGGTCAGGGGCGGGCCGACGGCTCGTACACACCGCCAACCGGTCGGGCCTCTCCCTCGGACCAGTAGCCGGCAACCGGCGGCAGCGGGCCCGAGCCTGGCCGATTGGAGAAGCAGAGCATCGGCGTTCCGTCGTGGAAATGGGCGTACGCGCGCTCCATCGCCGCTGGCCACTGTGCCGCGACGGTCGACCGAACCTGGTCGGCGAGCTCCGGGCAGCGGATGAGCAGCACCGTGGCCGGCCGGTGGGTATGCTCCGCGAGTGCCGACGCGAGGTCGTCGGGCTTTACGAACGCGTATTTCTCCGGCGGCACGTCGACCGCGGCGAGGGCCTCGCGGGCGAAGTGGGGACTGACCTCCGGGCACTCGACGACGAGCAGCTCGTGCCCGAGCCCCTTCGTCCTCTCGACCATGAGCATGAGCAGGCCGCGGTCTCCCAGCGCGCCGTCCATCGGCAGCCATTGGCTCGGTCCGAGGCAGATCCAGGTATTGGCGATGCCAGCGACCAGGCAGGCGCCTCCGAGAAGCAGCCGCCGACCGGCGTGCCGCCTCTGCCCGGACCCGGGGATCAGGCCCCGCGCCAGGGAGTCGAGCCCGACTGCGCCCGCCAGTGTCCAGAACGGCAGCAGGATGAACATCCGCGTGTTCGATGGGTAGTCGTGATTCTGGAAACCTCCCACGAGGACGCAGGTGGCGATATACATGCCCAGCCACGCGAGAGCCTGGCGGGCTCGGCGGCGGGACGCGGTGAGCCAGACCCCGAGGCCGAGTACCACGGCCGAGCCGGTGAGGGGATCGGTGTCGGCGCACTGGACGAAGTGCGTGTGCCACACGTTGTGGATGAACAGCAGCGGTGAGACTGCCGCCCGGTGCAGGGTCCCCCTGAGGACGTCACCGGGTTCGATCTCCGAGGCGAAGGGCGACGTCTCCCGGATTGCCGACCAGAACTCGAAGTTGAGCAGCATCGGGGTGGCCACCGCAACCGAGGAGACGACGACAAAGCTCCACACCGCAATCCGACGGCGACTCGTCGGCGCAAGGTGCGCCAACATCCACACGGCCAGGATCGGGCCAAACAGACGCGCCGTCCCGTACAGAAAGAACCCTTCGCCGAGCGCCACCCCGAGTAGCGAGACCGGCAGCCAGCGCCCACTGCTCGCGGCCCAGGTCGCAAAAGCGAGTGTAAGGCCCAGCCAGGGCAAGGTGACCAGGTTCGAGTAACCGATCTTCCCGAAGCACTGGAGCATGTGCGCCGAGCTCAACAACGCGGTCGCCACCAAGGCGGTGCGCACCCCCACGACCCGTCGGAAGCAGTAGTGCCAGAACGGGAGGGTCAGGCCCAGGAGGAGAGGGTTGGCGAGCCGGAACCCGACGATGCCGGTCCCGAAGAGCCGACTGGTGACCGCGAACGGCAGGACCTCCTGCGCCGTGTGATACGTGCTGACTCCTGTGCCGGTGAGCGCCCAGGCACTGGGCTGGGAAAACATCAGGCGAGCGAGGTCGAGCCGGCAGCCCTCGTCCTCGCGGATCAACCAGCGCCAGGAGTCGAGTCCGTAGCCGACCAGCGCAACCTGCGCCACCATCAGGGCCAGGAGGATCAACCGCTCCTGCCGTTCCAGGTTGGTCCAGCGGTGCCGCAGTCGGCGCCAGACAACGACGCCGACCCCACCAGCCAAGGTGCCTGCTGCGACCGCCGCCGCAGGCTGGCCCGTGATGGTCAGTGCGACGGCCACCAGCAATGCGGCTCCAACGGCGAGAAACGCGAGGTTCGCACCTTGCTCCGCGAGCGGTCTCGCTCCGTTCCGATGGTCGGCGAGCCAGCCGAGGACCAGGCACGTACCGACGACCGCCAGCCACGCCCAGGCCGCCGGTGGTCGTTCGGCGGCCAGCGTCTGAGAGAGCGTCACGAGATACGCGCAGAGGCCCCCGATCAGCAGCGCGAGCCCTGTCCTGCTGGTGAGTGCAGGCAGGCACGGAGGGTGCTCGCGTGTGGCCAGCGCCAGGACCCGTCGGTGGGCGCCCAAGAGGCGAGCCCACACGGCGAAGAGCAGGGTCGCCGAGACGATCGCAGCGAGCGCCGAAAGACCGAACTCGTCGAGGTCGAAGACCTCCGGGAGCCTCGGCAGCCCGCTCAGACACTTCGTGATCGGACGCGGGATGGGAGGCAGGATCCTCGGGTTGAGGATGAGCTGTGCCAGACCGACGAGGCCGAGCGCGGCCGCCAGCACCGGGAAGAGCAGCAATCGGCGCAACGGGGACGCGCTGGGGCCCACGGGCATCGCGCGATTGTAGCGCCGGTCATCGTTGTCTGACGTGGCTGCGACGCCTGCAAAGCTCTCCTCCTGCGATCCCGTTCGAAGATCTTGAGTGCCTATTGCTCATATTCGTGGCGACCACCCTTGACAGAGTGCGGTTCGGGAATTACGATTTGGCAGTCGCCGTTGGAGAGTGCCAGAGGCGGTCTCCTGGCGAGAACGCAAGGTAATAAAGAGAAAGGGGTTATAGGCATGAACGTACGTCCACTCAACGATCGGGTTCTGCTTCGGCGCCTCGAGCAGGAGGAAGTCGTCCGCGGCGGCATCATCATTCCCGACACCGCCAAGGAGAAGCCGCAGGAGGCCGAGGTCATCAACGTCGGCCCCGGCAAGCTCGACGACAGCGGCAAGCGCGTGGCCTGCGAGGTCAAGAAGGGCGACCGCGTGTTGATCGGCAAGTACTCCGGCACGGACATCAAGATCGGTGACGAGGAGTTCGTCATCGTGCGCGAGGACGAGATCCTCGGCGTGATCGAGAAGTAAGGGAGGGACATCATGGCTGCAAAGAGCATCTGCTACTCCGAGGAAGCCCGTCAGGCGGTGCTGCGCGGCGTCAACGCGCTCGCCAACGCGGTCAAGGTCACACTCGGCCCGAAGGGCCGCAACGCTGTGTTGGAGAAGAAGTTCGGCTCCCCCATGATCACCAAGGACGGGGTCACCGTGGCGAAGGAGATCGAGCTCAAGGACAAGCTCGAGAACCTGGGTGCCCAGATGGTGCGCGAGGTCGCCTCGAAGACCTCCGATGTGGCCGGTGACGGCACCACGACCGCCACCGTGTTGGCGCAGGCGATCTACCGCGAGGGCGTCAAGAACGTCACCGCCGGCGCCAACCCGATGGACCTCAAGCGCGGTATCGACCTGGCCGTGAAGAAGGCGGTCGAGGCGATCGCCGCCCTGTCCAAGCCGGTCGAGGGCAAGGCGATCGCCCACGTCGGCACGGTCTCGGCCAACAACGACGAGGAGATCGGCTCGATCATCGCTGAGGCGATGGACAAGGTCGGCAAGGACGGCGTGATCACCGTCGAAGAGGCGAAGACCATGGAGACCACCCTCGAGGTGGTCGAGGGCATGCAGTTCGACCGCGGCTACCTGTCGCCCTACTTCGTGACCGACCCCGAGCGTATGGAGGCGGTGTACGAGGGCGCCAAGATCCTCATCTTCGAAAAGAAGATCTCCTCCATGAAGGACCTCTTGCCGGTGCTCGAGCAGGTAGCCAAGCAGGGCAAGCCGTTGCTCATCATCGCCGAGGACGTCGAGGGCGAGGCCCTGGCGACCCTGGTCGTCAACAAGCTGCGCGGCACGCTCCAGGTCGTCGCCGTCAAGGCCCCGGGGTTCGGTGATCGTCGCAAGGCCATGCTCGAGGACATCGCGATCCTCACCGGTGGCAAGATGATCTCCGAGGACCTCGGTATCAAGCTCGAGAACGTCAAGTGGGAAGACCTCGGCACGGCGAGGAAGGTCACCATCGACAAGGACAACACGACCATCGTCGTCGACGACGCCGACGCCAAGAAGAAGGAAGCGATCGCCGGGCGGGTCAAGCAGATCCGCAAGCAGATCGAGGAGACGACCTCGGACTACGACCGCGAGAAGCTGCAGGAGCGGTTGGCCAAGATCGTCGGCGGCGTCGCTCAAATCAAGATTGGCGCCGCCACCGAGACCGAGATGAAGGAAAAGAAAGCGCGCGTCGAGGATGCGCTGCACGCGACCAAGGCAGCCGTGGAAGAGGGCATCGTCCCCGGCGGCGGCGTGGCGCTGCTGCGGGCCATGGACGCGGTCGAGAAGCTCTACGCAACGAGCGTGGGCGACGTGAAGACCGGCGTGCAGATCGTGCTGCGCGCGCTCGAGGAGCCGACCCGCCAGATCATCCACAACGCCGGTATCGACGAGGCGGCGGTGATCGTGCGCGAGATCCGCGCCAAGGGCGGCAACTTCGGCTACAACGCCCAGACCCTGCAGATGGAGGACCTGGTTGCCGCCGGCGTCATCGACCCAGCGAAGGTCCGGCGTCAGGCGTGA
>JAAYVZ010000244.1 GCA_012516935.1 Holophagae bacterium
CCCGGGCCACGTGCTGGCGGTGCTGCGTGCAGCCGCCGGCCCTGTGCTGCCGGGAGAGCAGGCCGTCGGCGCCGCTGCCCGCACGGCGCCCGAGAGCTACGATCGGCAGACGCTGTACGAGTTCATCGACGGAGCTGCCGAGTCGTACCTGAGCAACGGTTTCGAGCGGTGCGTGGCCACGGTGTATACGTTCCGTGATGCCGTGGGCGAACACGAGGTCGCGGCTGAGGTCTACCGCTTCACGGCAGAGTCCGGCGCCAGGGCGCAGCTCGCCGCGGAGCGGCCGGGCAGCGCGACGACGGTGGCGGATCTCACCGGCGCTGTGGCCGACGCGTCGACGTTGCTGGCGGTGCGTGGCCGCGACTACCTCAAGCTGACCGCCATGGCCACGGGGCCGGCGGTCGATGTCGCGATGCGGGGTGTGGCTGCGGCTTGGCTGGCGGAGGGACCATGAGTCGAGACTCGAAGCTGTCGCGGCGCGAGCTGGTGCTGCGCCTGTCGTCCACGGCGTTGGCAGGCGCCGCGGTGGGAGGCGGCGCCTGCTTCTTCTACGACCGGCGTGCCCGCGCGGCCACGGTACGGCCGGTTCCGGACTGGCGGGTGCACGGTCTGTCCGGCTTGCCGCCAGCGGTCGCGGCGAGGGGTGCGGATCCAGCGGCCAACGTGCGGCGCGCCGTCGACGCGCTCGGCGGGATGGGGCTTTTCGTGAAGGCCGGCGAGGTGGTGGTGATCAAGCCCAACGTCGGCTGGGACCGACTCCCGGAACAGGCCGCCAACACCGACCCGCAGGTGGTGGCCGAGCTCGTCCGTCTGTGCCGCAAGGTCGGTGCGCGGAGGGTTATCGTCACCGACAACTCGTGCAACGACCCCAGGCGGTGCTTCGCCCGCTCGGGGATCGCCGCCGCAGCGCAGGGTGCCGGTGCCGAGGTGATCGACGCCTCCTCGGCGGTCTGGGTTCCAGCGGCGCTCGCCGGCGACGCGACCGGCCTCGAGGTCATGGAGCACGTGCTGGCTGCCGACCGCGTCATCAACGTGCCGGTCGTCAAGCACCACTCGCTGTCGCGGGTGACGATCGGCCTGAAGAACTGGATGGGGGTGCTCGGCCAGGGGCGTAACCGGTTGCACCAGTCGATCCACCGGGCGGTGGCGGAGCTGGGCGCGATGTTCCGCCCGACTCTCACGGTGGTCGACGCGACTCGGGTGCTGATGGCCAACGGCCCCACCGGCGGCTCGCTCGGCGATGTCAGGTCCATCGGCGCCGTCGCGGTGGGAACCAACCCGGTGGCCTGTGACGCCTGGGGCGCTGCACAGATGGGTCTCGACCCGGCCGCCCTGCCGTTCGTCGCTGAAGCGGAGCAGCGCGGCCTCGGCCGCAGCGACGTCGCGGCGGTGAAGGAGCTCGGATGAGGGAGGCAGCCGGGGGTGGAGCATGACCTGGTTCCAGCGCGTGCGGGTTGTCTACCAGGGGTTTTTCTTGCTGCTCTTCCTGTGGCTGTTGGCACGGCTCGCGGCGGGCGACCTGCGCGACCTGCCGTTCGCTGTTTTCCACCACGCCGATCCGCTCTCGGCGGTCGGGCTGATCCTGGCGGCGGGCACAATTCCTGGGGCGCTGGTGTGGGCGACGGTGCTGATCGGCGTCACGCTGGTTTTCGGGCGGGTGTTTTGTGGGTGGATCTGCCCGCTCGGGACGCTGCAGCACCTGGCGAGCTGGCTCTTGGCCGGGCGCTCGTGGCGGGAGAGCCTGCAGGTCAACCGCTACCGCCGCTGGTACGCGCTCAAGTCGTACATTCTCGTGGCCCTGCTGGTCGGGGCACTCGTCGGCACCTTGCAGAGCGGGTGGCTCGACCCGCTGTCGCTGGCGGTGCGGGGGCTTGCCGCGGGGCTGTGGCCCGCGCTGCCCTCTGGCAAGCCGGTACCGGGGGGATGGCTGGCGGCCGGGCTGCTGCTGGCGATCCTCATCGCCTCCCGCCACATCCCGCGCCTGTTCTGCCGCGCCCTTTGCCCGCTCGGGGCGTTGCTCGGGGGGTTCGCCCGCTTCGCCGTGTTCCGCATTCACCGCCGGGCGGAGGGATGCAACGACTGCACCGCGTGCCGCTTCGCCTGCCAAGGCGCGGATGAGCCGCTGGGCGCACACCGCGTCCACGAGTGCCACGTGTGCCTCAATTGCCTGCCGGCCTGCCCCTCCCAAGCGCTGCGCTACGCGCCGGTGCCGCCGTTGCCTTCCCCCCCTGCACGGCCCGATCTTTCGCGGCGGGCAGCGATCGGCACGGCGGTGACGACGCTCGCCGTGGCGCCGCTGCTGCGTGCGGCCGGCGGCGGACGTAATGTGGCGCGGCCCGAACTCATCCGGCCACCGGGTGCACTGCCCGAAAACGAGTTCCTCAAGCAGTGCGTGAAGTGCTCGCTCTGCCAGCAGGCGTGCCCGACCGGGGCGCTGCAGCCGGCGATCGGCCAGGCCGGCGTCGAGGGCTTCTGGTCGCCGGTGCTGGTGCCAAGGCGAGGCTGGTGCGAGTACGCCTGCACGCGCTGTGGCGAGGTGTGTCCCACCGGTGCCATCGAGCGGCTGACGGCAGCGCGCAAGACCGGGTATGACGGCGGCGAGCCGGTGCGCATCGGTACCGCCTTCGTCGACCGCGGACGCTGCCTGCCGTGGGCGATGGGCACGCCCTGCATCGTGTGCGAGGAGATGTGCCCCACCGATCCCAAGGCGATCTGGTTCGAGGAGGTGGAGCAGACCGGACGCGACGGCCGGATCGTGCGGCTGCAGCGACCGGTGGTGGACCCTCAGCGCTGCGTCGGCTGCGGGATCTGCGAGAACCGATGCCCGGTCGGCGAGCGCGCAGCGATCTACGTCACCTCCGTCGGCGAATCCCGCGATCCCCTCAACCGGATGGTCCTCGCCCCGCCCACTCGGTGATCGGTGCTCAGAGAACGGTGGTCGGAGACACCGCTCTCACGGCAGGTAGCCTCTCCTTCGGCCACTGATCACCGTCCAGCGATCGCGTTCTCTCGAGGCGTTGCCTTTTCCCGGCTGAGGCGCTAAGAGTGGTACATGCGCAGGCGGTGGGTGGCAATGGGGGTGCTCATGATGGGTTGGAACCTGCACGGCGAGGTGCGACCACCGGCAGTGGCCGGTTCCTTCTACCCGGCCGACGCTGCTGAGCTGCGTGCCGAGGTGCGGCGCTTCCTGGCGGCGGGGCCGACCTCGGCCCAGGCGCCGGTGGCGGTGATCGCGCCCCACGCCGGGTACGTCTTCTCGGGGGCGACCGCCGGAAAGGCGTTCGCTGCGCTACGGGGGACGAAGGCGAGTCGGGTGATCTTGATGGGGCCGTCGCACCGTGTGGGCTTCGGCGGCGGTGCCCTACCGGCCTCGGGGATCAAGGCGTTTGCAACCCCCCTCGGCGAGCTACCGATCGACGCCCAGGCGGTCGAGAAGCTGCGTGGGAAGGCAGGCTTCGCCGGGCCAGCCCGGGCCCACGACGGCGAGCATTGCCTGGAGGTCGAGCTGCCGTTCGTGCAGGAGACGCTCGGAACCGTACCGATCGTGCCGATCCTCGTCGGCGCGCAGACCGACCGCCAGCTCGCCGGGGCGATGGCTCGCGACCTCGCGGAGCTCGTCGGGCCTGGGACCGTGATCGTGGTCTCGTCGGACTTCACGCACCATGGCCCTTCGTACGGCTACTCGCCGTTCGGGCGCGACAGCACGCTTCCGGGGCGGCTCGAGGAGCTCGGCCGTCGCACCGCCGAGCGCGCGGCAGCGATCGACCCGCGGGGGTTCGCGGCCCAGGTCGAGGTGAGCGAGGACACGGTGTGCGGGGTGCGGCCGATCGGGGTCCTGCTCGAGCTGCTCGCGCACGCTTTTTCGGGCACCGGGACGGTGGTGGATGTCACTACCTCGGCCAAGGTGAGCCGCTCTACGGACATGGTCGTGACCTATGCCAGCATCCAGTTCGTGGGCCAGTGGGGCGCCTGGCGGCCGGAGCCGCCCCAGCCCGAGCTCGGCACGCTCACTCCCGAGGAGCGGCGAGCGACCGTCGCGCTGGCCCGTGCCACCCTGCAGACCTACCTCGGCCACGGACCCGAGCTCGCCCGCTGGTTCGGCGAGCATCGAGCCGTCGGCAACCTTGCCGCCCGTTCCGGCGTGTTCGTGACCATCAACAACACCGGCGAGCGGGCCGTACGCGAGGGCCGCCTGCGCGGCTGCATCGGCGTCATCGAGGCGCGCGAGCCGCTCGTTGACGCGGTCATGCACGCGGCGGTCTCGGCTGCCCACGACCCCCGGTTCCCAGCGCTGCAACCCCGTGAGCTGGCCGGCGTCGAGGTGGAGGTCTCGGTGCTCTCGCCGATGAAGCACGTCCCGGGGCCCGACGCCATCGTGCTCGGGACGCACGGCGTGTTGCTCGGAAAAGGTGGACGCTCGGCCGTCTTTCTCCCGCAGGTCGCGACCGAGACGGGATGGGACAGGGACACGTTCCTGTCGCACCTGGCAGAGAAGGCCGGGCTCCCGGCCGACGCCTGGAGGCGAGGCGCGACGTTCCAGGTGTTCACCGCCCAGGTGATCGAGGAGAAGGAGTGACCGGCCCGCGGGGCCGAAGGAGGCAGCCATGCCGATGTTCGTCCTCATGACCCGGTTGAACCCCGAGTCGGTGCACGACGCCAAGGGCCGCAAGGCGATGGGCAAGGAGTGGCTCAAGCGCGTCAAGAAGCTCTGCCCGGAGGTGAAGTTCGTGGCCCATTACGCGATCCTCGGGCCGTACGACTTCATGGACATCTACGAGGCTCCTGACGTCGAGACCGCGCACCGCCTCTCGCTCATCTCGCGCGCCGAGGGTGCGACAAGCGCCGAGAGCTGGCAGGCGCTGCCCTACGACCGCTTCCTCGAGCTCCTCACGGAACTCCAGCCGTAGGCACTGCTTCCCATCGTTCCGTCGGTGCCTCGCCCGTCCGGGGCCGTGCCGAGCCGGCCGCGCGAGCAGCCTGAAAGCTCTCTCACCCGGCTCAGGGGATCGCGCGTTCAGCCCAACGTGGACGCAGTCGTGGGTTGGTTTTCCTGGTCTTCTGGCGTACCATCCGGCGCGTGAGGGGAGGTCACGATGAAAGGACAAGTCATCAAGGACGGGGTCACCTGGGTGGGCGCCATCGATTGGGAGCGCCGCCTGTTCGATGAGCTGATACCGCTACCCGACGGCACTACCTACAACGCCTACCTGGTGCGCGGCAGCGACAAGACCGTGCTCATCGACACGGTGGATCCGCTGTTTACCGAGGCTTTGACGAGCCATCTCGAGGCCAACGGTGTCACACGGGTCGACTACATCGTCTCCAACCACGCCGAGCAGGACCACTCGGGGTCTTTGCCCATGCTACTGGCGCGGTTCCCTGAGGCGAAGATCCTGACCACCCCCAAGGGCAAAGGGATGCTCCAGGACCTACTGGAGATCGCCGACGAGCGGTTCCAGCCGGTCGCGGACGGCGCCAGGGTCGAGCTCGGTGGTCGCACCCTGCGGTTCATTCACTTCCCGTTCGTGCACTGGCCGGAGACCATGGTGACGTACCTCGAGGAGGACCGCATCTTGTTCTCCTGCGACCTCTTCGGCTCGCACTACGCGGTCGGCAACCTGATGGGCACCAGCTTCCAAGCTTTCGAGCCCGAGACGAAGCGGTACTACGCCGAGATCATGATGCCTTTCCGGACGCTGATTGCGAAGAGCATGCCCAAGGTCGCCGCGCTGCCGCTCGAGCTCATTGCCCCGAGCCATGGCCCATTGATCACCGACCCCGCGGCAGTACTCCGGGTCCACGCCGACTGGCTCTCCGATCTACCCCACAACAAGGCGGTGCTCGCTTTCGTGTCGATGCACGACTCGACGCGGCACATGGCCCGTTACCTCGCCGAAGCGCTGGTGGATCGCGGTGTCGACGTCGAGGTGTTCGGCCTGGCCTCGGCGGACCTCGGCAAGCTGGCGATGGCGATGGTCGATGCTGCGACGATCGTGCTCGGTACCCCGGTGGTCGCCGCTGGCGCCCACCCGCTGGTCGCCTACGCGGCTTCGATCGCCAATATGCTCAAGCCCAAGGCCAGATTTGCCGCGATCATCGGCTCCCAGGGCTGGGGCGGCAAGCCGGTTGAGCAGCTGCTCGGGTTGATACCCAACCTCAAGGTGGAGGCGTTGCCACCGGTGCTCGCCCGTGGTCTGCCCAGGGCCGGAGATTTCGCGGCGTTGGATCAGCTCGCCGACACCATCGCGGCGAAGCACGCTACCCTGAACTGAACCTCGGCTCGGGTCACACCGTCGCAGAACAGCGGTTGAAGCGCGGGCTGGCGGTCGGTGACCTGGGCCGAACGCCCAAGTCCTGCCACTGCTCGGCCTCGTTCGGTCCACGGTCGCTGCGGTTCACCTGGGAGGGCGATGTGCCTGCCGTTGGAGCGGTTCCCTGAACTGAGGGGCGCGGCCTCGGTCTCGTCCGGGCAGGGAGGGCGAGATCGCTCTTGCGCATCCGGCAACTGCAAGGCGTGCAGTCGCTCGGCTCGCCTGGCATGAGGGCGGAGCGTTCGAAGCGAGCCCGGAGCAGCTCGGTCTCGTGCTCGACTCGGATGGCCCCCTGCTGGTTCTCGGCGGTGCCGAAACGGGCAAGGACCGGGCGGTCGTGTGGCCCGTCGCGAGCCGGCTGGGAGACGGTTGCGAGCTCTCGCTCCGCGACTTGGGGGCTGCCCGGTCTACTGAGGTCCGGCAATCGCACTCGCTTGTCCGGTGCGGCCCTCGAGGCGTAGGAGCGCCGAGTACTCGGCCCTGACCCGCTTCAGTACCTCGGGGAGGTGCTCACGCCCACCGATACGAGGCGGCATGCCCCTTCCAGGTGGCGGGTTGAGAGCCAACGCGTCGAGGTAGAGCTGCTCCGCGCGGGCAAGCATGCCGCGCGATGCCGCAGCACTCGCCTGGGAGCGCAAGGCGTCCATGCGCTCGGCCACCGTGTAGCCGGTTGGGTCTTGGCTGATTGCCAGCGCGGTCGCAACGGCTGCAGCCGTCGGCACGACCAACGCGCGCCACCTTCGCAGCGTACCGAGCTCCAGGCCAGCAACGACGCCGCGGGCAGCCAGGATGCAGACGGCCGGATAGAGTGGAAGCCGGAACCGCTCGGTGACGAAGAACGCGACGATCGACGCCGCGTAGACGGCGCTCCAGGTCAGCAGCAGGAGACGTCCGCGTCGGTCGCCGGGCAGCAGGAGGCCGGCAACCGCCAGCGGAAACAGCCACCTCCACCTCGGGAGAAACTCGAACGGGCCCCAGCTTCCGAAGCACTCGACGAGGTTGCGCTGGTCACCGATTTCGAAGGCGCCCAGGCAGTAGAAGACCTTGTCTGCGGTCAGGCGCAACCACTCGCGCGGATGGCAGCGAATCCACGCCAGAGCCTGCTGGAACCAGTACGCCGAGATCTCCGAGGGCTTGAGAACGGCGCCGGCGGCGGCCACCCTGGCTGCGTAACGGCTGGCAGAAAGCACATTGTCGGTGTAGGTGCCATCCGCGGCATAGGTCTGCGCATCTGTCGGCGCCGGCATGAATGCCTCGTCCCCCGAGGCTTGTGCGCTGTTGCCGATGAAGAAGTTGACTCCGCCCTGCCAGGAGATCGGGACGAAGTCGTCGCTGACCACCCAGTTGTGGAGAGTCACGGGGGCGACCGGGATCCCGAAAGCGAGGAGCATCAGACAAAAAGCCCCGGCACGACGGCTCGTACTCCACCCCGCACGGCGCGCAGCCACAAGCACGAGCAGCGCGGCGAGCGGAACGACGAGCACGATGTTCGGCCGGGTGATGGAAGCAAAGCCGAAAGCCAGTCCGACCAGAGCGACGCGGCCTGTACTCGGGGAGCGGCTTGCCGCCTCGAGGGCCAGCATCGAGAGGACGATGAGCGGGACAAAGAGGCTCTCGAGAAGAAGCTCCGAGTCGAAGAGTACGGGCGACGCGGCACAGCCGAAGAGAATCCCGGCCAGAAAGCCTGCTCGCCGACCGCACAGTCGCGCCCCGAGCAACCCGGTCAGGGCTGCCGTCCCGGAACCGAGCAGGAGCTGCACCAGCCGGGCGACCAGCAGATCGGGGCCGACCAGCGCGAACAAAGCCCCGAGGAAGTATGGATAGAGGGGCGCACGGAAGAATGCCTCGCTTCCCAGCAGCCGCCCGCTTGCCACCTCGGTGGCCCATTGGACATGCCAGCGAGCGTCGAGGTATGGCGACCAGAAGTCCGGCGCCATCGAAGCAATTCCGAGGTAGGACAGTCGACAGGCGAGAGCAGCACCGAAGATGATGAACCCCCGGAGCCAACCGAGCTGCTGTGCGCTACCGACCGAACCTCGCGTTGGCGAATGTGCCTGCTCGTGTGGCTGTCGGTCGGCGGGCTCCGGCAGCGCTGCGGGGACCGTCGGGAGTCGCGTCGGATGGCGGGTGCTGTGCATCGGGTTGGGGGAATGAGGAGTACGCAACTATCGCCTCGCTCGACTCCGGAAATGATAGCCCGTGTTGCAGAAGGCGGGGCGGCGGCTATCTCCCACCCCTCGGACGCCTGTTCCCTGTCCCCCACGGTCAGCGGACGGTGGTAGAGTGGCCAACTTGAGGTGAGTATGGCCGGGGTTGCAGACAAGATCATCGAGTTCTTCATGGGATCCAAGCACGAGCGGGAGGTCAAGCGGCTGCTCCCGCGGGTGCAGAGGATCAACGCCTTGGAGCCCGAGCTGGCGGGGTGCTCGGACGATGAGCTGCGGGCACGGCTGGGGCGGATCCGGGACGAGGTCCGGGCCGCTCTGGCGGAGCTGCCCGAGGAGTACCGCGAGCGCCGCGAGCTCGTCCAGGGCGTGCTCGGCGAGCACCTGGAGGAGGTCTTCGCGCTGGTGCGGGAGGCCTCCAAGCGGACGCTCGGGATGCGCCACTTCGACGTCCAGCTCATCGGCGGGATGGTCCTGCACGAGGGGATGATCTCCGAGATGCGGACGGGCGAGGGCAAGACGCTCGTCGCCACGCTACCGGTGGTGCTCAACGCGATCACCGGGCGTGGGGTGCACGTGGTCACCGTCAACGACTACCTGGCCAAGCGCGACGCCGAGTGGATGGGGCGGATCTACCAGTTCCTGGGCCTCTCCGTCGGCTGCATCCAGAACCAGATGGTCGACACCGAGCGGTTCGCCGCCTACCGCGCCGACATCACCTACGGCACCAACAACGAGTTCGGCTTCGACTACCTGCGCGACAACATGAAGTTCGACGTCGCATCGATGGTGCAGCGTGGCCACATCTACGCCATCGTCGACGAGGTCGACTCGATCCTGGTCGACGAGGCGCGGACGCCGCTCATCATCTCGGGGCCGTCGGAGTTGTCGATCGGGCTCTACTACCAAGTCGACCGCATCATCCCCAAGCTCATCAAGGGCGAGGAGATCCGCGACAAGTACGGGAACAAATCGACGACCGGCGACTACATCGTCGACGAGAAGTCGCGGACCTCGGCGCTGACCGAGGAGGGCGTGGCCAAGGCCGAGCGGCTGCTCTCCGTCTCCAACCTCTACGACCCGACGCAAATCGAGGTGCTGCACGCGGTCGAGCAGGCGTTGCGCGCCCATGCGCTGTACCAGCGGGACCGCGAGTACATCGTCAAGGATGGCCAGGTCATCATCGTCGACGAGTTCACCGGCCGCCTGATGCCGGGCCGCCGCTGGTCGGACGGGCTGCACCAGGCGGTGGAGGCCAAGGAAGGGGTCAAGATCGAGGCCGAGAACCAGACTCTGGCCACGATCACGCTGCAGAACTACTTCCGCATGTACGAGAAGCTGGCGGGCATGACGGGCACGGCCGAGACCGAGGCGGACGAGTTCGCGCAGATCTACGGCCTCGACGTGATCGTCATCCCGACCAACAAGCCGATGGTCCGCGCCGACAACCCGGACCTCATCTACCGGACCGAGAAGGAGAAGTGGAAGGCGGTGGTCGAGGAGATCCTGGAGCTGCACGAGAAGGGGCAGCCGATCCTCGTCGGTACGGTCTCGATCGAGAAGTCGGAGAAGCTGTCCGAGCTGCTCAAGCGGCGTGGCATCCAGCACGTCGTGCTCAACGCCAAGTTCCACGAACGCGAGGCGGCGATCGTTGCCCAGGCCGGGCGGTTCGGTGCCGTGACCATCGCCACCAACATGGCCGGCCGCGGTACCGACATCATTCTCGGTGGCAACCCCGAGGGGCTCGCCAAGGCCGAGGTCGATCCGCTCAAGGACCCGGAGGCGTACCAGGCAGCGCTCGCCAGGTACACCGCCCAGTGCGGCGAGGGGCGCGACAAGGTCCTGGCCGCTGGTGGGCTGCACATCCTGGGCACGGAGCGGCACGAGGCCCGCCGCATCGACAACCAGCTCCGCGGCCGCTCGGGCCGGCAGGGTGACTCCGGCTCCTCGCGCTTCATCCTCTCACTCGAGGACGACCTGATGCGCATCTTCGCCTCGGACCGCTTGCGCGAGTGGATGAAGCACCTGGGGATGGAGGAGGATGTCCCGATCGAGTCGAAGATGGTCACGCGCTCGATCGAGCGCGCCCAAAAGCAGGTGGAAGGCCGCAACTTCGAGATCCGCAAGCACCTGCTGCAGTACGACGACGTCATGAACAAGCAGCGCGAGTCCGTGTACCGGCTGCGGCGCGACGTGCTCTCCGGCAAGGAAGGGCGCGAGTGGGTGCTCAACGCATCGCGGCAGATCATCGGCTCGCTCATCGACACCCACTGCCCGGACGACAAGCACTTCGATGACTGGGATCAGGCAACGCTCGACCGCGAGCTCGAGGACAACTTCGGCCTCGGGCTGCAGGACGCGGGCGTGGCGTGGGACAAGACCACCCGGGTGGCGCTCGAGGACCAGCTCGTGGCCGCGGTCGAGGCCCGCTACGCGGCGCGCGAGCAAGAGCTCGGCGAGGAGGACTTCCGGCAGCTCGAGCGGTACGTCATCCTTTCGGTGCTCGACGCGCAATGGAAGGACCACCTGCTGGCGCTCGACCACCTCAAGGAAGGCATTGGCATGCGCGCCTACGGCCAGCGTGACCCGCTGGTGGAGTACAAGCGCGAGTCGTTCGGGCTGTTCCAGTCGATGATGGACCGCATCGAGGACCAGGCGGTGCAGTACATGTTCAAGCTGGAGCTCTCCCGCGTCGTGCCCGACCGCCGGCGCGCCGCGCCCGTGCGCGAGTCCAAGGCCGAGGCCTCGGCTCTGCAGGGTGAGCGGCAGGAAGCCAAGCACTCGCCCGGCTCCGGCTCTCCGACCACGGTGCGTCGGCAGGAGCCCAAGGTCGGTCGCAACGACCCGTGCCCGTGTGGCTCCGGCAAAAAGTACAAAAAGTGCCACGGAGCCAGTGAAGGCGCCGCCGCGTCGTAGCCCTCGCCGGCCCGGCATCCTCCCACCCACCCGGTCCTGGTCGACTTTCACGCCCACGTCCAGGCTCCGCCCTCCCACCCGGCGTCTCGTCCCGACGCCTCGGTCTTCCCGTGCCGAACCAACCGGCGGCCACCTTCGTACACGGACCGAGTGTCACGGGCCCCGCCTACTTCGGGGCGCCGTTCAGCACGACACCGACTGGCCGCGGGCAAGAGCACCGGCACGAGGAGGCAGGGCATGCAGGACGTGGATCGACGGGAGCTTCTCAAACGTGCTGGCGGGGGGCTTGGGGTGATGATGGCGTCGAGCTTTTTTGCCGACCGGCTCCTGGCCGCCACGGTTCCGGCGGGCGCCGGCGGGCTGCTGCAGGGCCGCTTCGGGGTGGGGCTCGAGGACACGAAAAAGGTGTTGGCAACCGCGCTCTCCAAGGGCGGAGATTTCGCCGACCTCTTTTTCGAGTACCGCCTCTCCACCTCGGTGACGATGGAGGACGAGATCGTCCGGCAGTCCTCCGAGGATGTCACGCTCGGCGTCGGTATTCGGGTGCTCAAGGGCAAGCAGACGGGGTTCGCCTACACCTCGGACTTGACGCCCGAGCGGATGAAGAAAGCGGCGCTCACTGCGGCGGCGATCGCGTCCACTGCCGGGACCGTCAGGCTTCCCGAGATCCGCGAGGTGCGCTCCAAGCGGAAGCTGTACGTCACGGACCGGCCGTGCGCCGAGGCGCCGTTGCCCGACAAGATCGTGCTGGTGCGCGAAGCGTACCAGGCGGCCAAGGGGCATGACCCGCGCATCGGCAAGGTGCAGGTGACGCTTCTCGACGAGCTGCAGTACGTCGTGATCGCCAACAGCGAGGGGTTGCTGGTGGCCGACACCCGGCCGCAGGTCCGCTTCATGGTCCAGGCGACCGCGGAGGCCAACGGCAAGCGCGGTACCGGGCGCGACAACGCCGGCGGCCGCATCGGCATGGCGTTTTTCGCGCAACCTGGCCGGACCCCCAGGGAGATCGGCGTGCGGGCGAGCCAGGAGGCGCTGCTGTTGCTCGAGGCCGTCGACCCTGCACCGGGCGAGCAGCCCGTGGTCTTGGGGGCGAAGAACTCCGGCGTCATGGTCCACGAGGCGGTGGGGCATCCGCTCGAGGGCGACTCCAATTGGCGCCAGACGTCGATCATGTGGGACAAGGTGGGGACGATGGTGGCGAGCCCGCTGGTCACCATCTACGATGACGCCACGATCCCGTATCTGCGTGGCACCCTCGACGTGGACGACGAGGGCACCCCGACCCGCAACGCCGTACTGATCGAGAAGGGCAAGCTCGTGGGGTTCCTTCACGACCGGCTCTCGGCCCGTATCCTGGGGGCGCAGCCCAACGGCCACGGAAGGCGCCAGAGCTACCAAAACGTGCCGATCCCGCGCATGGGCAACACCATGCTCGGGCCCGGGCAGGCGACTCCCGAAGACGTCGTCAAGTCGGTCAAGAAAGGGTTTTATGCTCATAGCTTCCAGGGCGGTCAGGTGGAGGACACCGGCAAGTTCACCTTCTCCGTCAACCTGGGCTACGTGATCGAGGACGGCAAGCTCGGGTGCCCGGTGAAGAACGCGACGCTCGTCGGCACCAACCTGCAGATCCTGCAGGAGGTCGAGATGATCGCCAACGACGCTGGGCTGTTCCTGGGCAACTGCGGCAAGGAGGGGCAGTGGGCCGCGGTGACCGCCGGGACGCCGACGTTCAAGATCCGCCAGATGATCGTGGGAGGTCGCGCATGACCACGCAGAACCTGCAGACGCTCGCCGAGCGGCTGGTGGCGTACGGAAAAAAGCACGGCGCCTCGCAGATCGAGGTGGCGATCGACGACGAGCGGGAGCGCAACGTCTTCGTGTTCGAGAGCGAGGTCCAAAACCTCACCGAGTCGGGCGCACGCGGCGTGACGATCCGGGTGTTCGTGGACGGCAAGGCCGCCAGCGCCTCGTCCTCGGACCTCAAAGAGGCGACGCTCACCAAGCTCGTGGACGGTGCCATCGCCCGCGCCAGGCTCGGCTCGGCCGACCGGTTCGCTGGCCTGCCGGAGCGCGAGCCGCTGACCGTCGAGCCCGCGGAGCTGGGGCTGTTCGACCCGGCGATCTCGGAGCTCGCGACCGAAAAGCTGATCGGCCGTGCCCGCGAGCTCGAGGCGGTCGGCCGCGGCGACAGGCGCATCAACAAGTCGCTCGGCGCCACCGTGGCGACGCGCGAGGGCTCGCGCATCCTCGTCAACTCGCAGGGGTTCGCCGGCTCGTTCCGGCGGGGCGGGATCTTCTGCAACGTCGGATTCCAGGCTGGCGAAGGGCAGAACCTCTTCCAGGAGTACTGGAACGACGCGTCGCGCCGACTCGCCGATCTCGAGCCCGTGGAGAAGGTTGCCAAGACCGCCGTGGAGCGCACCGTGCGGCTGATCGGCGCTCGGCCGGTGGCGACGCAGAAGGTGCCGATGGTGCTGGAACCGTCGATGACGGCGTGGATGCTCGGCTTTTTGGCCCAGTGCGTGTCGGGGGCGGCCATCGCGCGCCGCCAGTCGCTGTTCGTGGACAAGCTCGGCCAGCCGGTGGGCAACGAGCTCGTGAGCATCGTCGACGACGGTCTGCTCAAGGGCGGGCTGGGGACCCAGCCGTTCGACAGCGAGGGCGTGCCCTGCCGGCTCGTACCGGTGATCGAAAAGGGTGTCCTTCGCAGCTACCTCCTCGACACCTACTGGGGCCGCAAGCTCGAGCTGCGTTCCACCGGCAACGCCGGAGGCCCCAACAACCTGCACTGGAAGGCGGGAACCAGCACGCCAGCCGAGATCCTCAAGTCGGTGGACAAGGGGTTGCTGCTCACCGGCACGATCGGCTTCGGCCTCATGCCGACCACGGGCGACATCTCGGTGGGCGCGTTCGGGCTGTGGATCGAGAACGGCGAGATCGTGCACCCGGTGGCCGAGGTGACGATCTCGGGCAACCTCGGCGAGCTGCTCAAGGGCGTGCAGATGGTCGGCAACGACCTTGCGCTGCGCAGCTCGATCGACGGCCCGACGATCAAGGTCGCCGAGATCACCGTCGGCGGCAAGAGCGCGTAGCACGCCCGGTCGAGAATCGGGAGCCTTCCCCGGCTTCCCCACGCAGCGGGGCCGCCGCCCGCCCCCCCGGGAGAACGTGGCCCCGGCCGTGGACGTGGCCGAGGGGCAAACGTGGAAGTGTATCGGCCCGCGGGCCTGGGTTCGGCTCAGTGACGGGTGAGCGCGGCGACGTGAGCTTCGCGGAGCAGGTCGCGGACGATCTCGAAGCTCGTGCCCCCGGTCCCGGTGGTGACGCGGGAGAGCACGGATCGCCAACGCCTGTCGTCGCGTGCGAGGTCGAGGAACTCGTGCCCCTCCCAGGTGAGCCGCTCGACGACGACGTACACGGGCACCGGCGAGCGCTCCATGTACGAGATCTGGGCCTTGAGCAAGCCGGCCTCGACGAGCAGCTCGACGTGATGGGAGAGCGCCGCGAAGTCGGTCTCCTCGAGGCCGAGCTCGAGCAGGTTGGTGCCGGGCGAGACCGCCTCGGTGCGGAGCATGATGGTACGCAGCAGCTCGAGGTCTCGTCGCATCGTGCGGTGGCGCAGACGGCCGTGGCGAGCTACCTGCTCGCGGCCTCGACGGCCTTGATCACCTCATCCAGCTTCTGCGACAGGACGTGCTCAGGTGCCAGCTGGCTCTTCTTCCTCGCTGACCGCAAGCCGTCGTACTCGGGCGTGACCTCGACGGGCGTGTCCTTGAAGGACTTGGCCTTCACGTGGAGGCTGCCCAGGAACGGCTCGATCAACGCGAGATACTCGTGCGCCGGCGTGTCGAGCTCGGGGCTCGCGAAGGCCAGTTTGAGGTTCCGGAGGGCCTGGATGAGCTGTGCCGCCCCCTCGGAGCTTTTGATGTACATCGGGACCGAGGACGCCGCCATCGCCGCCGAGGCCAGCCCCAGCACCAGCGTAACGAGCACGATCTTTCGCATGTTTCCTCCCATCGCCAGCGACCAATCCTACATCACGTTCCTGGATGGAGGTTCATCCAGCCTGTAGATGTCGCTCGACCGCGCCCAGCCGCGGGCGCCGGACGAGTCCTGAATGCGCAAGAACTCACCGGCGGAATCGAACACCGAGACCACCTCGCCCTCCCGCAGCGTCGCCACCGTCCGGGCGTTGGCCACAGCGGCATCGAGCAAACAGACGTTGCGGGCGGTCACGACCGCAGTGGGGCGGGCCGACGACCCGGCGAACGTCGCTGCTGCCAGAGCGAGCCCGACGAGCAAGGCGATCAGGGAAGCCACCGTGGGCCAACGGAGCGCGGCCCGCCGCCAGTAGAAGATCCGCAGGTGGAGCGCGAAAGCGAACAGAACCCAGGCTACGAGTTGGAAGTGCCATGACCGGGCGACCCGGGAGAGGGCCACGGTGGGAACGGGGTTGAGCTCGGCGCGGTCGAGCTGGAGTGCCAGACGCAGCCGTTCGATCTCCCGCTCGGCAGCGGCATCGCGTGGGCCGACCTCGCGAGCCCGTAATAGCGCCCACAACGCTTCGCCAGCCCTGCCTCGGACCGCCGCGCCTTGCGCCCAGTTCCAGTAGAGGTTGACGCTCTCG
Organism: Holophagae bacterium; assembly: GCA_012516935.1. Lineage (GTDB taxonomy): Bacteria > Acidobacteriota > Thermoanaerobaculia > Thermoanaerobaculales > Thermoanaerobaculaceae > JAAYVZ01. Next base: position 16,020 of record JAAYVZ010000244.1, read on the forward strand.
TGGCCGGAGGATGCGAGCTCGCGGAAGACGGCGAGGCCGCCCGGAATGTCTCCCGAGCGCAGCAAGGCCGTCCCCTCCCTGAACCGCTCCTCCGGCCCCGGCGCCGCCGCCGGGAGCGGCCCCGCGCCGGCGATGAGCAGCACCGCAACCGCGCCGGCGGACCAGACCCGAGCGCGAAGGCGGTGTCGTCGTCTGGGTGCGGGCTCGGGCGAAAAGCCCCGGAACTCGCGCCACGATCGGGGAGGGGGCGCTGTCCCCTGCATGGGTGGGTGGGTGCTCATGCCCACCTCTTGACCGCGGCAGTGGCGCGCTCCGCCACCTCGTGGAGCTTGTCGGAGTAGTCCCCGAGTTGGGGTGCGTAGCGCACGAAGCGGGCGTCGCGCAGGATTTCCTTGAGCTCGCGGTCGCGCTCGGAATCGCTCTCCTCCGGTCGCTCCTCGAGCTCGCCGAAGAGATCGGCGACCACCTGCTCGACGAGCACCGCGGCGGCCTCCTTCGAGAGCTCGCCCCGGCCGATCCGCCGCAGCTCGGAGAGTGCCTTGCGGGCCGTGCGGGTGCGAACGATGCCGGGGCGGGCATCGCGGATCGAGATGCCGCCCGGCGGCCAGCCGCGGAGGAGCGCGTGGGCGAGCACCGACAGGATCAACAGCACGGCCAACCAAGCTCCGGCCTTGCGGTCGAGGAGCGGGCGATGCGGCTCGAGCGCGTCACGCAAACGGAGGTCGGCCGGAGCCGATGCCGTGCCCAGCGCTGGCTGCGCCGCCGGTGCACCCGTCGTGGGCGCGGCGGAGGCGGCCCCCGCGGCCAGCACCAGCGGCGCCGTCGCTGTGGAGACGAGCTGGCGTGACGTGGTGTCGAGATACGCGAACGGGATCGCCGGGATCCGGTGCGTGCCGGCGGTCTCCGGGATCAGGACATACTCCCAGGTACGGCTTCCCGTAAGCCCGGAGGGACTCGCCTTGACGTCGGTCTTGACCTGCGGGGGGTAGACGCGGACGCCGGGGATGGCGAAATCCGGGGCCCTGTCGATCCAGCGCAGGTTTCCGGTGCCCGCGATCGCGAAACGCAGCGTCGCTGCCTCGCCCACCTCGACGACCGCGCGGTCGAGGCTCGTCGAGGCACGCAAGGTGCCGACCGCGCCACCGAACGACGGGCCCGAGGGCAGCGGGTCGACGGTGACCTTGACCGGGTCGGTGCGGCGGGAGATCACGGCGGTGCGGCCGAACCCCGGGTCGAAGAAGCCGCCGCGCTGGGGGATCCCGAGCCGGAAGCCAGCGGACGGGATCTCGAGCACGCCGGCTTTGGTCGGGTAAAGCAGCCGCTGCAGCACGGTAAAGCGCTGGAACGGCTCGCCGTCCCGCTCCACCCGCTGGCCGCGCGGCGGCTCGTTCTCGCGCCGTGGAAGCTCCTCGGACCAGAAGCCGGGAAACTTGGGCGCGTCCTCCGGCTCGAGGCCGGCGACGGCCGCCTGGGTGTAGAGGTAGTAGGTCAGCAGCACCGGCTCGCCGACGAAGACGCGGGTGCGGCTGGCCTCCGCGACCATCAGCACCTTGGCCTGGATCGGCTCGGGGCGTGGGCGGCCGAACATGGCGTCGAACGGGTCCTCCTGGCGGAAGGCGTCGAAGGGGTCGGCGGGGCGCGGGCGAGCTTGGGCTTTGGTGCCGGCGACCACGTCGATGGCGATCGGTGCCGTCGTGCGGTCCACACCTCCGAGATTGGCCTGCACCGGGCCGATCCTGGCCGGGCCGACGGCCGTCGCCCGCAGGAACAGCGTGTACTGCCGCGACTGCGAGATGGCGCCGTTGATGAACGACATGCGGGTCGACACCGAGGGTCCTCCGACGATCTCGAGGTTCGACAGCTCGGGCGTGGAGATCTCGCCCTTGAGGTCGATCGAGCGCCCCTCGATCGTGATGACGAGGGCGAAGGTGTCCTCGATCCCTACCGTCGTCGTGTCCACCTCGGACCGGAACGCCACCTCCTGCGCACCTGCGAGGCTCACCACGAGCAGGAACGCCAGCGTGAACGCGATCGCGAAACGACCCTGGGCGGGTGGAGGAGCAGGTCTCACCAGTCTTTGCCCTTCTTGCGTTGGCTGCGCAACGCCTGGAGCTGCTTGCGCTGCTGCTCCTTTTCCGTCTGCTCGAGAGCGGAAAGAAGCTGCATGGCCTGCTCCTTGGGCATCCCTGCCTCACGCTGATAGCGTTCGTGCTCCTGCTGTTCTTTGCTCTCGTGTTGATCCTGCTGGCTCTGCTGTTGGCGCTCGCTGGGTTGCTGTCGCTCGTCCTGCTGCTGCTCGTGCTGCTGCTGCGGGTTCTGCTGTTGCTGCTGGATGGCCCGCAGTGCGAGCTCGAGGTTGCGCCGGGTGTCGGGGTCGTCGTGCCGGAGCTTGAGCGCCTTCCGATACGCGCCCACCGCGGCCGGGAACTGCTGCTTGGAGAGCTCGACGTTGCCGAGGTTGTAGCGGGACTCGAACGCCAGCGGGGCGTCGTCACGCTCGCCGAGGGCACGGAAGATCGCCGCGGCCTCGTCGAGCTTGCCGGCCTTGAACAGCGCGTCGGCCAGGTTGAAGCGCGCCCGCGCGTCCTCGGGTCGGAACGAGGCAGCCTCGGTGAAGCGTTCGAGTGCTTTTGGATAGTTTCCCTCATCGTACAGCGTGCGCCCAGCCGAGGTCGCGCGCGTCGGCCGCAGCAAAGCCTCGTCGACCACGCCCCCGCCGCGACCTGCCTCTTGGGCGGCCGTCACCCCAGCAGCGAGCAACATCAACACAGTTGCCCCCAGCTTCGTGGGCGTTCCGGCTGCGCCCCGAACCCCGGGTCGCCGACCCCGATTCTCTCCGGCATCGATGGCGGCAGCTGCCCGAGCGCGTCGCCGCCGCGGCGGCGGCAGCAGCAGGCCGAGCGTGAGGGTGACCACGGCGAACCCGAGGGGCCACTGGAACCGTTCCTTCTTGCGGTACGCGTACTCTTTCGCGAGCGTTTGGTGCTCCATACCCTCGATCGCTGAGACGACCTCCCAGGCGAGCGGCTGGCTCGGCAACAGCCGTACGCTCTTGCCGCCAGTGGCCCGCGCCATCGCCTCGAGGTTGGCGGCGTTGAGGCGCGAGACCACGGTCGAGCCAGCCTCGTCCTTTTTGAACCCAACCTGACGACCATCGCGGTCGAGGTCCGGCACCGGACCGCCAGCGTCGGTCCCGACCGCCAGGGTGTGCACGACCACGCCCATCTGCTTCGCCTTGGCGACCATCACCTCGACCCCACCCTCGAGGTCCTCGCCGTCGGAAGCGAGAACGATCACCTTGTTGGCGCGGTTGGTGTCCACGAACAGGTCGAGCGCCCGCGCCAAGCCGGCGCCGAGCGACGTACCCGGCGTCGGCACGATCCCCGGCTCCATGGTGTCGAGGAACAAACCGACGGCATCGGCGTCGAGAGTGAGCGGTACGAGCGGGTACGCCTCGCCTTCCAACGCCACGAGCGCAAAGCGATCCCCGGCCAGGTGATCGAGCAGCGCCGCCAGCGCGGCTCGGGCGACGATAAACCGGCTCGGCTGGGTATCGGTGCACAGCATCGATGCCGAGGTGTCGGCGACGAGCACGACGTCGACTCCCTGGCGTTCGAGCTTCTCGCGCACCATCCCCCAGCGCGGTCGGGCGAGAGCGAGCACGAGCCCGGCCACGGCAACCAGCACGAGCCCGAGGCGTACCCAGCGCCAGGCCTCTGCCGGGCGCTCGACAACCCGCGGCCACAGCGCCCGGGCAACCAGGTGTGCGGTCCGCTCGCGGTCGCGGTGCACCAGCCACCACTCGCCGAGTGCGACCAGTGGTAGCACCAGCAGACCCCACAGCCACTGCGGGTACGCGAGCTCCATCACCGTCCCCTTTCAGGTGTCGCCCAGAGCTGAGGCACGAGGCTGGAAGCAGCGGAGCTGCACGCGGACCCCTGACGGCGGGCCGCGGGCCACGGGGTGGGTGGATGCTGGTTCATACCGGCCTCACCCTCAGGCCGCAGGCCCAGGCCAGTGCGGCGCCGCCGAGCAGCGCCACCGAGGCCACGAGCCAGGGGTAGAACAGCTCGTGGTAGCGCTGGTAGGTGGCGAGCTTGATCTCGGACTTCTCGAGGGCGTCGATGCGGGTGAAGATCGTCTGCAGCGACGCCGAGTCGGTGGCACGGAAAAACTCCCCGCCGGTGGCCGAGGCGATGGTACGGAGCAGCGCCTCGTCGATCTCCACCTCGGTGACCATCCGCCGGCTCGCCACCGTACCCGTGTTCGGGTCGCGCACCTTGACGGTGATGGGCACGCGGCCGCCGCGCCCGACGCCGATGGTGTAGACCCGTACCTGCATCGCCTTGGCGAGGTCGGTGGCGGTCGAGGGGTCGATCTCGCCGGTGTTGTTGGCGCCATCGGTGACCAGCACGATGACCTTGCTCTTGGCCTGGGAACGGCGCAGCCGCGCGAGCGCGGTGGCCAAACCGGAGCCGATCGCGGTGCCGTCGGGGAGCATGTCGAGCTTGACGTCGTCGAGCTGCCGCTGCAGCAGGCCGGTGTCGGTCGTGGGCGGCGCCTTGGTCAACGCCTTGGCGGCGAAGACGACCAGGCCGACGCGGTCCTGGGTGCGGCGCTGGAAGAAGTCTCTGACGACGTTTTTGGCCACCTCGAGTCGGTTGCGCGGCTGAAAGTCCTCGGCTGCCATCGAGCCGGAGACGTCGAGCGCGACGACGATGTCGACGCCTTCGGTCGTGACGTTCTGACGCAGCGACCCGTGCTGCGGGCGGGCGAGGGCGACGGCGCCGAGCACCAGCCCTGCCCCGGCCAGCAGGACCGGTACGAACCGCATACGCACCCGCCAGGTCACCGGGACCCGGCGATGTGCCGACAGCCCCGGCAGAATCACGGCCCGCCCGCGGCGCTCGCGCAATACGGCGGCAAGCACGACCAGCACGCCACCGATTGCCGCCAGCAGCCACAGCGGCTCCTCGAAGCGGAAGCCGTGGAGCGAGGTCACGCCGCCTCCTGGGCCACGCGTGCCTGGGCGTGGAGGGTCTCCTCCACCGCGGTGACGATGTCCCGCAGCGAGGCCAGGTGGCGCTGGGCGGCCTCCACCTGTGCCGAGCCGCGAGCGAACTTCACCCAGTCGGCCGCGCTCATGAGCTCGCGCATGACCGGCAGGTGCGGGCCGGCCAGTGGGTGGTCGCGCAGCAACGCCACCACTTCGGTCGACGTCATCTCGAGCACCGGCTGCTCGAGGCGGCGCCCGAGGTAGCGCTTGCCGATCGTGGCCAGCTCGATGTAGTACGGGCGATACTCGCCCCGTTCGACGAGCCCGGACGCGGCGAGGCGCTCGAGCGCCAGCCGCGCTTCCTCTTCCGGGGGCACCTCGGGAGCGGGTGGCTGTGCGAGCTCGGTCGGTCGGCGTCGGCGTCGAACCAACCAGACCGTGGCGGCGGCGACGAGCCCGAGCGCCAGGCCCAACGCGACCCAGAACGCGGTGCCGACGGGTAACGTGACGGGCGGGCGCAGGTCGGCCGGCTCCGGGTTCTCCTCACCCCTGGGGAGCGCTGAGCTGATCTTGAGCGTGATCGGTGCCGAAGACGCCGAGCCCTCTTCGCCGCCCGGCAGGCGGTACTGCACGGTGATCGCGGGTATCTCGGTCTCCCCGAGGGCGAACGCCGCGCCCCGGTAGGTTGCCGTTCCAGGCAAAGGAGAAGCCTTCTCGGGTGGGGGCTGGAGCTCGAGATCGATATGCGCGCTCCCGGCCTGGGCCGGGAACGTCCACTCGCTCCCGGCAGGACCCGTGGCCGTGACCTCGACGAAAAACGACTGCCCGGGCGTCACCTCAGCGTTCGAGAGCTTGGCCGTGACGCTCACGGCCGGTGGGGAGGCCGCCGCGGCTGCCGCGGCCAGAAGCGGTGCCAAGCACGCGGTACGCCTCATCGCCGGCGCTCCCGAGACTTGAAAAATGCCCGCAGCGGCTGCTCGTAGGAGGCGCCGGTGGACAGCGACAGGACATCGACACCGGTGCGGCGAAACACCTCTCGTGCCGTCTCGAGGCTCGCCGAGCGCAGGTGGGAACGCACCAGCGGGTGGCCGGTGTCGACGACCCGCACCGTGCCGGTCTCGGGATCCGAGAGGGCGACGAGGCCGACGTTCGGGATCTCCTGCTCGCGCGGGTCGGAGAGGTGGAGGGCGATGACGTCGTGGCGGCGGCGCAGCACCCCGAGCGCTCGCTCGTAGCCTTCGGCCTGGAAGTCGGAGATCACCGCGACGATGCTCCGGCGCTTGAGCACCCGGCGGGAGAAGCGCAGCGCCAGATCGAGGTCGGTGCCGAGCCCAGCCGGCCGGGTGGTCAGCAGGTCGCGGACGATACGCAGGGCATGGTCGGTACCGCGCCCCGGGGCAACGAACGACTCGATGCGGTCAGTGAACAGCACCGCGCCCACCCGGTCGTGGTTGGCTACGGCTGAGAACGCGAGCACCGCGGCGAGCTCCGCCGCCAGATCGCGTTTGAGCAGGTATTGCGATCCGAACTGCTGTGAGCCCGAGAGATCGACGACCAGCAGCAGCGTCAGGTCGCGCTCCTCCACGAACTTCTTGACGTACGGGTGGCCCATGCGGGCGGTGACGTTCCAGTCGATGGTGCGCACGTCGTCACCGGGCGTGTACTCGCGCACCTCTGCGAACTCCATCCCGCGGCCTTTGAAGACGGCGTGGTACGAACCGCTGATCCCGGTGTCGAGGATCGTCCGCGTGCGAATGCGGATGCGCCGGATCTTCTCGATCGTTTCGCGATCCAGCATCTATTCGGTCCTTCCGACACCGCCCGACGGGGGATCGGGGTCCGGGATGCGGGATCCGGGGCTCGCAGTCCCTGCCGAGGCGCTCCCGGGCCTCGGACCTCGGACTCCGCTACCTGACCGTTCGCTGCGGTCGTCGACCCCGGCGGCCTCTCTCGGCCCCCGCACTCGCCGTCGTGTCATGGCACTTCCACCCGCTCGAGCAGGCGCTCGATGAGCTGCTCGGAAGCCACGTTCTCGGCCTCGGCCTCGTAGGTGAGCAGCACGCGGTGGCGCAGTACATCGGGCGCGATGGCCTTGATATCTTCGGGGATGACGAAGCCGCGTCCCTGGAGGAACGCCATGGCGCGGGCGGCGTGCGAGAACGCCAGGGTGGCGCGGGGGGAGGCCCCGAAAGCGATCAGGTGCGCGATCTCGCCCAGGCCGACCTCGCGCGGCGCACGAGTCGCCCGTACGAGCGCGACGATATAGTCCTTGATCCGGTCGTCGAGATAGATCTCGAGCACGCGCTGGGCGAGCCGTTGCACGGCGTCGTGACTGAGAGCTCGAGCCGGAACCGGTGGCCCGGCACCGATCATGCGGTCGAGGATCTGTCGCTCCTCATCACGCCCGGGGTAGTCGATTCGGGCTTTGAGCAGGAAGCGGTCGACCTGCGCCTCGGGAAGCGGGTAGGTACCCTCCTGCTCGATCGGGTTCTGGGTGGCGAAGACCATGAACGGCTCGGGCAGGGGATAGGTGGTGTCGCCGATGGTGACCTGTCGCTCCTGCATCGCCTCGAGCAACGCCGACTGCACCTTGGCCGGAGCACGGTTGATCTCGTCGGCGAGCAACAGGTGGGTGAAGACCGGGCCCTTACGGGGCACGAACTCGCCGGTCTTCTGGTTGTAGACCATGGTGCCGGTGAGGTCGGCCGGCAGCAGGTCGGGCGTGAACTGGATTCGTGCGCAGCCGAGGTCCAGGACCTGGCCGAGCGTCTTGACGGCGAGCGTCTTGGCGAGGCCGGGCACACCCTCGACGAGCAGGTGCCCGCGGCACAGAAGGGTGATCATCATGCGGTCGAGCACCGACGCCTGCCCGACGATCACCTTGCGCACCTCGCGCAGGGCGGTTTGGACCTCCAGGGCTTCTTCTCGGACGCGCTCGTTGAGCGCTTTCAGGTCGGCCTCGCTGGTCGGCATGGTGGCTCTCTCCTCGCGCCGCCCAGCTTGGCGGGCGGCATTTCGGGTGTCTCCAAGCAAGAAGAATGCCCGGACGAGTGCGGACCTCCAGCCGCTCGTCGCGGCGTTGCACCGTCGCTCCCGTGCCTTTCTGGCGCGCTCGGTGGGTTGGAAGTTGGTTTGACTTTTGCATGGGCTGCTCATACCGTACGCACGCTGTTCGCGTCGCGGCAGGAAGGGGTTGGCGCATGCGATTGAGCGCTCTTGTGGGAATGGGTTTGGTGGTCTCGGGATTGGCCGCGGCGGCCGTTCCCGTGATGGTGGTCAACGGGAGTCAGGTCAGCGAGGTCGAGGTCAACGCTGCGAAGCAGGCGATCGCTGCCCAACTCCGAGGGCAAACCGCGGACGAGACCATGATCACGCGGCGGGCCGTGGATCAGGTCGTTGCCCGTATCCTCCTCGGGGCGGCGGCGCGCGCCGCCGGGGTCGAGGCCGACGAGGCGAAAGTCGAGGCCGCCATCGAGCAGCAGCGCGCGATGGCCGGTGGGCCCGACAAGCTGGCCGAGTCCCTCGAGCAGGCCGGCTTGACCGAGCCCGAGCTGCGGCGGATCACGGCCGAGACGATCATGGTGCGTCAGTACATCGAGACGGTGCTGCTCGCCGGCCTCACGATCACCGACGAGGACCTCGCGACCTACTACCAGGCGCACCCCAAAGAGTTCGAGCACGGCGAGCAGGTACGGCTGCGGATGATCCTCATCGAGGCCAAGCCGAGCGCCGACGAGACGACGCGCGCCGCAGCCAGGACCAAGGTGGAGTCGATCCGTGCACGCCTCCTCGCTGGGGAGGACTTCGCGACGCTGGCCCGCCAGTTCTCCGACGACGCGACGAAGGCGAACGGCGGTGAGATTGGTTGGGTGAGCAAGGGTCGTCTGATGCCCGAGCTCGAGCCGGCGGTGTTCGCTCTCGAGCCCGGCAAGGTCAGCGACGTGCTGGGGAGCTCGTACGGCTTCCATCTCTTCCGAGCCGAGGAGCGCAAGCCTGCCGGTTCCTCGACGCTGGCCGAGGTCAAGGACAACTTGCGAAGCTTCCTGCGCGGGCGCAAAGCCGAGTCGATCGTGCGTGAGAAGGTCGACTCGCTGCGCGCCGGCGCCAAGATCGTCTATCTGGATCCGGCGCTGGAGGCCGTCGTCCTGGGGCGCTCCGCCACCGCTGCGCCGCCCGCTGCCCCTCCGAAGTGACGTCGCTGCGGCTGGTCGTGGCGGCTGTCATGGTCCGCGAGGACGGCCGGTTGCTACTGGCGCGCCGCCCTTCGGGGAGCCACCTCGCCGGGTTCTGGGAGTTCCCGGGCGGGCAGGTCGAGGTCGGCGAGAGTGCAGAGGAGGCGCTGGCGCGCGAGCTCCGTGAGGAGCTCGGGGTGGAGGTGGAGGTTGGCGAGCCGTTGACCTTCGCCTGGCACCGCGACAGTGAGCGAGAGATCTTGCTGCTTTTCTACCGGGCCGCGCTGGGAAGCGGCGCGCCTCACGGGCGTGAGGGCCAGGACCTGGGCTGGTTCCTCCCCTCGGAGCTCACCGCGCTGCAGACGCCCCCAGCCGATGCCGCGCTCGTGCGCGCCCTTGCCGCCGCCGCGCCGTCACCTGGTTGGGGGCCGAGAGCTTCTCCCTTTCTTCCCACCTGAGGCTGCCACCACCGGTCCTCTCCCGTTCCTCTGCCGGCGACGCTGCGAGCCCGAGCGTTGACCCCTCGCGCGCCGGCGGCTGAAGGCCAGACCCTGCGCTCAGAACCTCGGGACGCCACGGTCGATGACGACCTGGCCGTCGAGCGTCAAAGTGGGGTACAAAACGATGCCGTCGACGTGGAATGGCACATCGACGGAGCCCCCCAGCGAGGTGTTGTTGCCGAAGGCGATGTGTACCGTGCCGAGGATCTTCTCGTCCTCCAGGATGTTGCCGGTGAGGACGGCGCGGTCGTTGGTACCCACGCCGAGCTCGGCGACGCTGCGCGCGAGGGGCCCGACGTGCTCGAGCTGGGCCGAGAAGCGCTCCGCCTCCTCGCCGCCGTCGACGCCCACGGCCACGCCTTCGCGGACGGTGATGCGCACGGGCTGAGTGAGCTTGCCGAGACCGGCGAGGGATCCGTCCACCACCAGAACGCCCTCGGATCGTCCCTCGAGCGGACGGAGGTAGGCTTCACCCGACGGCAGGTTACCCCACTGCCCACGGTGCAGGATCAGCCCGGTCGAAGCGATGGCGACGATGCCGTCGATCGGCAGCGTGAGGTCGGTGCCGTGGTCGCTGCTCAGGTGGGCGACGCGGGCTCGGGTCAGCATCTCGGCCACCCGGTGGCTGCGCTCGGCGATTGCCCGGTAGTCCGCGTTCATGGTGCGAATCAGGCAATCCTGAGTGAGGCCCGGCATCGTCGCCACGCGCCCCCCGCTCGCGGTGGCGGCGCGGCGAGCCGCGGTGTGCGTGATGGAGCGCGAGGTCACGGCAAGCACCACGTCCACGGCGGCCATCAGCGCCGGCACCGGTGGCGGGGGTTCCTGGCCGTTGAGCTCCCGCTCCGAGTACTCGGTGACGAGGACCTCACGAGCCAGAGCCCGGGCAACCCGCGCGAACACCCGTGCGAGCTCGGCCATGGGAGGGTCGGTGAGGATCAGCAAGGTCTCCGACGGCCGCAAGCCCAGGCAGTCCCTCAAAGCGGTGAGGGCGGCGGACCCGAGCTCGGTCATGGCGGCTTTCTCCCCGGGGGTATTGTACGGTCAGTCACAGGGCGCTGGGGGTCCGACGCCGGCAAGGAGTTCTCCGAGCCCGTTGTCCAGCCACTCCACCTGGAGCGCCGGCGGGTCGTTGCCGATGTAGTACGAGCACGCCTCGACGGCGACGACCTGGCCGGGCTGGAAGCCCATCGCCTTCTCCTCCACGACGACCTCATGACCTCGGTAGCCGGCCGTCAGGATCAGGTTGCCGTCGAGCCACAGCCAGCCATATCCGCTGCGCAGCCGCAACCGCACCCCGCGGCAGCCGGGTGGAGGTGTGGCCGTACCGGTCCAAGTGACCCAGTAGACGGTGTCGGGCGATCCGCGGAGCGATACGGCATGCTGCAAGGCTGAGCGCCGCTGGCCGAGCGAGCTGAAGAACGGCTCGCCATGCATCTCGAGCAGCCGGCTGCCGGCTGGCGGTCGGCCCGGACCGGCCGGTTCTCCCGCGGGGCCCTCGAAGCTTCCTACCGTGAACCCTCCGGTTCCGGGCCCCCACTGCCGGCAACGCCCTGGCAGCCGGGCCGGTCGCAGCCGGATGGCGACGAGATCCAGGTTCCCGAGAGGTCCGCGGTCCGGCGGCAACAGCGAGCTTTCGGGCAGGCTTTGCACGAGCAGGGGGCCGAGCCCCGGCTGGGCGATGGTGGTCGCAGCGACCACATTCACCGCTCCCGAGCCCGGCTGCTGCGGCTGCAGGGCATCGGCCAGGGACTCGGCGACGACCACCTCCTGCCCGGCCAGGAGCCAACGCAGGTCCTGGTGTTCGGCGACGTTGCCGCAGACGTCGGAGACCAAGACGGTGCGAGAACCGGGTGGAAAGGCCCCAACGATCCGGGCGGTGGTTATACACGGGTGTGCGAAGGCGCGCCTGACAGCGCCATCCGGTATCAGCTTGCGGTGCAGGAAGACGGTGTCCGACACGGCCACGGCGCCGGCGGTAACGGCGGCGGCAAGCGCGAGCACCCGTGCGGCCGGCCGCCGCGTATCGCGGGGCCAGACCCCCTCGAGCCCGCTCGCGGCCAGCAACCAAGCCACCGGGAAGATGGCGAAGTAGCGCCAGGTGTTCTCGTTGAGCGGAACGGCGAGCACCGTCCCGGCGGAAACGGCGATCCACACCGCGAGCAGTGGATGGAGGCGGCGCCGCAGGTTGAGCACCGCCAGCAGGCACCCCGCGCCGAGCACCGTCCCGGCGATCGGTCCCAGGTTCGGCCGGTAGGGCTCGCAGTTCATCCACGGAATCGGCTCGCCCTGCTCAGGCACGGCGAGGAAGCGGACGAGGCGCACCGACCGCGTGAAGATCAGGTCGATGAGCTCGCCCGGCGCCTTGCGGACCGTTGCATCGGGGACGCCGGTGTGGCGGGTGAACGCCTCCAGAAGCGACGCGTCGTGGCGGTGCAAAAAGCCGATAGCGGCAGGAAGGATCGAAACCGCCGAGCCGATCGTGAACGTCAGGGCGAGGACGAGGACCGGCCGGAAGCGGATGACGAGCCCTCGCCAGATCGGGTCTCCAGGCGCACGTAGCGCGCGCCACCCGCGCCCGGCCAGCTTGAGAAGCAGGTAGCCCGTGACCAACAGCGGGACCAGGCGGTAGCCGGTGTACTCGAACACGAATGCGCCCGAAAGCAGGCCCAGACCCAGCGCAGCGAGCGACGACCTCTCGTCGAGTACCACCAACAGCAACCAGACGACAGCCGCGGTCAGCGGGGCAACGAAGTAGATCTCGTCGGCGAAACGTCCGGCAGCGGTGGCCCACCACGAGAAGCCGTAGAGGGCGGTGCACAACAACGCCACCGGAGGTCGTGCGAGGCGGCGGCAGGCGCCCAACAGCAGCAGCGGTGCGAGCGCGCTGGCGGCGACGAACACCACCCGCAGCGAGGTGATGCTTGGGCCGAAGAGAACCAACCCCAGCGCCGCCGCGTAGGTGGGTAGGCGGTGCTCGGCGGGGTGGGCCGACCGTTCGAGCAGGGCGGTTGCCGCGCCGCCGAGCTCCTCCTCCTCGAACCCCACGCCGCTGGCTGGCGGCCAGTTGGGAAAGCCCCACACGCGGGCGATGCCTGCCACCGCGACCAGCACCAGCGCCAGGCGCCGGGCGCGAGGGGTCCAGCTCGCCGCGAAAGGGGACCCGCTCCGACGCTCTCGCTTCCGATCGGCGATCAGACACCCGACGGTGGCCACCAGCAGGGACGGGATGTAGGCGGCGAGCAGCACCGTGTTGTAGGTGTGGTGGTCCGATATGAGACAGACAGAGCCGGCGATGACGCCGACGGCTGCCAGACCCCAGGCGACCGGCGCGAGTCTGGGGATGGTCCACGAGGGCACGGTCGGATTATAGAGGCCCGGAGGCGAAGCCTGATTCGGCGCGGCTACTTCGTGGGGCGTCGCCTCCCGCCCGGCCACGGTGCGGCGCGCGGACTCCGTCCCCGGGTCGATCTCGAGCGCGGCGCGGTAGGACGCGAGCGCGCCCGCCCGGTCGCCGGCGGCACGCAGCCTGTGGACCGGTGGCCTCACCTGCGGCACCGGCGGGACGAACGCGCCGCGGCGGCGCACGGGTGACGGGCCGGCCGCCCCGGGAGGAGCGAACCACGTGCCTCGCCTGGCGTAAGCTAGGCGACGCGCCTGGAGGTCGAGATGACGAACGCCACCCGCTCGAGAGCGATCACGATAGCCGCAGCGACCGCGGTGCTGTGCCTGGCCGCCGTCGTGCTGGCACAGCCGGCGCCGGCCGGCGACTACCTGGGGCAGAAGCCGCCCGGCCGCACGCCCGAGCTGTTCGGAACAGGGGTCGTCTCCACCGGTCTGTCCGAGCGCGACCTCGCGATCTCGCCCGACGGCAACGAGATCTACTACACGGTCGTGGGTCCCGCGCACGCGTACTCGACGATCATGGTGGTGAGGAGGGAGGGCGGGCGTTGGCTCGGGCCCGAGACGGCCTCGTTCTCGGGCGGTCCCACCCACATGGACATCGAGCCGGCGCTCGCGCCCGACGGCAAGCAGCTCTTCTTCCTCTCGAACCGCCCGGCGGTGGCAGGGGCGGCGCCGAACGAGGACATCTGGGTGGTCGACCGGACTGCTGGCGGCTGGAGCGAGCCGCGCAACCTCGGCGCCCCGGTCAACTCCCCCGACTCGGAGTTCTTCCCCTCCGTCTCGCGCGACGGCACGCTCTACTTCACGCGCGGGAAAAAGGGCGGAGAGGTGGAGCACATCTATCGCTCGCGGCTGGTCGACGGCGTCTACCAGGCGCCGGAGCAGTTGCCGGCGCAGGTCAACTGCGGGGCCACCCGGTTCAACGCTTTCGTGGCCCCGGACGAGAGCTACGTCATCCTGGTGGTCGTGGGCCGCGACGACGCCATCTCTCCCGCCGACTACCACGTCGTCTTCCGCAAGCCCGACGGGGGCTGGCACGAGCCGGCGAACCTCGGCAAGCCGGTCAACCTGCCTGGCGTGCTGGGCTACTCGCCGTACGTCTCCCCCGACGGCAAGTACTTCTTCTTCATGAGCCAGCGCGCGACGACCGAACCGGGGGTGGAACGCCTCTCCTACGCCGACTACCGCCGGATCGGCAGCGGCCCGGGCAACGGCCAGGGCGACATCTGGTGGGTCGACGCCGCGATCATCGCCGACCTCAGGCCGCGCTGACCCGATCCCGTCAGCGCATGAGCGCGCGCACGGTGGGGTAGTCGCCCTCGCGCAGCGAGCCGGCGCGGACGCAACGCACCTCGAGCCCGGGCGCGGCGATGAGGTGCACCGGGATCGATCCCGAGGGCTCCGGCTGGTAGCGCCCAAGCCACGACTCGAGCCCCTTGGGCTGCAGCAGGCGCAGCGACGGCTCGGGCGCGACGTCCGGGTGGCTGCCGAGGAAGTCCGCCAGCACTCCCCCGGTGTCGTCCACCGAGACGAACACCAGATCGAACGGCACCCCGTCCCTGCGGAGCTGGTCGCGCCACGTGACGAGCAGCGGTATCTCCCGCTTGCACGGCACGCACCAGGTGGCCCACAGGTTGACCCACACCCAGCGGTCGGCCGGCAGCGCCGCGGAGACCTCCAGCCAGCCATCGCGATTCGCGATGCCCACATCGCGGCCAGCCCGTATGGGCGCACCGATGGTGATCGTCCCGCGCGAAGCGACGATGACATCCTCGTCCGCCTGAATCGCTCCTCCAATCCGTATCGGCCGCTTGGTC
>JAAYVZ010000245.1 GCA_012516935.1 Holophagae bacterium
CCCACCCACCCCAGCCCGCCAACCGATCCCACGGCATGCGCGTGAGCAGCCTCATCGAGCCGTACCCGCCGCGCGCCGCCCACACCGCCTCGACGTCGTCGTCGAGGACGGCCTCGAGGCCGGCCAGGCGGGCTGCGTCGTCGCCTGCCAGGTAGCCGACTCGGTCGTGGAGGTTCGGCGCCTCGACCGGCACCAGACCAGCATCGCGCAGGACACCGAGCCCGGCCCTGAGCGCGGTCTCCTGGATCGGTCCCGAGAGCGCGACAACGCCCACCCGGGCTCCGGATCGCAGCGGCTTCGGCAGCCTGTGCGAGATCGCCACGGCCGGATTGTACCTTCCCCGCGGCCCCCGGGGTGGTCCCTTTACGGAACCAGGAGGAGCGAGCCGGTGGTGCGCCGCGACTCGAGGTCCCGGTGCGCCGCCGCAGCCGATGCGAGCGGGTAGCTCGCGTGGACGTGGACGCTCACGGCGCCGCTTCCCAGCACCTCGAAGAGCTCGCCCGCGCAGCCGAGCAGCTCGTCGCGGGTGACCGTGTAGTCCATGAGCACCGGCCGCGTGAGGAACAGCGAGCCCTGGCGCGAGAGCACGAGCGGCTGAATCGGCGGCACCGGCCCCGAGGCGTTGCCGAACGACACCAGCATCCCGCGCCGTCGCAGGCAGCCGAGCGAGGCCTCCCACGTGTCCTTGCCGACCGAGTCGTAGACGACGTGAACCCCCTCGCCGCCGGTGAGCGCCCGCACGCGCGACGCGAGGTCCTCCCGACCCGAGATCACGACATGGTGGCAGCCGTTGGCCAGAGCCAGCTCGGCCTTGGCCTCGGTCGAGACCGTGCCGATCACCGTCGCACCGAGGTGCCGCGCCCACTGGCAGGCGAGCAGCCCCACCCCACCGGCAGCGGCGTGGATCAGCACCACGTGGCCCGGCTCGACCCGAAACGTGCTGCGCAGCAGGTACTGCGCCGTCATCCCCTTGAGCATCACCGCCGCGGCAGTGCGGTCGTCCACGCCGGCGGGCAGCGGCACGAGCCGGTCGGCCCGGATCGTCCGCGCCTCGGCGTACGCCCCCACCGGCTGGCAGGCGTACGCCACGCGCTGGCCTGCCCGCACCTCGGACACGCCCTCCCCCACCGCCTCGACGACCCCGGCCGCCTCCATCCCGAGCCCCGATGGCATCGGCAGCGGATACAGCCCCGTGCGGTGGTACGTGTCGATGAAGTTGACCCCCACCGCCGTGTGCCGGACCAGCGCCTCACCCGGCCCCGGCGGAGCCACCTCGACGCCCTCCCAGCGCAGCACCTCCGGCCCGCCGGTCGCATGGAAACGGATCGCGTGCGTCATCGTCGCCTCCTCGCTCGCAGCCTACCGTACCCAGCACGGCACATCACCCCGTTTTTGACGTGGTCGCAGACGGGGTCATGGCCCGCCCCCCTCCCGATCCAGATCGAGGCCGGGGACCCGGACCGGGTTTCTGACGGGAGCAAGAGAAGGCTACTCCCCCACCGCGTCCTTCAGCTCGGTGATGCGGCGGTTGACCTCGGCCATCGGCAGCGCACGGAAGCGCTCCGGTAGGAACCGCGAGTCGGTGCACTCCTTGACAGCCAGCAGGTCCATCAGCTCGAGCCGCTCGGTGTGGGCCGAGGGCCGCACGTCCGCGACCACCTCGGCCATCACCTCGGGGAACCCTTTCTTCGGCAGGTCCTCCGGCTGGGTCTCGAACAACCGCAGCGCCCGCACCAGGATCCCCTCCATCTCGTTGCCGCCCAACTCCTGCCCCTCCGGCAGCTCCGGCAGCTCCTCCGGTTCGATCTCCACCTTGAGCTTGCGCGCCATCGCCGCCAGGAGCGCCCGCCGCCCCTCGGCGTCGCCCGGCGGGAACAGCGGGATGTGCACGTCGAGCCGCCCCTGCCGCTTGAGGTCCACTTCCAGCAGGTCCGGCCGCGAGGTGGCGAAGATCCAGATGATCTTGCCGCGGTTGCGGGTGTCCGACATCTCCTTGGCCATCATCGCGTAGATCCGCCCCGACAGCCCCGAGTCCCCGTCGCCACCGCCGCGCTTGCCCATCGCCTGGTCCGCCTCGTCCACGAAGACGATGACCTGCCCGAGCGCCCGCAGGATACCGAACACCTTCTCGAGGTTGCCCTCCGTGGCGCCCACCCATTTCTCACGGAAATTCTTGAGCTCCACGCACGGGATACCGACCTCTCCGGCCAGGCACTCCACCAGGTACGTCTTGCCGGTGCCGATCCGCCCGGTGAGCAGGTACCCCATCGGGATCGCCATCGTGCGCCCCTTGCGCAGCAACACCGCGTCCTGCCGCAGCCACGCCTTGGCCTCGACGTGACCCGCCACGTCGTCGAGCGTGCGGTCGGTCTCGAGGAACTCGAGGCGCCCGAACGCCTCCTTCTCGATGATCTCCTTCTTGAGTCCGGTCAGGCACTTCCCGGTGATCATCTGGCGTGAGCTGATGGCCCGCTGCAGCAGGTTGCGGACGTTGACGCGGGACAGCCCCACGAGCCGGTCGGCCAGCGTCTCGCGCGCCACCTCACTCACCGAGTCGAAGTCCGCCACCGAAGCCGTGATGTCGGCCACGAACTCCCGCAGCTCTCGGGCCGCCGGCAGCGGGATCTGGATCTTCGAGCTGTAAGGGTTTTCCACCAGCACCCGGTTGAGGTCCGCGAGGTTCTCCGAGACCAGCACCGTCGCCACGTGGGCGCCGGTGATCGCAGGATCCGCCGCCCAGTCCACGAGCTGGATGAGCGTCTGCGAGAGGTCGGCGATATACGACGGCTCCCCCTGCGGCGCGACGAACTGTGCGTACTCGATGACCACCGCCACCTTGAGCGGGTCGGCCACGAGCTTGCCCTCGACCTGTCGCGTGCGCGCGAGCGCTCCGCGCAGGAAACGGTCGCACAGCTCGAGGGCCCGCTTGGGGTCGCGCGGCAGCAGGTTGCCGAGGTCGAGCGTCTCCAGCTTGTCCGGCCCGACGTCCGGCAGCCCCGCCCACGCCGTCCCCTGGAACGTATCGAACGTCTTGAGGAAGCGGTGGAAGTGGTCGCCGCCCTTGCGCACCCGTAGCCCCTTACCGCGGTCGAACAGGATCACCACGTCGAACCGCGCGAACATCACCTCCCCGAGGAACCGGCGCAGCGGCAGGTACGTCCGCCCCCCCTTCCCATCGTCGGCCGGCACCAGGTCGAAGACGTTCCCGAACAGCACGAACTGGCTCGTCGTGCCTGACCGGAAGATCTCCCGCATCTCCGCCGCCCACCCCGGAAGCTCGTATCCCATGGACGCCTCCGCCTGGAAGTGTACAGGCACGCAGTGCGTGCGCCGCGGCCCCCGGCTTTCGGGCGGACCACCAGGCGGAGGACGGACCGCCGGTCACCACCAGTTGGTGGGGTCGCCGGTGATGTTGTCGACCATCGAGACGTACGCCCAGCTCCGGCCCTGCACGCCGTTCGGCGTGTCGTCGAGCGGCAGCACGGTGAGACCGTAGGTGCCCACCGCGAAGCTGTCGAGCGGCCGCCCCAGCATGGTCTCCAACCGCTCCTGCACGCTCGCGTGCGGCGGCAGCGTCACCTCCCGCTCGGCCACCTTGGTGCCATCGGCGGCGTACAACGTC
>JAAYVZ010000246.1 GCA_012516935.1 Holophagae bacterium
ATACGGGGAGTATAGCGGGCTGGCCCCGCGGCTCGAACCCAGGGCGGTCACCCCCCGACGGGGTACACGGGCGGGCCCGGGAAGACGGCCACGGTGGCGCCGGGGGCCTCGGCCCGCCAGCGGTCGAAGACGGCGGCGAGGTCGCCCCCCGGCGTCATGCCGAGGCGAGCGACGAGCTCGGTCGGGAGCGCCGAGATCATGGTGATGCGGAAGCGGGCGGTCTTCTCGACCAGACGCAAGGTGGTGTGACCGTACTGCACGTAGTGCTCGGCAAGCATGGCCAGGATGCGTTCGGGGCGGGGGTCGGCGAGGAACGGCTCCATGGCGGGGGAGCCCGTGCCGCCAGCACACGCGCTCACGAACACGACCTCCGCGCCGGAGCGCGCAAAACGACAGGCGGCGTCGAGCGCTTTGTGCGCCTGGATGAGGGTGTGGTCGCGCGGAGCGCCGCCCGCGCTGACGACGATGCGGTCGAATGGGCCACCCTCCACCTCGAACAGCGCGCGGGCCCGCTCGCAAGCGGCGGGAAACGCGGCCTCGAGCGGTCCCCCGGCTGACCATACGGGCTTGCCCTCCGCGCCATCGACCAGTAGCAGCGCGTAGTCCGGTGGGCGCAAAGCTGCGGCGACGGCGATCTCCTCGGCCACAGGGTTGCCGGCGAGTCGGCCCGGCTCACAGGCTGGGTGCCGCTGCGGCGGCGTCGCCGCAAGGTCGAGCACCCGCCCGTGATTGATCTGCACCTCCTCGTAGCCGGCGACGCCAGGGAACACCAGCTTCGGCCCACCGCCGAACCCGGCGAAGTAGTGGTGCTGCACCTTGGAGATGGCGACGACGAGGTCGGCCTCGAGGAGAAGGCGGTTGAGACGCACCGGAAGGCCGGTGGGCAGGGTGCCGGCCGGGTAGAGTGCAAGGCCGTCGTGGGCGTTGTGCTGCACGATCGCCACGCCGGGCGGCAGGAGCCCGACCAGGGCGCTGACCTCGGACGCGGACACCGGCGGATGGGTACCGCAGGCGACTAGCACGGTGGTGCTCTCGGAAGGGATGCCGGCGGACGCCAGTCGCTCGAGCACCGCCGGGAGGACGTCGGGCAGCGAGGCAGAGCGGGTCGCGTCGGGCACCAGCACGACGGCGCGCTGCCGTCCGGCTGCCAAGGCCGCGAGCGGCAAGCCGGTGAGCGGCTGCTCGAGGGCGGAGCGGACGAGCTCGGAAAGGGGTAGCGCGGTGTGTGTCGTACGCGGCTTCAGCTCCTGGCAGCGGAGGCCGCGCAGGTTGGCGGTCAGTAGCGAGGTGCCGTAGCGCAGACGAAGGATCACCCGACTACTTTACCCCGGTTCCAGGCGGCACCTCGCCGTCCACGCCCAATAGGTACGGTTTGCCCGCGATCGAGGCGGCCAGAATCATCCCCTCCGATTGCAGCCCCATGAGCGTCGCCGGCTTGAGGTTGGCGACGAACACCGCGCGCCGCCCGAAAAGCTGCTCGGGCGTATAGGCGGCGCCGACTCCGGCGACGATCTGGCGCCGCCGCCCCTCGCCGAGGTCCACCTCCATGCGCACCAGCTTCTTGGACTTGGGCACCCGCTCGGCGTGCGTGATCAGCCCCACCTTCAGCTCGGTGCGGGCGAACTCGTCGATCGAGATGAGCTCCTCCTCGGACGTGGCAGCCTCGGCCGCCGCTGCGGCCACGACCTCCGGGGGAAGCTGCCCGGTCTTCGTCAGCTCGGCCGGCATCGGGGCTTCGGGTGGGGCCGATGCCGCGCCGGGCGGTTCCGGTGCTGGTGCGGTCATGAGCTGCTCAGCGAAGTACTCCTTGACGTCCACGCGCGGGAAGAGGGTCGCTTCGGGGCCGAGGCGGTGGGCGGTCGGGAGGCCCAGCCACTGCAGGTCAGCGGCCGAGAACGGCGCCATCTCGAGGCCGAGCTGACCGTACAGCGCGCTCGCCGTGCGCGGCATCACCGGTGCCACCAGGACGGCGACGATACGCAGTGTTTCGAGGCAGTTGTAGATAATGCGCTGGAGCGCCTCGGAGGACGCGCCCTCGCTCTTGAACCGCTTCCACGGTGCCTTGTCGTTGACGTAGCCGTCGAGGGCCGACAGCAGGTCCCATACCGCCTCGATCGCCGCTTGCAGCTCGAGGTCGTCCATTGCCTGCACGTAGCGCTGCACGACCTCGTCGGCTTTGAGCCGGAGGCGGTTGGCACCACACGAGCGGGGCGGAGTCAGGCCTCCGAAGTAGCGGCGGGCCATGGCCAGCACGCGCGAGGCGGCGTTGCCCAGGCCGTTGGCCAGGTCGGCGTTGTAGCGCGCCACGAACGCCTCGTCGGAAAAGCTGGCATCGAGGCCGAACGTCATCTCGCGGAGGAGGAAGTAGCGCAGCGGGTCGGAGCCGAACCGCTCGAGCAGGTGGTCCGGGCGAACGACGTTGCCGAGCGACTTGGACATCTTGGCCTCGTCCTTGAGCCACCAGCCGTGGCCGAATACCTGCTTGGGTAGCGGCAGCTCGGCAGACATCAGAAACGCCGGCCAGTACACGCAGTGGAAGCGCAGGATGTCCTTGCCCACCAAGTGCAAGCTGGCCGGCCAGTACCTCTGGTACAGGCGCTCGTCGCCCGAGCCGAACCCCAGCGCCGAGATGTAGTTGGTGAGGGCATCGAGCCACACGTACACGACGTGCGAAGCGTCGGAAGGGAACGGGATCCCCCACGTGAGGCTGGCGCGCGAGATCGAGAGGTCACGGAGGCCTGACTCGACGAAGCGGACCACCTCGTTGTAGCGCGAGGTGGGGCGGATGAAGTCGGGGTTCTGGGCGTAGAAGTCGAGCAGCCGCTGCTGATACTCGGAGAGCCGAAAGAAGTACGAGTCCTCCTTCGTGAGCTCGACCGGGTGGCCCTGATCCGGACACTTCCCGTTCACCAATTGGGACTGGGGGTAAAACGCCTCGCATCCGGAGCAGTACCACCCCTCGTAGTCGCCGCGGTAGATGTCGCCCTTGGCCACCATGCGAGCGATCACGGCGTGCACGCCGGCGTGATGACGCGCCTCGGTGGTGCGGATGAAGTCGTCGTGGGTGATGTCGAGCTGCCGCCACAGCTCGTGAAAGCGCCCGACCACGCGGTCGGCGAGCTGGCGTGGGGTGAGCTGTTGGGCGGCAGCGCTGCGGTCGATTTTCTGGCCGTGCTCGTCGGTGCCGGTGAGGAAGCGGACGTCGAGCCCCCGCAGCCGCTTGTAGCGGGCGATCGTGTCGGCCACGACGGTGGTGTAGATGTGGCCGATATGGGGCAAATCGTTGACGTAGTAGATCGGGGTCGTGATGTAGTACGTCTCGGTGCTCACGCGTCCCTCCGCTTCAGGGGGGAGAGTATACCGCCCGCCTTGCCCACTCGTCCGTGCGGTCGAAGCTCGAAGACAAAGGCTGGTGGGCAAAACGCAGCGCCGAGGTCGGGTCCGGTCGCCACCAGGCGAGCCTCGACCGCGTCGGTTGGGGGGCGTCGGTGGTCAGGTCGTGGCGTACGTCCAGGTGGTTGTGGACGGTGGGCCCCAGACCGAGGGTTTGCGGTCGGACTGGGTGGGGGTGGGTTACGGCTCTCGCCTCCAGGCCGCAGCAGCCGACCGTCCTCGGCCAGCATGGCGGGTGGAAAGCCCCGCTCCTACACGCTCGATGGTGGGGGTGCAGCTTGCTGTGCCCTGTCCCTGGCCCCCTGCGTCGCCGGCCGGAGAGCCCGCCACGCCCACCGGAAGTAGAGAAACCCGACGAGCGGAAAGACCGCCACGACGAGGCGGTTGTGCTCGAAGGCGCCGCGTAGGTCGCCGTGCAGCACCCGCCAGCAGGCGCGGGTGATGCCGCAGCCCCAGCACCAGGTGCCGCCGAGCCGACGGATCGGGCAGAGGGTCGGGCCGTGATCGAGGAGATCGACCGGCAGCAGCACGACGGCGGCCAGGGCCGCCATGCTCGCGAGGACGATGATCCGCTTCGTAGCCTACTTCTTCTGCAGCGGTCGGCCGAGCGAGTCGGTGAACTTGTCGGTGATGATCATGATGAGGTCGATGAGGGCCCAGATGCCGCAGCCACCCAGGGTGAGCAGCTGGGCCACGCCGATGCCGATGTGGCCGGTATAAAAGCGATGGACGCCGAGGCCACCCAGGAACAGGCACAGCAGCAGGGTAACCAGCCAGTCCTTGGGCGCCTCTGCGCCGGATTGCACAGGGGGTGGGGGCGGTGTCGAACTCATGTCTCTCCTCCTTCTGTCGGGCCGATGCCTCGTGCCAGTATACTCGCGGCGCCGCCTTCGTATTCCCGCCGGGGATCGGTGAACGACGATCGCAGCGTCGAGGCTTCGGGTGCGGACGGGGCGGCGACTACCGAGCACCGACCACTGCGTGCCAGCCACCCGCCACCTGCGCCTGGTCTACCTCTTCCCCTTCAGCTCCGCCATGGTCTCGCGGTCGAGGGTGCGCTGCTTGATGGTCTCCCGCTTGTCGTGCAGCTTCTTGCCGCGGGCGAGTGCGATCTCGACCTTGATCCAGTTGCCCTCGACGCCGATGGCCAGCGGCACGAGCGTGAGCCCCTTCTCCGTCACCTTGGTGCGCCAGCGGGCGAGCTCGCGCCGGTGAAGCAGGAGCTTGCGTCGGCGCAGCGGGTCATGGCCGGCGTACCCGGCGTTCTCATACGGCGCGATGTGCACCTCGACGAGGTACGCCTCGCCGTCGTGGAACGCCACGTGCCCGTCGCCGAACGAGACCCGCCCCTGGCGCACCGACTTGACCTCGGAGCCGAGGAGAGCGAGACCGACGACGAGCCGCTCGAGCAGCTCGTACTCGAATCGGGCCTTTCGGTTGACTGCCAGGATCTTCACGAGCGCGTGGCCTCATCCAAAAGCGGCACCAGCTCGGGATCGAGCTGCTTGCCGGCCTCGGCGCGAATCGTCTCGAGAGCAGCTTCACGCGCCATTGGACGCTTGTACGAGGAGGACGAGGTCAGCACATCGTAGACCTCGGCCAGATGGATGATGCGGGAGGCGAGTGGGATCGCACGTCCGACCAGGCGGTGAGGGTACCCGCTGCCGTCCCACCGCTCGTGGTGGTGCCGGATGGCGCGCACGAGGTCGCCGGGGAACTCCGCGCTTTCGACCAGGCGGGCGCCGACCACGGGGTGCCTCTGAAACATCCGCATCTCGGCCTCACCGGCCTTCTCGATCCGGTAGATTCTGGCGTAGTCGAGCTCGCGCATCCCCACGTCGTGGAGGTAGGCGGCGATGGTGACGGTCTCCTCGTCCTCCTCGGAGAGACGAAGCATCACGGCAAGGCGCTGTGCCAGCTCGGATACCGCCTGCGAATGCTGGCGCAAATGCGGGTAGGCGGTCTCGCCGGGCTCGAGGAGGATGCGGGCGAGGTTGCGCGCGGCTCGCCGGTACGCGCGCACCTGGTGGGCCAGACGGAACTGTTGGCTGGCGAGCGCCAGGGCCGGCTCACAGGCCGTGGTGCCGGCGGGCCCCAGCAACGACACAACGATGCCGAGCCCGGTTCCGGCGTACAGGAGACCGGTGCGGATCTCCTCGTACCGCTCGTGGGTTTCGCGTGCTTCGGCCTCTTCCCAGCTCCACTGGTGGCCTGGGACCAGCTTGACGCCGTGCGCCTCCAGGCATTGGCGCTGGTGGGTGCGAAGCGCTTCCTTGTGGGAATCTTCGAGGGGTACGCCGCGCATCACCAGCGACTTCACGACCTTGCCGTCGGAGATCGTGACGACGGCGGCAGAGATCCCCGGCAGCCGGGCCAGGTTGCGTGCGAAGCCAGCGACCTCCTCCACCACCCATGGCGAGTAGAGCCCGAACGTGGTCTCGGTGGCCGTGGCCGTCGCTGATGTGGCCGGCACCGCGGGCGTGGCCGCGACCGCTGGAGCACCGAACAAACCGAGCTCCTTGATCGCCACTTCGATGGCGGTGGCGATCTGGCGCGCGATCGGAACGTCGGCGTTGGTGTAGGCCTGTCGGCGAGCTTTGTCGCGCGCGTCGAGAAGCCCGGCCAGACGGTCGCCGACTGCGAGTGGAATGGTAAGAAGCCGGCTGGTACCGGCGTCTTCGAGGGTCTCCTGCAGCTCGGGTACCTCCACCGAGCTGTTGACGAAGGCGGGGGTCGTGCGGTGCCGCCGTACCCAGGTCCACAGCGGGTGGGTGCTCGAGATCTCGGGTGCGAGGCGATCGCGACGTCCGAACCCGTAACTGATGGCGAGTTCGAAGCTCCCTTCGGAGCCGGCAAGGTAGAGGGCGGCCTTGGTCGCCTCCAACTCCTCCATACACCGGTACAAGAGCTGTTTGAGCCGTAGCTCGGCCTCGGGTGGTAGCGGCGGCAGCACGATTGGCCTCCTGGCCAGAGTGTAACACCGGGGCGTGCTGTGTCCCCGAAGGCACGGATGTGTCAGCAAAGACACAGTCGGCGCTTTCCCGAACGGTTTGGATTTGGCATGGTCTGTGCTACTCGCCGAAGCGGAGGTGGCGTGCCCCGACAGGCAACGATCCGTAGGACGGTCGAGGCGGTAGGGTTCTCCGGGTTGCGTCAGGTGCGGGCGTGGATCCGCTTTCGACCGGCACCGCCAGGATCCGGCGTCCTCCTCCGACGTATCGATGTGGGATCGTGCGTCGCTGCCTCACTCGACGTCGCGAGCTGTTGCGGCGGACCGCTGGTTCTCGGCCGCGCCCCCAAACAGGTCGAGAACGCCGAGCACCTGCTGGCAGTGGTCGTGGCCCTGGGGCTGACGGACCTCGTGGTGGAGCTGGACGGCCCGGAGCCACCGTTTTTCGACGGCTCGGCCGGCCCGTACTTCAACCTCCTGCACGAGGCCGGTCTGCAGATCGGGGCCGGCATCGTCCCGGCACTCCAGGTCGCCGCCCCGCTGCGCGTCGAGAGCGCGGAGGGGTGGATCGAAATGCGACCCTCGGAGCGCTTGTGCCTCGACGTACGGGGTGGACCGGGAGCCGGCCGCTCCGCCGAGCAGACGGTGCGGTTCGAGGTCTCGGCCCGCTCGACCGCGGCTCAAGTGGGGAGTGCCAGATGCAGCCCCGACCGCGACCGGCCACCGGCTTCTCGGTGGGGGCGGGGGCGCCGGGGTGCGTGGCCGCCCGCCAGC
>JAAYVZ010000247.1 GCA_012516935.1 Holophagae bacterium
CGAGCCAGATTCGCTCCGCAGGGATACCGGCGGAGCGGGCCGCCGCTGCCCGCTCGCCCCGCCGCGCCACCACCTCCGCCAGGACATCGGCGTACGAGGTGTCGTCCTGCATGGTGCCGGGCGTACCACGCATGTGCATGAGGACGATCGCTGCACCGCCGGCGGCGACCAAGGGGAGCATCGCGGGGTCACCAGCAGCGGTCACATCGTTGACGATCTTCGCCCCTGCCCTCAGCGCTGCGGCGGCGACCTCGGGCTTGCTGGTGTCGACCGATAGGAGCAGCTCGGGATGGCGCTCGTGCAGGGCAGCGATCACCGGCAGCACCCGCGAGGCCTCGTGGTCGGGCGCGAGCGGTTGGGCACCCGGCCGGGTGGACTCCCCACCCACATCGAGAATGTCGGCACCTTCAGCCAGCAGCACCTCGGCATGGGCAAGTGCCCGGACAGGATCGGAGAAACGACCTCCATCGGAAAAGGAGTCGGGGGTGACGTTGACGATCCCCATGATCAGCGGGCGCCGCCGCTCCCATGGGATCTCCGGTCGCAAGCTCAACACCCCGGCAGGGTAGCCGATGTGGCCGGCAGCGGCCAACCCCCCCGAGGCCGCTCAGGTCCCGAAAAGCCGGTCACCGAAGTCACCGAGCCCCGGGAGGATGTACTTGCGCTCGTTCAGCCCACGATCGAGAGCAGCGGTGTAGATCTCGGCGTCGGGGGCGGCCGCCTGGAGCAACGCGACTCCTTCCGGCGCGGCGATCACGGACAGAAACCGCACCCGCCGGGCACCCCGCTCGCGCAGCCCATCGACAGCCTGCACCGCTGAGCCCCCCGTGGCGAGCATCGGATCGAGGAGGAACACCACGGCGTCGTGGAGGTTGGCAGGCACCTTCTCGTAGTAACGGCGGGCCACAGCCGTGGTTTCGTTGCGCTCGAGGCCGAAGTAGCCAACGCTAGCCTGAGGCACGAGGTCGAGGAAAGCCTCCAGCATCCCGACCCCAGCCCGCAGCACCGGCACAGCCACCACGCGGGCCGCCAGCCGACGCACCGTGGTTGCCTCGAGCGGCGTCTCGACAACGCTCGTCTGGGTGGGAAGATCGCGGGTCGCCTCGGCCACCAGGAGGAGAGCCACCCGGTAGGCAAGCCGTCGGAACTCGTCGCACGGTGTCCGACGGTCCCGTAGCCCGGCGAAGGTGTCGTCCACCAGTGGATGTGACAGCACGTGCAACGCCACGGCCGTCACCTTAGCACAAAGCTCGGGCCGTGCTCGACGCTCTCCCACTCGAGTCCCGTCACCGGTTGCTTCTCGCTTCCGCATGCGGTTAGGAGGTCGATGACGAGCACGAGGACGTGGCCCCTCTGGTTGTCTCTCCGACCAGGGGGACTGGCGATCGCCGCTTTCGCTCGTGGCACTCGCTCCGGACATTGCGTTCTTCCACGCTGGCGACGAGCCGTTGCGCTCGAAATCACGTGACCACAACTCGCACAACTCGGGCGACCGGTTGGGCGCCCTCGACTCGACTGGCAAGAAAAACACCTTCGGTGTCGGCCTGCCGCCGGCCGCGGACAACGGCAGCGACCAGCGTGCCGGGTCGCACCACGGCGGTGTCCGTGTGCAGCGAGATGGCTGATCGACCCGCTCCGACGGCTTTCCGAAGGGACCGCCTGGAGCGGTCCGTTCGCACGTCCGGAGGATGTCGACTGGCGACTGCGGGCTAGAATACGAGGCGTGCTCGCGTCGCTCTTCCAAGAAGACGAGACCTCATCTCGGGCTCGGGCGCTGACGGTGTGGCTGCTCGCGGCCGCACTCCTCGCCGGGTACCTCTGGGTACCCAACGAGAAGGGCTCGAACGACAATTACGCCCACTGCCTCACGGCGCTCTCGCTCGCCCGCGGAGAGTGGGGGCGACTCGATGACCTGAGGGAGTACTGGAGCTCCCCCGAGCTGGGGCTACGGGCCACCGTCATCGAGACTCCGGACGGCCACGTCGTCGGCGGCACCGGGATCGGTGCTGCCCTGGCCTTGGCGCCGTTTTATGTGCTGGCGAACCTGGCGGGGGCAGGGTCGATCCTGATGCTCTCTCCGGCGTTCAACCATCCCATCGCGGCGCTGTGGTCGGTGGTCGGGGTGGTGGCGTTTTACCTCACCTGCCGCCGGCTGGTGGCACGAAGACCGGCTGCTTTCGCCACGCTCACGGTCGCCCTCGGCTCATCGGTGCTCTCCGTCCTCTCCAGGGAGCCCTGGCAGCACACCTTCCTCGTTGCCCTGCAGTGCGTCGCCTTGTGGCTGGTGCTGAAACCGGACGCGACTGGTCCACGAGGGGCGTTGGCTGCTGGCCTGCTGCTCGGATGGGGTGGGCTGGTGCGGGCCACCGGCTTTCTCTACGTTGTCGCTTGGGCGTGGCTGGTCCGACGCGCCGGTCGGGATCGCCTCCGGCCGTTTCTCATCGGCGTCCTCCCCGGACTGCTCGCGACCCTGGCGTACAACTGGTGGACGTTCGGGCGGCCGTGGCTTTTCGGACAGCTCATCATAGGCCGTGTCCGATTCGGCTACGAGGCCTCGCACGCCGTACCGTTCAACCCGCTTACGGCGCTCGCCGGGCTGTTGGTGTCGCCCGGGCGCGGGCTGTTCGTGTTCTCGCCCGTCCTCCTGTGGGCGCTGCTCGTCCTGGCGGCGGTGGCGGTGGGACGCCGCGGTGCCGACGCGGGCGACGGCCGTGTCGGCTCGGCGCCGTGGCCGTTCTGGCTCGCTCCCGCCCTCGCCATCATCGCCGTCAACCTCGCCTCAGCGGCCACCTGGAAGGAGTGGGCAGGCGGCTGGACCTACGGCCCGCGGTACCTGTCCGACACCATCCCCTCGTGGGGGCTGGTCGTGGCCGCAGCGGCCGCCCGGGCTGGGCTCGGCCGCGGCGTCGTCCACCGCGGCCTGGCCATACTCGCATGGCCACTGCTCGCGGTGTCGATCGCCTTCCACGCCGCCGGCCTCCTCGTCAGCCCCTATCGACCCGATGCCTACTCGGCTCGGATCGATCCCGACCACCACCCAGAGCGGCTGTGGCGCTGGCGCGACTTCCCGCCGCTCGACAACCTTCGTCTCTGGATCGAGGATCGGGCCGAGGGTGGACGGACGAAAACACCATGACCCGGGTGGGTGAAGCTCGAGCCGCGACTTTGCTCGCGCTTTCGGGGGTGCTGGTCGCGGCTGCGGTGCTGGCCCTGACGCTGCCGCACGTCAGCCCCGCCGCGGATGCTGACGAGGGCGTGTACCTCCGGTACGTACAGGAGCTCGACGAGCACGGTCTCGGCGCGTTGCCCGAGCTGCACGCTCGCTTCGCATCCGACCGGCGGCTTTCTGCGTTCCCGCCGCCGACGCGCGTTGGCTACCTGTTTCTCGCCCTGGCCTGGTGCACCCTTTTCGGTACCTCGTTCGGCGCCCTCTCGGCGCTGTCGGCGAGCTGCCACGTCGCCGCTACCGCAACCACGTTCCTGCTCGCCCGCCGGCACCTCGAAGGGTGGAGGGCGGCGCTGGTCACCTGGCTCGTGGGCTGCTCGCCTTTGTGGCTAGCCCTCGGCCGGCGCGCCCTCACCGATGCCCCGGCGCTCCTGTTCACTTCGCTTGCCTGGTGGAGCTTCCTGTCCGTGCTCCGGCGGCCCGCATCCCTCCCGGCCAAGCTGGCATTCGTCGCCACCACCGCCATGTCGCTCTCCATCAAGGAGCTCTCCGTGCTGCTGCTGGTGCCGCTGGCAGTGATGTTCGTGTGGGAGCGGAAGCGCGGTCGTTCTTCGCTCGCCCTCGGCACCCTCGCCTGGCTGCTGGCAGTACCACTCGTGGTTGCCGGCGGGATCGGCGTCGTCGCGGCCGGTGGGCCGGGCAGGGTCGTGGAGGTGGCGCGGATCGTGCTGGGGTCTCCTGCCGACAGCGCCTTCGTGCGGGCCTTCTGCGGCGGCCCGTGGTACCGACACGTCGTCGACCTGCTGCTGATCTCGCCACCGACCACTCTGCTCGGGCTCGGTGGCGTGCTCGCCGTGCTCGCTCGGGCGGTCCACAAAAAGGAGCAGAGCCTGGAAGCCGCGGCGGCAATCCTGATCGTGGTCGGGCTCGCCGAGTTCGCCCCGCTGATCAAGAACGTACGCTACGTGGCGCTGCTGGACTTGCCGCTCCGCCTGCTCGCTTTTGGGGTGCTCTCGGAGCTCGCCGACGGGCTCGGTGAGCACTGGCGGCGGCCCGCTCTCGCTGCGGCGCTCGCTGTGCTGGTGGCCGTGGATCTGGTGTCGTTTTTCGAGCTGTTCGTGGCGGGAGGGATCTACGACCCGACGAGCTTCAACCTGCTGGCGGCCCGCCGGATGATCCCGGTCCGGTAGCCGGTCAGCCCTGGAGCGCCAGGCCGGCCGGTTCGGCGTCCACGAGCCGCCCGTCCCGAACCACCTCCACCCCCCGCAGGAGCACGTGCCGAAACCCGAGCCGCGTGGTTCGACCGGCCCAGGGGTCGTGTGCGTCCGCCAGCGTCGAGCGCACCGGCTGCAGGGGCCCGCATGGGTCCAGCACCACGAGGTCGGCGTCGGCACCCTCGCGAATCGTCCCCTTGCGGGGATACAGGCCAGCCAGCCGGGCCGGGTTGGTCGCCACCATCCGCACCAACGCCTCGAGGCCGGGCCCTCCCTGCTCGGTCAGCAGCTCGAACGCCAGCGGGACGAGGGCGCCGAGCCCCGGCACGCCGCAGGGTACGGCACGGAAATCACCGTTGATGATGTCTTTGTCGCGACGGGAAAAGGGGCAGTGGTCGCTGGCCAACACGTCGAGGGCACCGGCCAGCACGAGCTCACCGAGCAGCTGTCGCGTATCCTCGTTGCGCAGCGGCGGCGAGCACAGCAGGCGATATCCCTCGGGTCGCCGCAGCGCCTCCTCGGTCAGGTACAGGTATTGCGGACAGGTCTCGGCCGAGACCGGCTGGTGCGGGCGGGCGGCGGCAACGAGGCGAGCGCCGCGCGCGGTCGAGACGTGGACGATGTGCAACGCGCAGCCAGCCTGTCGGGCGAGCACGAGGGCGTGCTCGATCGCCTCCACCTCCGCCTGGGGAGGTCGCAGCAAGGTGTGGGAGAACGGATCGCAGAGGTCGAGACGGGTGGCGTCCACTCGTGAGAGAACGCCGTCGTCCTCGCAGTGCAGCAGCAGCCGCAGCCCGAGCTCGGCCAGGCGGGGCAGCAGCTCGGCCAGGCGCTCCCACGACGAGTACAGCCCCGCCTGCCGGTAGGTGGTGTACAGCTTGACGGTGCCGAACCCCCGTCCGACCAGGCGGGTGAGCGCCGCCCAGTCCCACCGCTCACCGGTGGGGGTGAGGTGGAAGGCGACGTCGCACCGGCTCCGCGCGGGAACCTTGGCGAGGTAGCGCGCGGCGCACGTCTGCAGCTCCTCTCCGGGCCGCTGCGTGGCGAAGCCGACGATCGTCGTGACGCCGCCGAGCAGCGCGGCTTCCGATGCCGAGCCAAGGTCGTCGGCCAGCGTCCAGCGCCCGATCTCGTCGTCCGCGTGGACGTGGAAGTCGATGCAGCCGGGAATCACGAAAAGACCCGCAGCGTCGATCACCCGGGCACGACCCGCGTGGCCGGCGAGGTCGCTCCCCACCGCGGCGATCCGCCCATCGCGCACGAGCACGTCGCCGCAGAGCACGCCGCCTTCGGTGACGACGCGCCCGTTGGCGATCAGCAGCTCCACTTTTCGATCTCCAGGCCTCAGAACCGGCGCCAGAGCGCGGCCGCCAGCTCGCGGGCGCGGGCCGCCACCGCCGCCTCGTCGATGTCCAGGCAGAGGCGCTTGCCGTGCATGAGCACGCGCCCCCGGCAGATGGTGGTGTCCACCTGTGACTGGGAAACGCCGAAGACGAGGTGCCCGAGCAGTGTGCCCTCGTCGAGCGGCGTCGGCGGTTGGTAGTCCACCAGCACCACGTCCGCCGCCGCGCCCGGGGCCAGCACACCGAGCGGCACCTGCCAGTACCGGCTGGCGATGCGGGCGTTGCCGGAGAGCAACAGCCCCACCGTCTCCGCAAAGCCCACGGAGGGGTTGCGAGCGGCCAGGTGCCGCACCCACAGCGCCGCGCGTAGCTCCTCCAGCATGTTGGTGGTCATGGCGTCGGTGCCGAGGCCCACCAGCACCCCCGCCCTCGACATCGCCGGCACGTCCGCCACGCCCACGGCGTTGTTCATGTTCGACTGTGGGTTGTGGACCACCGCAGCGCGCCACTCGGCGAGCAGCTCGAGCTCGCGCTCGGAGAGGTGTACGCCGTGGGCACAGATGGTCTTCTCACCCAGGATCCCGGCGCGGGCGAAGCGCTCCACCACCCGGCACCCGTGGTCGCGCTGGCACGCCTCCTGGTCCGAGGCCGCCTCGGCGGTGTGGACGTGAAACCCAACCCCGAGGTCGTGGCCCGCCTGCGCTGCCGCCGCGAGCGTCCGGTCGCCGATCGTGAACGAGGCGTGCAGCCCGAAAAGCGCCTTGAGCTGCTCGCCGCCGGAGGTTGCACACTCCCCGATCCAGGCGATGTTCTCCTCGATCCCCTCGCGGGCGACGGTCTCGCCGTCCCGGTCCGAGAGCTCGTAGCAGAGGCTGGCGCGCAGGCCGCTGTCACGTACCGCACGGGCGATGGCCGGCAGCGAGCCGCGCACCGCGTGCGGGCTCGCGTGGTGGTCGACGAGCGTCGTGGTGCCGTGGCGGATCGCCTGCAACAGCGCGATCAGCGCCGAAACGTAGCAGTCCTCGAGCGTGAGCTGGCGGTCGAGGCGCCACCACAGGTGCTCGAGCACTTCCTGGAAGCTCGCCGCCGGCTCGGCCTTCCCGAGCCCGCGCACGAGCGTCGAGTAGAAGTGCATGTGGGCGTTGATGAAGCCTGGGAGCACGAGCTTGCCCGCGGCGTCCACGACCCGGGCGTCGGTGCGATCAACCTCACCGTGACGCGCGATGGCCGTGATCCGCTCACCCTCGATGACCAGCGCGTGACCCTCGAGAACGCGACCAGGCTCGCCGAGCGTGGCGATGACGCCGCCGTCGACGATGAGACGTCGTGAGACCGCGGACATCTATACCTCCTTCAAAGCTGCGAGCTCATCGGCGGTGCGCTCGCGCATGTACAGCGCCCCGGCGAAGCACTTCTGAGCGCAAATCGAGCAGCCGATGCAGCGCTCGGCATCGGTGCGCGGCACCTTTCGCTCGTCGAGCGTGATCGCGAGGTAGGGGCAGCGGGTGCAGTTGCCGCAGTGGTGGCAGAGCTTTTCGTGCACGGCCGAGATCGGCTTGGTCGCCGGCAGCTCCATGAAACCGGTGATCGGGTTGGGCAGCGCCCGCCCGATGAGCTCCGCCACCGAGCCGATCCCGCGCTCGGCCAGCAGATACGACAACCCCGAGTGGAGCTCCCGCACGACCTCGTACCCGTACTTCATGACCACCGTGCAGAGCTGGACCGTGCGGGCACCCAGCGCCAGGAAGTTGGCGGCGGCCTTGTAGTCCATCGGCCCGCCGTTGCCGGACACCACGACACCCAGGCGCGAGACGTTGGCGAGCGTCAGGTTGGAGATCGGGATCACTCCTTCGCCCGACATGCCGACCACGATCCCCTCCTCCCACCCGGTCTTGGTCCCGGGGCGGAACGCCAAGGTCGGAAAGGTGTTGGCGAGCGTGACACCAGCCCGCTTGCCGGGGTAACGGGCGAAGACCTCGGTGACCGCCGCCATGATCGGGTAGATCGACGTGACTGCCGCGGTCAGCTTGAAGAGCTTGGGCACCTCCGGGTCGCCGACCTGCATTACCCAGTCGATGATCGCGGCGGTGAGCTCGGGATCCTGCGAGACGATGTCCCCTTTGGTGCCGTCGCCTCCCTGCGGGCAGGAGAGCGAGTACTCGATCCCGCACACCCCCGCCCGCTCGAGCATGGCGGTGTTGGACTGCCACCCCAGGGCGTCGAGCTCCGCGTTGCCGGTGACGGGGCCGCCGGTCGAGGCGAGGGTGAGGCGGTCAGGGAACTCGCGACGTAGCCGCTCCACCTCGCGGCAGACGCGGTCCAGCGGGTGCCCGGACACGTTGTCGCAGTTGGCGTAGGTGGACGGCGTGAGGGCGAACATGTAACGGGCCGGGATGTGGATCGGCACGTTGTCGAACGCTGTCTTCATCACGCCACCGGCCCACCCGGCTTCGTAGGCGCGCCGCATCTGCTCGTACCCGTCGGTGGGGGGCGCCGCCGAAAGCAGGAACGGAGAAAGGATCGGCCGGCCGAAGAAGTCGCAGCCCAGCGGCACCGGTGTGGGATCGTAGCCCCGCAGCAGCGCCCAGCTTTTGACCGGTGTGTCCACCCCGGGCGGCGCGGCGCCCTGGAGAAACGCGTGCACCGCCAACGCGGTGTTCTTGCCAGCCGCCACGGCTTCAACGACGGTCGTCGGTCCGTTGGCGAGATCACCGGCTGAAAACACGCCAGGCGAGGCGGAGAGGCGGAGCGCCGAGCGGGCGCCGATCGCCACCAGGACGAGATCGAAGTCCGGACGGGACTGCTCGGTGCCCGGGACCTCCTTCACGTGGCGTGGATGGAACGGCACTCCGTCCGGTAGTTGGACCTTGCAGGTGTCGAGACCGACGATGAGGCCGTCGCGGACCGAGATCCCGGTGACCCGCGTGCGCCCCGAGAGGTGGACGCCCGCCGTCATCAACCCCCGCAGCTCACGCGGCGTCAGCGGCAGCTCGGCCAGGCTCTCCAGCACCAGCATCTCCACCCGGGCGGCACCGCGCCGGACCGCGATCTCGGCGCAGTCCGCGGCCACCGCACCGCCCCCAATCACCGCGACCCGACGCCCGAGCACGGGGTGGCGGTCGGGCGCCCGAAGGAACGACAGCCCCAAAATCGCCACCTCTTCACCCGGAATCCCCAGCCGAAGCGGCTCGTCGAGGCCGGTGGTCACCACCACCGCGTCGAAGCCCTGCTGAAGGAGCACCTCGGGGCTTTCGACGGCCTCGCCGCGCCGCACCTTCACGTCCCCCAGCGTCTCCACGAACGCGAGGTCGGCTGCCAGCACCGCGGGATCCAACCGATACTCCGGGATGAGGGCGGCCATCCCACCGCTCCGCCCCGCGGTCTCGAACAGCTCGACCGCATGCCCTTCCTGCGCCAGAACCGCGGCCGCTCCGTACCCAGCCGGTCCAGCTCCGACGATCGCCACCCGTTGACCGGAAGCCGGAGCAGTCCCGAACCCACCACGCCAGCCCAGCTCCCGGGCTTTGGCGATCAGCGTCGCCTGGATGGCCGGAATCTCGATCGCACGGTCGAACGTGCGACGGCTGCAGGCATGCTGGCAGTGGGTGTCGGGACACACCCAGCCGCAGACGCCGCCGAGTGGGTTCTTGGAGAGGATCATCGCCGCCGCCCGGCGATAGTCGCTTGGCTCTCCGACACGTGCCGCCATGATGAAGTCAGCCGGCGAGCAATCGGCCGGGCAAGCGGCTTGGCACGGCTTTTCGGCACACGACTCACAGCGTGCGAGCTCGGCACGCAACTGAGCATCGGTCAGCAGATAGCGTTCGTTCTCGGACATCCGACCCCCGTCGCTCACCCTACCACACCCTCGCCCGGGAGACAGGAGGCGGGCTCAGAGGGCACGCTCGAGTAAAGCCGCGAGCGTTCTCGCGAAGCCGCCCGGATCCGGCAACGGCGAGCCCTCCGCCACGAGTGCGTAGCCGAGCAGGATCTGCGCCGCATCGACGAGGGCTGGCGAGTCCGGCTCCACGCCGTACCGGGCCGCCAGCCGGCGCACCACCTCGTGATCGGGGTTGAGCTCGAGGATGCGTTTGGAGACCGGGATCTCGGCGCCGCTCGCGTGGAGGATGCGCTCGAGCTGCGGTGAGAGATCCTGCTCGCCCCCCACCAGGCAGGCCGGGGAGGTGGTCAGCCGGCGGGACAGCCGGACCTCACGCACGTGGTCGGCAAGGTGGCGTTGAAGAAAAGCTAGCAGCGGTGTGAGCTCCTCGTGGGTGGCCGAGGGTACCGGCGCCACCTCGGCCGCCCCGGGCACCTCGCCCTTGGCGGCAGACCGCAGTGGGTGGCGGTCGAGCTCGCGCACCCACTCGACCACCAGCTCATCCACGGGGTCGAGTAGGAGCAGTACCTCCCAGCCGCGAGCCCGGTATGCCTCGAGGTGAGGCGAGCTCTCGAGGACCCGGCGTGACTCTCCGGTCAGGTAGATGATCTCGTTTTGGTCCGGCCTCATGCGGGTGACGTACTCCGGCAACGAGGTGAGCTCGGTCTCCGAGCGGGAGGACGGGAAACGCAGCAGCCGCGCGAGGACATCGCGATGCTCGCTGTCCGAGGCCACGCCTTCTTTGAGGAACCGGCCGAACAGCTCCCAGAGCTGGAGGTAGGTCTCGGGCTCTTGCGCCGCCATGCCCTCCAGGGCCTCCACCACCTTCTTGGTGAGGAACCGCCGCATGGCCGTGATGTGCCGGTCATGTTGCAGCATCTCGCGGGAGACGTTGAGCGGCAGGTCGGCGGAGTCCACCACGCCGCGCATGAAGCGAAGGTACGGCGGCAACAGGTTCGGGCAACGGTCCATGACCAGCACTCGCTTGGAGAAGAGCTGGAGCCCGGAGGCATTCGGATCGAGCTCGAACGGCAGCGGCGCCCGCCCGGGAACGTACATGAGCGCCTGGTACTCCATGACTCCCTCGGCCTTTGCGGTGATCACCCGGAGCGGGTCCACCCAATCGGGGTGAGGTGCCGGTAAAACTCGTGGTGCTCCTGGAGGGTCACCTCCGCCGCGGGGCGCGCCCACAACGGCCGCCGAGAGTTGAGAACGGCGTCCTCGACCACCGTGCCCGTGCCGCCCTCGAGCCCCTTGCCCTCGCTGCGCTCCTTGCGCGTGATCACCGGGTAGGTGACGAAGTCGGAGTACTTCTTGACCAGCCGCTGCAGCACCTGTGGGTCGGTGAAATCGGGTAGACCGTTGGGCTCGTCGACTGGCTTGAGGTGAAGCGTTACCGAGGTCCCGTGTCCCTCTCGCTCGGACTCCTGCACGGTGAAGCTCCCGGCACCCTCGGAGGCCCACAGCCAGGCACGGTCCTCACCAGCCCGTCGGGATGACACCTCGACGCGGTCTGCCACCATGAAAGCGGAGTAGAACCCCACCCCGAACTGGCCGATGAGATCCGCGGCCGCTTGCGCCGACCCGGCACGCTGCGGCGCCAGCGCAAGCTCCCGGGTTCCGGACTTGGCGATCGTACCGAGGTGCGCCACCAGCTCGTCGCCGTTCATACCGATCCCGTTGTCGCGCACGGTCAGCGTGCGCCGCTCGCGATCGGTCTCCAGACGGATCTCGGGGGTTTCGCCCTCGGCCACGAGCCCCGGTCGTGTGAGGGTCTCGTACCGCAGCCGGTCGAGGGCGTCGGAGGCGTTCGAGATCAGCTCGCGCAAGAAGATCTCCTTGTTCGTGTACAGCGAGTGGATGACGAGATCGAGTACGCGTGAGGTCTCGGCTTGGAACGAGTAGGTTTCGACTGCGTCGCTCATGTCTGGCTCCCGGTCCGATGGGCCCGCCGGAAACGTCCCGGGGGTGAGGAGGCACCTTACATCAACCGGCGTCAGGCGAAGAACCCCCTCGGCGCGAGCCGACGACCGGCACCCCGTCGACCTGCCCAGCGTTTACCATGATGCCGTGCACGCCGCGACCCCCGGACTCTCCGAATCGCGACGCCCCACACGGCGAGCGCCGCTCGTCGCTGCGGCGCTCGCGGGCACCGTCCTGGTGCTGGGCGTCAACTTCTGGCCCGCGTTCCCCAGCCCCAACGAGTGGCCGCGGGTCTTTCAGGCGATGGCGGTGGTCCATCGGGGCTCGCTCGACATTGGCCCGGAGCTCGCCCGATTCGGGGCGAGCGAGGACGTCTCGGAGCACCGTGGACGCGCGTTCCCCAACAAGGCCCCCGGGATGCTCCCGCTCCTCCTTCCGGGCGCCTCGATGGCCCACCTTCTGGCCCCCTGCGGCTCACAGGACGAGCTGCGGCTCGCGTGCTGGCTGGGGCGCCTGCTCGCCTCGTCGCTGCCGTTCGCCCTCACCTGGTGGCTGCTCGCAAGCTGGCCAGGCGCCGGCACGGAAGGCAAGCGACTGGCGGCCGCGACGTGGGCGCTCGCGTCGCCAGCGCTTGCATCAGCGCTCACTCTCTTCGCCCACGCCCTGAGCGCCTGCCTGCTGCTGGCAGCGCTGCGGCTGCTGAGCGAGGCACGGCGGCGGCGCGCTGCGCTCGCCGGTGCGCTGCTGGGGTGGGCGTGCGCCTGCGAGTACGCGCTGGCCGCGCCTGCTGCCGTTCTGGTCGTCGTGCTGGCGAGGGAGCTGAGGTGGAAAGGGGTGGCCAGCGTCGTCCTGGGCGGCACTCTCGGCATCCTGCCGCTGGCCCTCTACAACCACCTGTGCTTCGGAGCATGGTGGTCCCTCTCGACGAGCCACGAGGCTTTTCAAGCGTTCGCCACGCTTCGCCAGCAGGGGCTGTTCGGCATCGGGCCGCCGAGCTGGGAAGGGCTGTGGGGGCTGCTCGTCTCGCCCACGCGGGGTCTGCTGGTGTGGTGCCCGCTGGCGCTCGTGGGTCTGGTACCCCTGCCCAGGACCACCTCCCGGCCACCAGCTTTCGCGCCCGCCTGGGGAGCGGCCGTCGGGCTGCTGCTGCTGATGGCCGGGTTCCGGGACTGGCATGGCGGTTGGTTTCCTGGACCGCGCTACCTCCTGCCGGTCCTCCCGTTCCTGTTCCTGCGTCTTGCCCGTCAGTGGGAGAACGGGCGTCAGGGGACTCTGTGCCGGGTCCTGTGGGCCGCGGCCGCCGTCTGGGGAGCGATGGTGAGCTGGGGAGCGATTGCGGCGTTCCCGTACGCTCCTGAGGACTTCCCCCTGCCGCTCGTCACCTTCACACGCCATCTCCTGGCGGACGGGGTCTGCATGACCTCCTGGCTGTCCCGCCCACTCTGGTTGGGCGTGGTGGTTGCAGGGGCGCTCACGACGGCGCGTGAACTGTCAGCGCAGGGTGCCACCGGCGGGCGCGGGCGCACAGCAGTCTTGACGGGCGTCCTGTTGGCCATCGCCGGCATGGGTGTGGTGGCAGCGCTTGTCCCCACCCCGGCCTCGTGGAAGGCGCGGATGGAGCTGGCCGTGGTCCGCGAGGTCTATTGCGGCGTGCGGCCGGCGATCGAGCTGCCGGCTTTGCGTCGCGACTGCCGCACGCCGGCGCAGTGCGCCACGGTCGATCGCTGGCTCGCCGAGCTCAGGCCCGAGGCGGCGCCGCATCCCTAGTCGCCAGCTTGCTGTGCCGGTAGGAGTAGGTACAGTAAATGATCAACCCGAGCACCAGCCAGGCGACGAAGCGTATCCAAGTGGATAGCGGCAACCGCACCATGAGCCCACCACACAACAAGATCCCGAGTGCCGGCACAAACGGGAACATCGGCACCCGAAACGGCCGGTGAATGTCCCGGCGCGTGAAGCGCAGAACGATGACGCCGGCAGAGACGATGACGAACGCAAAGAGCGTTCCGATCGAGCAGAGCTCGGCCACGACGTCGATCGGCAGGAGCGCCGCACCCACAGCCACCACGAGCCCGGTCACGATCGTGGTGGTAACCGGCGTGCGATAGCGCGGGTGCACCTTCGACATTGCGACCGGCAGGAGCCCGTCCCGGGACATGGCGAAGAAGATGCGCGGCTGGGCCATCAGCAGCACCAGCAGGACGCTGGTGATGCCGGTGATCGCACCGACCGAGACGAGGGCTGACGCAAGCTTCATGTCGAGCACGTTGAGCACGAGCGCCACGGGGTCGGCCACACCCAGATCGGTGTAGGGCACGATGCCGGTCATGATTGCCGACACGCCCATGTACAGGACAGTCGCCACCGCGAGCGAGCCCATGATCCCCATCGGCATGTCGCGCTGCGGGTTTCTCGCCTCTTCGGCAGCGGTGGACACGGCGTCGAACCCCACGAACGCCAGAAAGACGATCGCCGCGGCCGTGGTCACGCCGCTGAAGCCGAACGGCATGAATGGCTTCCAATTGGCGGGCTCGACGTGCCACACGGCCAGACCGATGAACAGCAGGATCACCCCCAGCTTGATCACCACCATGATGCTGTTGACGCGGGCACTTTCCCTGATGCCACGCACCAGCAGGATGGTCAGGAGCGCGACGATCGCCAGGGCGGGCAGGTTGACGAAGGCTCCGGTGGTCCGGAACTCGTGGGCGGCGCTGTCCCACACCAAAGGCGCACTCGCGAGCACGGATGGGATCTCGAGCTTCCAGCGCGAGAGCAGCGTATTGACGAGGTTGGAGAAGTAGGCGGACCAACCGATCGACACCAGCCACGCCGCCACTATGTACTCGAGGATGAGGTCCCAGCCGATGATCCAGGCGAACAGCTCGCCGAGCGTCGCATAGCCGTAGGTATAGGCCGAGCCGGCCACGGGGATCATGGCCGCCAGCTCGGCGTAGCACAGTGCCGCGCACGCGCACGCCGCGGCCGCGATGGCGAACGAGAGGATGATCCCGGGCCCGGCGTGCTTGGCCGCCTCGACCCCGGGGAGCACGAAGATCCCGACGCCGATGATGCAGCCGATGCCAATCGCCACCAGGTCCCAGGGACCGAGCGCCCGTCGCAGACCTCCGTGCTCGCTGTCGGGATCGTCAACGACGACAGCGAGCGGCTTGGTTCGAAGAAGCGACATGGAGGCCTCCCCGGCGAGGTGCGGCGCCACCCAACTATATCCAGGCGCCCGTCCTGCCGCAACGGACGCCTGTCTACCCCCTTCCCCGTCGCCGACCTCCCGACCCCCGACCGATCTGCCTGCCCATGCGCACGATCCTGCCCGACAGGCAGTGGACGCACTCGTTGGCGGTCTCACGGATACAGGCCTTGCCGGGGTAGATCTCGTACAGCGCCCGGTACTCCACCGGCGTCAGGTTCGGCATCACGACGTTGGCGCCGCGAGTCAGCCCGAGCTCTCGCCCCGAGGCGAGGTTGAGCGTCGCCAGCGCCGTCGTCGACGGGATGTTGGCCTCCGGACAGAGCAACCGAGTCAGGGCCACGACCTTGTAGGTCATCAGCTCGGTGTTGGGAACCTGCTCGCTGTCCGCGGCCGGCGGCAGCTCGCCGCGGCCGAGAGGCGTCACGGGATGGGGTAGCCACGGGCCAACGCCGATCATGTCGAGGTCGAGCTCCACGAACGATTGCAGGTCGTCGGCGAGTGTGGCGTAGGTCTGGCCTGGAATACCGATCATCACCCCAGAGCCGACCTCGTAGCCGAGCTCCCGCAGCCGGCGGAGCAGTACGAAGCGGTCCGACAACCGGCCCGGCAGCGAGGGGTGGATGCGGGCGTACAGCTCCTGGTCGGAGGTCTCGAACCGCAACAGGTAGCGATCGGCACCGGCTGCACGCCATGACCTGAGGTCCTCGTCGGAGCGTTCACCGAGGCTCAGGGTGACGGCAAGACCGGTCTCGTCCTTGATCCGCCGGACGACGTCAGCGACGGCCCCGCGCGTGAGACCGTAGTCCTCGCCCGCCTGCAAAACCACCGTGCCGTACCCCAGCTCCCGCGCCTGACGGGCACAGGCGAGGATCTCCTCCGCGCTCATCCTGTAGCGCTTCACCTCGGAGTTGCTGACGTTGATCCCACAGTACGCGCAACGGCGCACGCAATGGTTGGAGACCTCGATGAGACCGCGTAGGTGCACCTCGTCGCCGACATGGACCCGGCGCGTCGCGTCGGCCCGCGCCCAGAGCTCCTCCAAGCGCGCTTCGTCGCTCTCCCGCAGCCACTCGATCAGGTCACGTCGGTCCATCGGCTCCCCGGGTCGCATGGTAGAGAGTGCTGAGAGAAGAAAAAAGGGGCCGGGAGCGGGAGGTGGCCGACGATCGGGGATCCGGCGGCTCCTCTCCCACCCCGGGTTTTCCAACCACCGGTCACTGCCGTTGCAATGTCACCGTGAAGGTCGTCCCGACCTCGGGGGTGCTGTCGACGCCGACCTCGCCTCCGTACAACATCGCCAGCTTCTTGAGGATCGACAACCCCAGCCCCGAACCCTGGATGCTCCGGGTCTTGGCGTTCTTGATCCGCACGAACTCACCGAAGAGAAGCTTGACTTCCTCGGGGCTCATGCCGATGCCAGTGTCCGCCACCGCGATCCTGACCTGGTCGCCGACCTCGGAGAGACGCACCTCGACCTGCCCACCCTCTCGGTTGTACTTGACCGCGTTCGAGACCAGGTTATTGAAGATGATTTCGATCTCACCGGGATCCGCATGGAGCAGCACCCGCTCGGGGCCAACGAGGTTCACGGTGATCTGCCGATTGCGGGCGGCCGGGGTGGAGGTCTCGATGGCGCGAACCGCGATCTCGCGCACGTCGACCTCCACCAGCTCACGCCGCTTCTGCCCGGATTCGATCCGGGTCAGATCGAGGATGTCGACGATCAGCTTGCGCATTCCCTCGATGCGCTCGAGGCTGCGACCCAACACCTCACCGGCCTTGGGACTCGCAGGATCCACCACCCGATC
This sequence comes from Holophagae bacterium, assembly GCA_012516935.1. Lineage (GTDB taxonomy): Bacteria > Acidobacteriota > Thermoanaerobaculia > Thermoanaerobaculales > Thermoanaerobaculaceae > JAAYVZ01. Next base: position 16,546 of record JAAYVZ010000247.1, read on the forward strand.
GCGCAGGAGCTGCAGGTAGCCCTCGACCGCTGCCAGCGGCGCCTTGAGCTCGTGGGCGAGCACCGAAATGAACTGGAAGCGGACCTGCCGCTTCTCTTCGGCGAGTCGCTTGGCCTCGCGCTGCAGCAGCAGATGGCGGGCGGTCTTGGCGATCGTCGCCTTGAGCTCCTCGGGGGTGAAGGGCTTGGCGAGGAAGTCGTAGGCGCCGCGCTTGGTGGCACTGACCGCGGTCTCGATCGTGGCGTACGCCGTGATCATGACCGTGAGCCAGTCGCGCGGCTCGGCTGCCACCCACTCCAGCACCTCGAGCCCCGACATCCCGGGCAGCTTGTGGTCCAGCAGCAGGATGTCGACCGGGTTCTCCTTCAGGTACGCGACCCCGTCCTCACCGGACTCCGCCTGGCTGATGGCGAAACCCACGTCGGCCTCGGATTCGGGGACACGCACCCGGAACGACTGCAGCACGCGAGTGACACCGAACCGGATCCCCGCCTCGTCGTCGACGACCAGGACCTTGAGGTTGTCCATGGCCGTCACGGCTACGCGTTGAGCTTGAGGAGACGGTTGATCTCGCGGATGAGCTGCTCGAAACGCACGGGCTTGTCGAGGATGACATCCGCCCCGGCCCAGGCACGCTCCCCTTTGCTCGCCGCATCAAAAGCGATGCCGGCCTCGCTCGCCACCGCCGTAACCATGATCACCGGGATGCGGGGATCCTTGCGCTTGATCGCGTGGGCGAGCCCGAACCCCGAGTCCGCATGCTCCATCATGAGGTCGCAAATCGCGAGGTCGAATCCGGTGCTCACCACCAGCTCGCGCGCCTGCGCGGCGCTCTCCGCCGTCACCGTCGCGAAACCCCCGGCCTCGAGCTGCAGCTTCATCTGCTCGAGGAAGTCGGGGTTGTCGTCCACAACCAGGATCGTGCGAGGGAGTGTGGTCATGTCGCCTCCATCTCGAGCCGTCGGCCGGCCACCATCACTCCCGCCGGCCGGCCCGGGGCAGGGTCACGGTGAAGCTTGTTCCCGTCGGACCCACGGCGGGGTCAGCGTTCGACTCCACCTTGATGTCGCCGCGGTGCATCTTGACGATACCGTAGATGACCGGCAGCCCGAGCCCGGTACCCTTGCCCATCGGCTTGGTGGTGAAGAACGGCTCGAAGACCTTGTTCATGTTCTCCTTGCTGATGCCGACGCCGGTGTCGGCCACGGTGAGTAGCACCGACTCTTTGGCGGTGCGGGAGGAGAGCGTAAGCGTGCCGCCCTCCGGCATCGCCTCGATGGCGTTGGAGATGAGGTTGGTGAGTACCTGCATCACCTGGTCACGGTCGATCTCCGCCGCCAGCTCCGGCTCGTCGTGCTCGACCCGCACCCTCACGTGGTCGGGAATCGGCACGCTTCGTACCCCCTGGAGGACCAGGTCGCGGATCAGGGTCTCTTGCAAGAACACCTTGTTCTGCCGCGCAAAATTCAGCAACCCCGAGACGATCTTCTTGCAGCGATCGGCCTGAGCCACGATCATCTCGAGGTCCTTGCGACCCGGCGCATCCTTCGGCGCCTCCTCGAGGATCATGTGGGCGTACAGCAGCACCACCCCCAACGGGTTGTTCACCTCATGAGCGATACCAGCGGCGAGCTGGCCCATGCTCGCCAGGCGCTCCGAGTGCATAAGTGCCTGCTGCGTGTTGCGCAGCTCCTCGTGGGAGAGAGCCAGTTCCCCGACCGACGTGCGCAGCGCCTCGATGGTGAACGGCAGACACATCTCCGACTCCGCGAGCCCCTTGCACACCGCCACGGCGTGCTCGCGGCAGGTGTCGTAGCCGCAGGCGCCGCAGTTGAGCTCGTCAGCCGGGGTGTGCTTGCCCATGCGCTCCAAGACCTCGGTGATTTCGGTGGACGAAGGCGTCGGCAGGCGTTGGTCGTCGGCGACGAACGTCCGCCCCAGGTCCAGGTTGGCGAAGCGATCGAGCCACGCTTGGTGGTCGTGGGGATGCGAGGCGGCGAGGTGCTGGCGGACGTACTTGCTGACCACGGCCCGACGGCGGAACAGCGGCACCTCGGAGGTCATGCCCGCCCCCATGATGCAGCCGTTGCAGCACAGCAGATCGAGCAGCCGGGCATTGAGGTCGAGATCCCCCGACTCGAACTCCTTGATCACCTCCACGAAGCTGGTCCGCCCGTCCGCCGCGACGATATCGCCGAGGATGAGGTTCTCGTCGATGCTGGCCGCCTGCAGCGCACCGCGACTGAGGGGGAACAGCGCCCCTGTCCCGCCGTGCGGCGGGTCGAACTCCGAGGCCTCGGTCTCCTCGGGGTGGATCCCGGCCGCGGCCAGCATCTGCCGCAGCTCGGCGAACGTGAGCACCTCGTCGATCTCCGGCGATAGACCGGTGTCGAGCTCCTCGCCCTTTTTGGCCACACAGGGTCCGATGAACACCGTCTTGAGCTCGGGCCCGTGCACCTGACGCAGCGCCCGCGCGGTGGCCACCATCGGCGACGCTACGGGAGCGAGAAAGTCGACGAGCGAGGGGTAGTAGCGCTCGACGAACGTAACGATTGCCGGACACGAGGTCGAGATGTAGCAGCGGTCCGGGTTGTCGGCCAGAAGCTGGCGGTATCGGCGAGCCACGAGGTCGGCCCCGAACGCCACCTCATTGACGAGCGCAAACCCCAGCCGGCGAAGCATCCCCACCAAGACCTTCGCGTCGAGCTCGACGAACTCGGCTGGAAAGCTGGGCGCCACGCAGGCGGCAACCCGCTCTCCGGAAGCCAGGAGCGCTTGCACGGCAGCCTCGGAGCTCGCGACCTGCTTGGCTTTCTGGCTGCACACCCGCACGCAGTTGCCGCAGCCGATGCAGCGTCCCGGCACAACCTCGGCCTGCCAACCGGCGATGCGTATGGCTTTGGCCGGGCACTCGCGTACGCAGGTATAGCAGACGCGGCAGCGCTCTTTGACGGTGGTGACGAGCGGGACGTGCGAGAGTCTGGCCACTGGCGAGCTCTATCGTACGACGTCCCGACGATGGTAGTGCGTGTGGAGGAGGTGATGGCTGCGTTCGCTCAGAGGCTGGCCGAGAAACTCACGGTACAGCTCGGCGACCGCCTCGTTGTGATGCGACATGCGGATGGGACCCTCGGCATCGATCGCATACAACCCCGCGAGGCGGCGCTGCACCCCGGCGAGGTCCACACCGAGAAGCTGACCGCCGCCCGCAATGCAGCCCCCCGGACAGGTCATAACCTCGATAAAATGCAGGTCCTTGCGACCCTGGCGTACCTGCTCGACGAGGGCGCGGGCGTTGCCGAGCCCCGAGACCACAGCCAGGCCGAGATCGAGGCCTCCCACCTTGACCCGCGTCTCCTTGACACCGGCGAGCCCGCGTACCGCTTCAACCTCCATCACTTCCGGATCTTGCCCGGTGACCAGGAAGCAGGCGGTGCGGACCGCCGCCTCCATGACCCCACCGGTGCCGCCGAACAGCTTGCCGGCGGTCGAGCGCTCCCCGAACGGCCGGTCGGCGTCCTCCGCTTGCAACGCCAGCACGTCCAGACCATGCATCCGGATAAGCTGGACCAGCTCGCGGGTAGTGAGCACGGCATCGATGTCGGCGATTCCGTCGTGCACCATCTCCGGACGGCTTGCCTCGAACTTCTTGGCCGTGCACGGCATCACCGAAACCGAGTAGACCTTCGAGGGATCGAGTCCCTGCTTGACCGCCCAGTAGCCCTTGATCACGGCGCCGAGCATCTGCTGCGGGCTCTTGCAGGTGGACAGGTGCCCCAGCATATCCGGGTAGAACTCCTCCATGAACTTGATCCATCCCGGCGAGCAGCTCGTCATCATCGGCAGGGTACCGCCAGAGGTGAGCCGCTGCACGAGCTCGGAGGCTTCCTCCATGATCGTCAGGTCGGCCGAGAACGAGGTGTCGAACACGTAGTCGAAGCCGAGTCGGCGCAGCGCCGCGGTCAACGTGCCGGCGATGTCCTGGCCAGCCGGCAGCCCGAACGCCTCCGCCAGCGTCACCGAGACCGCCGGGGCGTGCTGGATGACGACCGTCATCTCGGGGTCCTGGATCGCCGCCATCACCTGCTTGACGTGGCTTTGCTCGAACAATGCCCCGGTGGGGCAGACCATCACGCATTGCCCGCAGAGGATGCAGCTCGACAGGTTGAGCCCCTCGTTGAAGGCGGGCCCCACACGCGTCTTGGAGCCGCGGCCGATGAAGTCGATCGCCGCCACCGACTGCACCTCCTCGCACTCGCGTACGCACTTGCCGCAAAGGATGCACTTGGCGGGGTCGCGGCCGAGCGCGGGACCGGAGATGTCGATCGTGTGGTCGGACTTTAGGCCCGAGAAGCGGCGTTGGGCGATACCGTGCTCGGCCGCCAGCGTCTGGAGCTGGCAGTTGTTGTTGCGCACACAATACAAGCAGTCATCGGGATGGTTCGAGAGCAGTAGCTCGATGATGGTGCGACGGGCGGCAACGGCGCGGGCTGAGTGGGTGAGGATCTTCATGCCGTCGGCGACCGGGTACGAGCACGCCGGAATCAGGCTGCGCTGGCCTTCAACCTCGACCGCGCAGATCCGGCATGCACCCGAAGGCAGCAGCCCTTCCATGTGGCAGAGGGTGGGAACCGACAGCCCGGCCCGCTTGAGAGCTGCGAGGATCGTCTCGCCGGCCTGGGCCTCGATGGGACGGTTGTTGACCTCGATCTGCATGACTCTCTCCATCACTCCACGCGCACGGCCTGGGGCCGGCAAACGGCGAAGCACGAGCCGCAGGATATGCACTTCTCGGCCACGATGTAGTGGGGGCTCTTGAGGGTGCCGAGGATCGCCTGGGTGGGGCAGGCCTTGAGGCAGAGCCCGCAGCCTACGCAGCGCTCGACGTCGATCGAGTACGTGAGCAGCTCCGCGCAGGCGCCGGCCGGGCATTTCCGCTCGTAGATGTGCGCCTCGTACTCGTCCCGGAAGTAGCGCAGCGTCGATAGCACCGGGTTGGGGGCGGTTTGCCCCAAACCGCACAGGCTCGTGTCCTTGATCACCTCGGCGAGCTGCTCGAGCGCCATCACTCCCTGGAACCGCTGCAGGGCGTCGGTGCCGGCCTCGCTACGGCGGGCGCGAGTGATCCCTTGCAGGATCTCGAGCATCCGGCGGGTGCCCTCGCGGCACGGAATGCACTTCCCACAGCTCTCGCGCTGGATGAAGTCCATGAAGAACTTGGCAACGTCAACCATGCACGTGGCCTCGTCCATGACCACGAGGCCGCCCGAACCCATCATGGCACCGACTGTCTTGAGCGACTCGTAATCGATCTCGATATCCAGATGCTGCGTGGGGATGCAGCCGCCGGAGGGGCCGCCGACCTGGGCCGCCTTGTACGCCTTGCCGTCGGGGATCCCGCCGCCGATGTCGAAGACGATCTCCCGCAGGGTGGTGCCCATCGCAACCTCGACGAGCCCGGTGCGGTCGATCTTGCCCGAGAGCGCGAACACCTTGGTGCCCTTCGAGCCGGCGGTGCCGACCGACGCGAACCACTCGGCGCCGCGATCGAGGATCGCTGGGACGTTGGCCAGGGTCTCGACGTTGTTGATCACCGTCGGCTTGCCGAACAGCCCCGCCTGCGCCGGATAGGGAGGCCGTGGGCGTGGCATCCCACGCCGACCTTCGATCGAGTGCAGCAGCGCCGTCTCCTCGCCGCACACGAACGCCCCGGCGCCTTGCTTGATGACGATCTCGAGGTGGTAGTCGGTGCCGAGAATCTGTTCGCCGAGGAAGGCATGTGCCTTGGCCTCGGCGATCGCGTGCAGCAGCCGCTTGATCGCCAATGGGTATTCGGCCCGGATGTAAACGTACGCCTTGTTGGCACCGATGGCGTAGGCGGCGATCGCCATGCCCTCGAGCAGGCGGTGCGGGTCGCCTTCGATCACCGCGCGGTCCATGAACGCGCCCGGATCGCCCTCGTCGGCGTTGCATACCAGGTACTTCTGGGGTCCGGCCTGACGGTTGGCGATGCTCCACTTGCGGCCGGTCGGAAAGCCGCCACCTCCCCGGCCACGCAGCCCGGAGAGCTCGACGGCGCTGCACACCTCGGCCGGAGTCATGTCGTTGAGCACCTTGCTGAGGGCGCGGTAGCCACCGAACGCCAGGTACTCGTCGATGTCCGAGGGGTCGATGATGCCGCAGTTGGCGAGCACCCAGCGGGTCTGGGGGGCGAAAAACGGGTGCTCGTCGAGGTAGGGCAGGCCGTCCCACGGTTGGAGCAGGTCGTTGCGATGCTGACCCAGTACCGCAGCCGCCGGCATCTCGCCCGCCAGCGCCTGGTCGAGCAGCGCCGGCACCATCTTCTCCGTCACCTTCTGGAAGCAGACGCGAGTGCGACCGGGAAGCTGCACGTCGACCAGTGGCTCGACCGAGCACATGCCGATGCACCCGACCTCGACGATGTCCGCCGAGTGATCGTGCTCGACGAGCCACGACTCGATGGCCTTGAGCGTCTTGGCCGCCCCAGCCCCGAGGCCGCACGTTCCCGTGCCGACGAAGATCGTCGGACGGTCCACGACGTCCCGGCGCAGGGCGTGCAGGCGACGGCCGCGCTCCTGCGCACACGCCGTGCTCTCGTGGCAGTGGGGACCGTCCACGAGGCAGCTCAGGAGGTCCTTGCAGTACTCGGCATGGCTGTGCCAGCAGCCGTCGCAGCAGGGATCGATGAGGGTCCTACGCATTGGCGGCCGCCTCCTTGCGCAGCGTGCTGAGAAGCTTGCCGAGCGACTCCGGCTTGAGGTTGCCGTGGAACTCGCCGTTGATGCACAGCACCGGCGCCAGCCCGCACGCTCCGAGACAGGCCACGACCTCGATCGAAAAAAGCCCGTCCCGCGTCGTCTGTCCAGCGTCGATGCCGAGCGAACGCTTGAGCGACTCGAGCACCCCCAGCGAGCCCTTGACATGACAGGCGGTCCCGCGACAGACCTGGATGTTGTAACGACCGAGGGGCTGGAATCGGAACTGGTTGTAGAACGTCGCCACGCCGTAGACCTTGCTGGCCGGGAGGCCGAGGTACTGGCCGACGGCGATGACGCTGTCGCGTGAGAGGTATCCCTGCACGTCCTGCACCTCCTGCAGGATCGGTATCAGGGCATCGCGCTTGGCCCCGGGGTACCTCTGGAAAATGAATTGTAGGTCGGTCATCGAGTGCCCTCCTTGGTGATCGTGGCCCCAAACGGGCGGGGAGCTCCGCGAGGCGTACCACGGGCAGCCTCGACGTTCCGGCTTTCCGGGAAGTGAGCGGCTCAGCGTTCTCTCAGCCTTTGCCGCCCGGGCACCTCGCCTACCCTCTCCTCACCCGATCACCTGCCTGCGTCGCTCCCCCCAAACCAGCAGCGCAGGCGGACATGTGAAAGCTAGCACAAGAACCGGCCCGTGGCAACCCCTGGCAGCCCCCGAAAAGTGGAGGTTCTGTCCGCGAAGCGGCACAGCTTCCGTCCGAACGGCCCCCGCACGGATCGATCCAAGACAGGAGGTGCCCGGTGTTTGACACCTCCGCTCCGGTGTGGCAAAATCTCCGGTCCTGGCTGTAATGGGCGGGGGTTGACATGTACGCGATCGTTGAAGCAGGAGGCAAGCAGCACCGCGTCGAGGTCGGGCAGCGGCTGGCTGTGGAACGCATCTGGCCGAGCCTCGAGCCGGGCGCCGAGGTGGCGTTCGAGCGGGTGCTGCTGGTCCGTGACGAGCACAAGGTGCGGGTCGGCAAGCCGCTGGTCGAAGGTGCCATCGTCAAAGGCACCCTCACACGGCTGCTGCGCGGCGAGAAAATCATCGTTTTTCACAAGAAGAAGCGGAAGGGCCACCGCAAGACCACCGGCCACCGCCAGGACCTCTACGAGGTCCGCATCGACGCCATCGAGGCGTGAGGAGGGGTCATGGCGCACAAGAAAGGACAAGGCTCCAGTCGCAACGGCCGCGACTCCAACGCGCAGCGACTCGGGATCAAGGTCGGTGACGGACAACTGGTGCACGCCGGTACGATCATCATTCGGCAGCGTGGGACGCGCTGGAAGCCCGGCCTGAACGTCGGTCGTGGCAAGGACGACACGCTCTTTGCGCGGGTTCATGGGCACATCCGGTTTCGCGATCGCGGGCGGCTGGGCCGCTTCGTGCTAGTCGAGCCGGCTGCCTGACCCGCGCGCCCCTCGCTCATGTTCCTCGACGAAGTCCACCTCTTCGTCAAGGCCGGTGACGGGGGGCGCGGCTGTGTCAGCTTCCGGCGCGAGAAGTTCGTTCCCAGGGGCGGTCCCGACGGTGGTGACGGCGGGCACGGCGGTAGCGTCGTCGTCCGCGCCTCCCGCCACTGGAACACCCTCGCTCATCTCTACGATCGCCATCACGTGAAGGCTGGCCGAGGCGAGCACGGCCGCGGCTCGAACCAGACCGGTGCCTCGGGTGAGGACGCCTTCCTCGAGGTGCCGTGCGGCACCGTGGTCCGCGACCTGGATAGCGGTGAGATCCTGGCCGACCTGGTCGAGGAGACCGCACAGGTCGTGGCTGCGCGGGGTGGACGCGGCGGACGGGGCAACCAGCACTTTGCGACCCCTACCAACCAGGCGCCGCGACGAGCCGAGCCCGGTGCCCCGGGTGAGGAGCGTCACATCCAGCTCGAGCTCAGGCTGCTGGCCGACATCGGCCTGGTGGGCCTGCCCAACGCCGGCAAGTCGACGCTCCTCTCGCGCATCTCGGCCGCCCGCCCAAAGATCGCCGACTACCCGTTCACCACCCTCACCCCCCACCTGGGCGTGGTCTCGCGTCACCACGGGGAGCGCTCCCTTGTCTTCGCTGACCTGCCCGGACTGATTGCAGGTGCCCACCAGGGTGCCGGGATTGGGCACCGCTTCCTGCGGCACGTCGAGCGCTGCCGCGTGCTGCTCCACCTCGTCGATCTGGCAGGGGAGCAGGGCGTGCGCGAGCAGGTGCAGGTGCTGCGCACGGAGCTCGAGCTCTACGACCCGGGGCTGCTGGACCGTCGGTTGCTGCTCGTCGGAACCAAGACCGACGCTCTCTCCGACCCGGCCCGGGTCACCGCGTTGGAAGCGCTGGCCGCGGAGCTCGGCGTCGGCTGCATCGTGATCTCGGCGGTCACCGGCGAGGGGCTCGACAGCATGCTCGAGGCCACGTTCGCGCTCGCGAGCCCGTCATGAGGCGCGTTGGCTTTTTCGGCGGAACGTTCGACCCGCCGCATCGCGGGCACCTCGAGCCGGCTCAGCGCGCCGCCGAGGCGCTCGGTCTCGACGCGGTCGTCTTCGTGCCGGCCGGCTCTCCGCCGCACAAGCAGGGCGAGCCGATGACCTCGTTCGGTCACCGCTTCGCCATGACCGTACTGGCGACCCAGGGCGAGCCTGGCTTTTTCGTCTCCGACCTCGAGGCGGCCCGCCAGGGACCCACCTACACCATCGACTCGGTGCCGCTGCTGCGCCGCGCGTGGCCGGCGGAGCAGACGTTCTTCATCCTGGGCTCGGACTCGTTCGTCCAGATCACGACGTGGCACCGCTGGGCGGAGCTTCTAACCCTCATCCACCTCGTCGTCCTCCACCGTGACACGAGCTGGGGAGCGGCGATGCTGGAGGCCGTCCCGAGCTGGGTCGCCCAGCGGGTGGTCTGGGCCAAGCCCGGTCGGACGTTGGCAGTCCCGGAGACCGGTCCGCGCCGCATCGTCATGGTGGAGCACCCGCCGATCGCGGCGGCGGCCACCGACCTGCGAGCTCGCATTCGCGCCGGCGAGTGTGTCGCCGGGCTGGTCCCGGACGCGGTCCTGGACCACATTGCCAAGTACCGGCTCTACCGGTAGGGAGCGTGAGCAAGGCATGGAACCCGAAGTGATGACACGCTTGCGACCGGCCATGGCCGCGCTCGAGAACAAGAAGGCGTTCCACCTGATCGCTCTCGACGTCGCCCAGCACACCTCCATTGCCGATGCCTTCGTGATCTGCTCCGTCGGCTCGCAGCGCCACGCGCAGGCGGTGGCCGACGAGGTCGCCCAGGTCCTGCGGGAGCGCGGCACCCGCCCTCTGGCCGTCGAGGGGTACTCGCAGGGCAGCTGGATCCTCATGGACTACGGCGACTTCATCGTCCACGTCATGCAGGAGGAGCGGCGGGAGTACTACGCTTTGGAGCGGCTTTGGGGGGACGCGCCCGACATCACCGCCGACCTGCTCGCCCCGACACCGTGAAGACCCTCTTGCCCAGCCGCCACCCCCAGGTGAGGGAGCTCGGGCGCCGGCTGACACGAGCCGCCACCTCCGATATCCCTCTTCTGCTCGAAGGCGAGACCGGCGTCGGCAAGAGCTGGACCGCGGCGCGCGTCCACCGTTCGAGCCGCCCCGGACGCCCGTTCGTCGTCGTCGACTGCGGCGCCCTGGCACCCGGCCTCGTGGCCTCGGAGCTGTTCGGCCACCGGGCCGGCGCCTTCACCGACGCGAGCCGCCCTCGGGCGGGCTGGCTCGAGCGCGCCGGCGACGGAACGCTGGTGCTGGACCGCCTCGAGAGCCTCCCGCCCGAGGCTCAGGTGGCGCTCCTGCGGGTGCTCGAGGAGGCCCGCTTCTTCCCCGTGGGCGCCACGCAACCCCGTCCGTTCCGGGCCCGGGTCATCGCCCTCACAGACGTGGCGGCCGGCGATCGGGTGACCCGCGGAGAGCTGCGGGCCGACCTTTACCACCGGGTCGCCGGCCTGCCTCTCACGCTGCCTCCGCTGCGCCAGCGCCATCTCGACATCCTCCCCCACGCCGAGCGGGTGCTGCGGCGTCTGGCCACCCGCTCGGGCGCCGCGCACACCCTCGACCCCGAGGCGCGGGCGGTGCTCGAGGCGTATCCGTGGCCCGGAAACTTCCGGGAGCTCGAGGCAACGCTGGCACGAGCCGCACTCACCACCAGAGCGGAGATCGGTGTGGTCGATCTCGGGCTGCCCGCTGGGGGGTGGGAGACGGTCGCCGCCCAAGCCACAACCCGCCTTCTGCCGCTGGCCGAGGTCGAGCGGCTCTACGCGCTGTGGGTCCTCGCCAGCCAGGGCGGAAACGTGACCCGGACCGCACGCGTCCTCGGCGTCTCCCGACGCACCGTGATCCGTTGGCGCAAGGAGCGGCCTCGCCCGACATGAACGGTGTGCTGGTGCTGTGGACAGGCAAGCGCGGCTCTGCCGCCTGGGAAGAGCTGGTGGGCGAGTACCGCTTGCGGGTCGGCCGTCACATGCCAGCGGAGGAGCGGCGCCTGCGGCCGGTCGAGGGTCGGAGCGGTGATCGCTCCCGCGTCCTCGCACAGGAAGCAATGCGGGTGGCCTTGCACGTCGAGCCAGCAGATGCGGTCGTCGCTCTGGACGAGCGGGGGATCGAGCTCGGCAGTGAGGAACTAGCTCGCTGGCTCGGAGAGCGGCGCTTGCGCGTGGTCGCGATCGTCGGCTCCGACCTCGGGCTGGATCCCGACCTCCTGCGCCGCGCCAACCTGCGGCTGGCGCTCTCGCGGCTGACCCTGCCTCATCAGTTGGCCCGATTGATACTGTGGGAGCAGCTTTATCGGGCGTCCGACCTGCTCGCTGGCGGCAGCTACCATCGGGGCTTCGCGGAGGCCGGGAAGAGCAGAGGGCGCAGACCTGTTGTCCCACCTCGGCCGGGCCCGTAGTGGCAGAGGTGGTACGATATAATCACATCCGAGGAGGTTTCATTGGCACCGACCATCGATCTCGAAGCGACCCGACGCCAGCTTGCCACGAAGCGAGAGGAGCTGCTCGAGGGTGTCTCGCGCGCCCGTGAGATGGGTGCCGTCGAGGGCGAGGCCGGCGTACCCGACATTGCGGACCGCGCCACCAACGCGTTCCAGAGGGAGTTCTCCTTTTCCGTTTCGGAGAACGAAGCCCGCATGCTCAAGCTCATCGAAGAGGCCATCAAGCGGCTCGAGAACGGCACGTACGGCCACTGTACTCATTGCGATGAGCCCATCGAACAACCACGCCTGCAGGCCATCCCTTGGGCGCGCTACTGCATCTCCTGTCAAGAGATGCAGGATCGAGGCGAGATCTGAGCGTTCCCGCGGTCGTACTGCTGGCGACGGGCGACGACTACCTCCTCGAGCTCCACCGCAACGACCTCGAAGCCGAGTGGCGGGGCGAACACCCCGACGGTGAGGTGTTGGCCTTCGAGACCGTCCCAGCGATGGCGCGTCTCGAATGTGAGCTCTACGTTCCCTCCCTGTTCGCGCCGGCGCGGCTGCTGGTTGTCCGTGACGCGAAGGAGCTGTTCGAAAAGGACGGCAAGTCGGACGCCCAGCAGCTTGCCGAAGCCCTGGCGAGGGGACGCCTCGTGGACGTCTGCCTGATCCTCGCCGCCGAGCTGAAATCGCCGCCGGCGGGACCGGTTGCCGAGATCGTGCGGCGGCTCGGCGAGGTCCGCTTCCTGCCCCTGCCGGAGCCCCCGAAGCCCTGGGAGCAGCCAGGGCTCACCCCGCCGCAGCGCACGGTGCTGCGTGACCTTCTCAGGCGCACGCTACCCGCCCTGAGGCTCCCGCCCGAGACCGTCGACGCGCTGTGCGAGGCCTACGGCTTCAAGCCCCGGGCACTGGTCCAGGCCGCGGAGCGCCTGGCGCTCGGCGGGGATCTCACGCCCGAGGCGGTGCGTGCCCAGGCCGGCGCCGGTGAGTGCTCGCCGCGCGAGATCGAGGACCTGCTCATCGCGCGCGACGGCGAGGGGTTGGCCGGTCTGCTGGCGCGACTGAGCTCCGGCGCTGCGCTCGTCGACTGGCAGGGGAAGGCGCTCGACCCGGGTGAGACCGGCGCCTTCCTGGGCCGGATGCTCGGCCGGCTGCTGCGGCAGACTCTGGCCGTGCGCTGCGCCGGGGAGGAGTCGGGGCTCGCCGCCGCGCTGGACCCCAAGCGCTGCGCGGAGAACCGCTGGTACGTGAAAACCTTCAAGCCTTCGATCCTGCCCCGTCTGCAGCCAGCGATCGCGAGCGACGAGTACTCCCCCGTCGCCACCGCCTCTCCCTGGCAGCTCCACCGGCTCTTCCGACTGGCCGCGCCCTACACCTCGAGGGAGCTGCTCGGCGCCTTGGCGGGGCTCGGCGCGGCGGGCGTCGAGCGTGAACGCCGGCCGGCCTGGAGGCTGGCGGCGCTCGGTTCGGTCCTCCTGACGCTCACCGGTCCGCCGCGAGCAGCTCGAAAAGCCGCCGCCGGCTGATCCCGAGTGCTGACGCCGCCTCCCTGCGCGCGCCGGCGAGCACCAGGCCCTTCGCCAGCGCGGCCTCGAGCGCTCGTCGGGCGTCCTCGCGACCTACGTCTGCCTCGACGGCGACGGCGCCGGGCCCGATCACGAGGGTGTGCTCGCCACGTGCCTCGCCGTGCTCCGCCCAGACCGCGAGCTCGGCGAGGGTACCCTGCCGGCAGCGCTCGTGGAGCTTGGTCAGCTCCGAGCACAGGGCGGCGGGCCGGTCGCCCCCCAACGCCCCAGCGCAGGCCGCGAGCTCGTCTCCGAGGCGATGCGGGGACACGAAGATGACCAGCGTGTGCGGCAGCGTCCGGACGCTGGTCAGCAGCCGCTGCCGTGCACCCGCCCTCGGTGGCAGAAAGCCGAGGAACGTGAACGGGATCGGCGGCAAGCCCGAGACCGTGAGGGCGGCAGCAACGGCCGAGGGACCGGGCACCGTCAGCACCGGCACTCCGGCCTTCCGACACCCCCGCACCAGCCTGAATCCCGGGTCGGAGAGCAGCGGCGTGCCGGCATCGGACACCAACGCCAGCTCCTCCCCGGCCAGTAGGCGCGCCACCAGCGACGGCACCAAGTGCTCCTCGTTGTGCTCGTACAAGGCCTTGGTGGGTGTCGAGATACCGAAGTGCGACAAGAGCTTGCGAACCTGACGGGTGTCCTCCGCCAGAACCGTGGCGACGCGCCGCAGCGTCTCGACGGCGCGGGGCGAGCAGTCATGCAGGTTGCCGATCGGCGTCGCGACCACCCACAGGGTGCCGGGAGATGGCGAACGACCGCCAGGAGACAGCGGTGCAGCCCCTGCTCTCCTCTCCGCTGCCTTCCTCACCTCGGGTTCCTCGGCAGGAAGCGGTCGACGTTGATGCACGATGAGGAGACCCGGGCGATCACGGTCGGCCGCCACTTGAAGCGGTTGCGCCGATACGCCCGCAGCACGGCAGTCACGAGCGGCTCGGCGAAACCAGCGGCCACCAGCGCCTCGTCGTTCATGCCGCCCTCGTGGTGCCAGTACAGCACCGGGTCGGCCTCGAGATAGTCGAACCCCATCTCGCCGGCATCGGTCTGGCCTGGCCACAGGTCGGCGGTCGGCGGCTTGTCAACCACCTCCCGCGGCAGCCCGAGCGCCAGCCCGAGCTGGAAGACGTGCGTCTTCCAGACGTCCCCGAGCACCTGCACCGAGGCCGCGGAGTCCCCGAAGAGCGTGGAGTAGCCGAGCAAGATCTCGCTCTTGTTGGAGGCGCCGAGCACCAGTGCCCCGGAGCGGCGGGCGCGGTCGAACAAGGCGACCATGCGCAGCCTGGCCATGAGGTTCCCGAAGCGCAGCCGGTCCTCGCCGATACCTAACGTCGCCGCGGCCAGGCGGCCGGTCTCGGCGAGGTCGACGACCTCGAGGCGGACCTGGAGCTTTTCGGCTACCAGCCGCGCGTGCTCGAGGCTCGCGGCGCTCGAGGTGGGCCCCGGCAGCGCGACGGCCTCGAGCCGCTCCGGTCCCAGCGCCCGGACCGCCAGAGCTGCCGCCAGCGCCGAGTCGAGGCCACCGGAGAGACCGAGCACGTAGCGCTTCTGCCCGGAGGCGCGCAGCTCCTCGCTCAGGAAGCCCTGGAGCGCCTCGCTCACGAGCGTGAGGTTGATGGCGGGCAGCTCACGCATGGCCACGCTCCAGGGTCGAGCGCCCCAGCTCGAGACGCTCCAGGCACGGGGCCGGCTGCAGCGAGCGGGCGAAGACGGTATCGGCACGCGAGTAGGAGACGGTCACCAGCGCCTCCTCGAAGAAGGAGGTAATCGTCGTCAGCGGCCGACCGAGCGCATCCACCCCCCCGGAGCATCCCCCGAAGAGGATCCCTTCCTCCCAGCCGCAGCGGTCGGCAAGCAGCACCGGTTGCACGGTGGTGATGGCGGTCGTGGCGACGAGGTGTTGCCATCGCCTGCCACCGGCTGGCGTGTTGCCGGCGTCGAGCTCGGTGGGGGTTCCGGCCATGATCAGCAACGCCTCCGCCCCCGCCTGCGCCAAATGGAGCGCGGAGGAAAGGTGCCAGGCGTCCTCGCCGATGAGCACGCCGAACCGTCCGAGCGAGCATTCCAGCGGCTGCAGACGCGGGCCAGGCATGAACCAACGCCTCTCGTCGAACCGGCCGTGGGCAGAGAGGTAGAGCTTGCGGTGCACCCCGCGCAGCTCGTTCCCTTCGAGCAGCAGGGCGGCGTTGGAGATCCGCCCGTCCGGCTCGCGCAGCGGCAACCCGACGAGCAGGGCGATCTCCCGGCTCGCAGCAAAAAGCGGCGCCAGGCGCGGGTCGTCCGCGCGCATGGCCATCTCGAGCACCCCGTGCGCCACCACGTAGCCCGAGAGGGAGAGCTCGGGGAAGACCACCAGCTGCGCGCCCACGGCCCGCGCCCGATCGAGCATCTCGAGGTGACGTTCGAGGTTGTGCCCGAGCTGCGCCGGGCAGGTTGCGATTTGTGCCAGCGCGATACGCACCTCGCCGCGGTCGTGGGATCTCGGCGTCATCCTGCCTCCCCTTTCGAGTCTACGGGAAACCCGATCACGCGTCGACGGCCGGATGGTGGGCACGCGACCTCGGCCTTTGGGTGGAGTAGGATTCGCTCGTGCGTCTGGCGTCTACCGTAATCATCGCGACCCTCGCGTGGATCGCGCTGCCCCTGTTGGCCGCGGGGGAGGAGGTGGAGCGCGTGCTGGCGCTCGTCAATGGCGTGCCGGTGCTGGCCTCGGACGTGGAGCTGGCCGAGATCGCCCGGTTGGTGCCACGACGGGCAGAGGAAAGCGACAGCGACTACCGACGAGTCGTGGTCGAGGCCTTGGTGGCGCTCGAGCTGCGCTGGCAAGACCTGCAGGCGGCCGGAGTCGTCATGCGCCTGCGGACCGACGCCGAGCGCGCCTGGCACTCCGTGGTCGAGCGGGCCGGCGGTTCGCGGGCGGTGCACGATCGGTTGGCCGCCGCCGGGCTCGAGGAGTCCTTGCTGCGCGAGCTGACGCGGCGGGCGGCAGTCGTCGAGGCGTACGTCGCGAGTCGCTTCGGCACCTTCATCCACCCCACAACCGAGGAGCTCGAGCGGGCCTTCAGGGAGGAGTTCGTGCCGTCCCTGCCGGCGGGCAGCGCACCGCCCGACCTGGCGACGGTGCGTCCTCAGCTCGAGGCGATCCTCAGGGAGCGTAAGCTCGAAGCTGAGGTCGAGCGTTGGACGCGCAGCCTCGAGTTGCGGGGTGAGGTCGTTCGCTACCTGAGGTGAGAGGCCAGAGCCTCTCCTTCCACCACCTTGAGCACGTAGGTCGCGGTCTCCTGATAGGGCACGGCCACCGCGAACAGCACCTCGGAACCCGGGTTCCCGAGCACGCCCAGCCAGGCCCCGACGATTGGGTCTCCGGCGTTGTAAGCCGCGGCCACAGGCCCCAGCCGGCCTCCGAACGCGACGTCCAGCCTACCCAGCTCGCTCGCCGCTGCCGCCAACATCGTGTGGGCCTCGCCTGCCGCTGTCGGGTCGATCCCCAGGCGTCGCATCGTTTCCGGCACGAGCTGGACGAGCCCCACGGCGCCCGCCGCTGAGCGCGCAGCCGCGTCGAAGCGCGACTCCTGGCGGACGACCCCCACGAGCCAGCTCGCCCGCAGGCCGCGTACCGTAGCCGCCGCAACACATCCCCCCACCAGCTCGGGAGGGAGCACGAGCGGCCTCAGCGCATCCGGCACCAGCCACGCCGGGACCTCGAGCCGGGCCCACAGCCGTTCGCCCATACCCAGTGCGGCTGGGCCGTTGCCCAAAAACGCGAGCGTCCGTGCGCTCCATGCCAGCTCGGCCGGCGTGCCGGCGGGAAAGCGGTGTGGGTATAGCTGAGCCGCCACCTCTTCGAGGCCGTGCGCGGTCAGCTCGGCGGCGGGTCCGGCCCAGCTCGCCGGCTCGCTGACCGCCCCAGCCAACAGCGGCGCCCAGGCGGGGTCGCGGGCCAACCCGAGCGC
>JAAYVZ010000248.1 GCA_012516935.1 Holophagae bacterium
CCCGCGCTCCC
The DNA here is from genome assembly GCA_012516935.1 of Holophagae bacterium. GTDB lineage: Bacteria > Acidobacteriota > Thermoanaerobaculia > Thermoanaerobaculales > Thermoanaerobaculaceae > JAAYVZ01. Next base: position 12 of record JAAYVZ010000248.1, read on the forward strand.
CCTCCCCACCGCCTCGCCGGCCTCCTCGCCCGCCCTGGCGGCTTCCCAGCCCGCCAACCACCCGCCCTGCCCGGGTCCGTCACCCCGCCCGACCCCTACAACGCAAAGACCTCGCTTCCCGCCCCGCCTTGACCGCGACGCTGCACGCGTCTACTCTCAACCCAGAGCATTGGCTGCGAGGTCGGTCCAGGAAGGGGGTTCCCATGCGTCGCGCCGCGAAATCGTCAGGTTGGACACCCAGAGTCGGGTTCGGCGTGGTCGTTACGGTTTGCATCGTGGTGGCGGGCCTGCAGCTCGGCTGCGCTGGCACCAGGGCGAAGCCGGCCGAGCTCGTGCCCAACAACCCGGAGTTCACGAGCCGACTCGACAACCTGGCGCAGACATACGAGTCGATGAACACCGACCAGATCATGAGCTTCTACACGGACGACACCTACTCGCTGTCGTTCGAGCTGCCGTGGAAGTTCACCACCGGGTCACCCGATCACCGCAAGAGCATCGAGCTGCTGATGGGAGAAATCCAGAGCTTACGGGTCGAGCCAGCCAAGGACGTCGAGGTCTGGCGCGACGAGGGCAAGGCCTGGACGACGCGGGCGATGACCGCATCGTGGACGCTGAAAAACGGCGACGCCTACGCCTTCGACGGCTACCACAGCGCCATCTGGGAGCAGCGGGACAGCAAGTGGGGGATTGCCTACGAGCACTTCTGGGGCGCCGTGACCCAGACCTCGAAGGCAGCACCGCCGCCGCCAGCGCCTGAGGTCGCGCCTCCTCCGCCGCCGCCGGCGCCAGAAGAGGTCCTGCGCGACATCTTCTTCGACTACGACAAGTGGAACATCCGCGCCGACCAGGTGGCGCAGCTCACCGCCAACGCCGAGTACCTCGTCGCCAACCCCAACGTCACCTTGGTCCTCGAGGGGCACTGCGACGAGCGGGGTACCAAGCGGTACAACATCCGCCTGGGCGAGAAGCGCGCCGCGGCCACCAAGAAGTTCCTGGTCGAGAAGGGAGTCGCCGCCGAGAGGCTGCAGACGATCTCCTACGGCAAGGAGCGACCGTTCGTCCCCGGCAGCGGTGAGGCCTCGTGGCAGGCCAACCGCCGCACCCACTTCGTCGTCAAGTCGAAATAGGATCGCTCTTCGAGCCCGACGACGACCCTGCGGTATCTGCCGCGGGGTCGTTGTCTTGACCGATCTGCTACCGCCCGGCCACCGGAGATGACAGCGGGCTCAGGCCGGGCGGATCATCGCAGCTCGCGCGGCAGTCCGAGCATCCTCCGCCCTGCAGGCGTGAGGTTGGGCTCGGAGATTTCCGCCAGGCTGGTCAGCTCGTCGCCCGCCGCGTGCCCGGGGTTGACCGACCGAAAAAACGCCACGTGCGGGTCGCGCAGGCGGGCGGGAGTGATGTCGGCCACCCCGGGGCGCAGCGGTGTCGGCTCCGCGAAGCGGACGATCCCCCGCCCCGGCTCGTACGCGGCGCCAAACGCCAGCTCGCCCAGCCGGTCGCGCAGCCGCGCGGCCCAATGTGGCGTCTCGATGTCGCAGCACGGGCAGTAGTGGCGGAAGAATATCGGCAAAGCGCGGTACGTCCTGAAGCTCGACGAGATCAGCAGCCAGAAGGCGCGCGCGCCGACGAGCCGGTCACCGGCAGCGAGCGAAAAGACCACGCGGGCCCACAGTCGTGGGAGTGCCGCGGAGCCCCGGGATGCTGGCGCGACGATGGTGTCCTCGGACACGAAGGCGACGATGGGACGGTGGTCGAGCTCGGTGGTCAGGCGTCTGACCGTGGAGAACCCCTGGATCTCGTCGCTGCCGTGCGCAGTCAAGAGGATCACCCACCCCTTGGAGTCGAGGTCGTGCTCGAATCGGTCTCGGCGGACGTGGAGGAAGTGCTGATCGAGCAGGGCGAACATCCGGTCGCGCGCGCCGGCCCCCAGCTCGGCTGGCGACACCACACGGCCGGCGAGGGCCGGCTGTGCGCCGCGTGGCGGTTTCGGCATTGGGTGCTCCCTCTGCATCACGAGGATGGTACTCCCATTCGTTGCCGCCACGGCCCACAGACGGTCCGCCTGCAGCAGCTCGGCAGCAGGGGTGCGGAGGGCAGCGGATCACCCGGCGCTGTGTCCTCGCGCCACCCTCTCGACCTCTCGTGCGGGAACGAGCGCCAACTGAAACACGCGACCCAGGCGGCGCGTAAAGTGCGAAGCACGGTCGCTGGATCACGGCCGCGGAGGACAGTGCATGGTCGCGTTTGCAAACCTCTTGCTGGGGATCGTGTTCGGCCTCGTGCCGGTACACCTCTCGGTGAGTCCACCAGTTGTCACCGTCGACGTCGTCGTCGATGGCACCGTCGTCACCACCTTGCATGGTGAGCCGTGGGAGCTCGGGCTCAATCTCGGGCCGCCGATGCCGCACGAGATCGTGGTCGTGGGGCGAGACGCCGCGGGCAGCGAGGTGGGCCGCGCGCGTCAGCTCATCAACGTGCCACGGCCGTCGGCCGAGGCCCGTTTGACTGTTGTCTCCGGGCGCGGAGGCGAGCCAACCTTCGCCACCCTGGCCTGGAGCACGATCGACAATGCCGCGCCGAAGCGGATCCACGTCGAGCTCGACGGCCAGGTCCTGACCGTCAAGGACCCGACCCACATCGAGCTTCCCGAGCTCGACCCCGCCCGCTCGCACTTCCTCGCCGCCGAGGTGATCTTCCCCAAGGGCATCGACGCGCATGCCGAGGCGAGCTTCGGCGGCGAGTTCGAGTCGAGTGCCGTCACGGAGCTGACGGCTTTCCCCGTCGTGGTCAGGCCCGGCGCCACCCTGCCTCGAGTTGAGGAGATGCAGGGGTGGTTCCGCGTAGGTGAGCAGCGGCCACGCGTGGTCGCAGTGGAAGAAGGGTTTCTCGAGGTCGTCGTGGTGTTCGACCAGGACGCCTCTGGTCGCTTCCGCGGGATCACGCCCGGTCAACGGGGGAGCCGCATCCTCTCGTACTCCCAGCCGCTCCAGGAAAGCAAGGGCGGCAACAGGATGTCGGCGCTCTGGGCCGTGCCGCGCTCGGTCCAGACGCCAGACGGCAAGGAGATTCGCGGCCTGTTTCCGTCCTCTATCACCCTCGATCTCGACGTCGACGAGCTGCGAAAGCTCATCTTCCGCGTCTCCTGGCCGGCGGCCGACCGCAGCAAGCAAGCCCTCGCCAATGCCGTGGCGACGGCCGGCATGCAGGCGGCGGCGCTGGGCCGTCGGCGGGCCGTGATCCTGATCCTCGGCGAGGCCGCCGCCGACCAGAGCACGATCTCCGTCGACGCGGCTCGGGCGTACCTCGAAAGCCTCAACGTGCCGCTGTTCGTGTGGACGCCCGAGCGGCGCATCTCGGAGCTCAATCTGCCGGGCTGGGGGAGGCCGGACGACGTCTCCACCGATCAGCAGCTGCAGGCCGCCATGGGACGCGTGATCAAAGCACTCAGGGCCCAGCGCATCGTTTGGATCGCCGGGAGCCACCTACCGCCATCGATCTCGATCGCTCCGAACGTGCGACAGATCTTTCCGGCTCGCGGCGTCGTGCGTCAGCCGAGATAGGCGCTGCCGCCGGGACGACACCGCAAACGCCAGCGCCTGAGCTCGAGCCTATCCCTGGTCGGGCGCCGACTCGAGCTCCGGCTCCGCCAACGTCAGCTCGCCGCGCTCGGCTGCCGCGAGCAGGTCGCGAGCCGCCTCGGCGTGCGCCGGTGGCACCAGGATCTCGGTCAGGCCGATACCGTCGAGGGTAAGCCCGGCGATCTCGCCCATCGCATCACCGCGTGCCCGCGCGTCGAGACCGTTGGCGCGCAGCGCCGCGAGCACGGTATCCGCCTCGAGAAAGCCCTGCACACGGGCGACCACCACCTCGCCCGTGTCGATGACCTCGACGTCGGGTTCAGGGCACATCGATCAACACCAGGTCGTGCTGCATCGCCCCGGCTACCTCCACCTTGCCGTCCGGAGTGATGAAGACGTCGATCTCCGAGCGCACCGCCATCTCGCCAACCAGGTAGATCCCGGGCTCGATCGAGAAGCAGATCCCCGGCACCAGCTCGCGTTCGTCCTTGGTCTCGAGGTTGTCGATGTTCACACCGTTGCCGTGTACCTCTTCACCGATCGAGTGCCCCGTGCGGTGCACGAAGAACTCACCGTAGCCGGCGCGCTCCACGACCTCGCGGCAGGCGTCGTCGACCTCCCAACCGAACAGCTTCTGGCCAGCCGCGTAGCGCGCCCGGATGAACTCCAGGGCAGCGTTGCGGGCGTCGCGGACGACGTTGAAGATCTCGACGTACTTGCGTGGTGGATCCGAGCCCACGAAGCCGCACCAGGTGATGTCGTAGAAAATCGCCCCCGGCTCCGCAAGCTTGGCCCACAGGTCGATGAGCAGCGTGTCGCCCTTGCGGATCGGGCGCGCGTTGGCGGGGGTCGGCTCGAAGTGCGGATCGGCCGGGTGCTCGTTGGTGCCCACGATCGGGTACTCCCCCTTGCAGTCGAGCCCTTCCTCGCCGAACCGGCGGATGATGAACTGCTGGACGTCGTACTGGGTCAAGGTGCGCCCAGCCCGCAGCTCCGAACCGACGAGGGCGAACGCCTCGTCCTTGATGCGCTGGATCCTCTCGCCGGCAGCCAGGTGGGAGCGGTAGGCGGCGTCGTCGAGCACCGCTTGAAACGTCTGCACCAGCCCAGCGGACGAGACCACCTCGTAACCGAGCGCGCGGATCATGTCGATCGTGCCGCCGTCGACGATCGATACGTACGGAATGTTGCAGCTCGGTGAGTACTGCATCGCCACCGTGCGAGCGCCCCCCATCATCGCCTGCAACCCGGCGTGCAGGTCCTTCCACGAGCGGTACAGGCGCTTGCCACCCGGCAGTGGGTCGAGCTTGGTGGATTCCACCTTCGAGCACAGCTTGGCCGGCTCACCGTGAGCCGGAATCCAGTAGAACCACCGCCGGCTCGTGAACTTGCCGAAGTCGAGGCCAAGCACCTGATAGGCGATGCGGTCGCGGTTGTGGAAGTCGAACAGCAGCCAGCCGTCGATGCCGGCGGCCTGGAGCTCTTTCTGGATGCGGGCGATGTCGGGCACGAGAGGTTCCTCCCTGGCGGGAAGCTTGCCTGCCGCACCACCGCAAGTCAACGGTGGCTCGTGGCCGGCGCAAGAAGACTCACCGGGCTCCGCTTCCCAACGCGGGCAGGGCAGCGCTGGATGGTGATTGGTTCGCGCAGCCACCCAGCCCGGTGACCGGTGTGGACCGGCCCGCTAGCCCGGAGGCCGGAGAGCCACTCATCGACTACCAGAGGAAGTGGGGCGGATCGAGCGCAGGACGAGGCCCAGGCCACCGGCGATCAGGGCGAGCATGATCAAGGTGTTGTACAGGCTCGTGGGCTGGAAGTAGATGCGCAAGTTGACGATGATCCCGGCCAGGATGATCAGCGACCCGGCAGCGGTAAGGATCCAACCCGGAACGCTCTTGCCGTCGAAGAACAAGAAGCCGATGCCGACCAAAAGCGGCAGCAGGGTGAGCCCGAACGTCCGGCCGCCCCACCACGACCAGAAGCCGGAGTGGACCTCCACCTGATTGAGCAGGAGATACCCTCCCACCACCACCATCGCCAGCCCGCCGAAGAACATCCAAAGACCACCGGGATTGCCGCCAGCGCCCTTGCTATCCATAGCGGAGATTCTACCGCAGCCCGCCCGGCCGACAACCGGTGGCTGGGGGCAGGTGATCCTACCCCTCGCTCATTCGACCCTCGACCGGGCGGGCGGGCGTCAGGACTGGGCGGAGGACGCGGACCGGTACAGCTCGAGCGCTGCGGCAGCGAGCGCTGTCGGCGTCCACCGCTGCCGCGCGCGCTCGGCCGCGGCGCGCCCGGCAACGCGGCATCGCCGGCGATCCGCTGCCCAGGCGACGAGACGGTGGCCGAGACCAGCCGCGTCGTTCGTGGCGTACAGCTCTCCAGTGACGCCGCTCTCGACCAGGTCGGCCACGCCCGGCAGGTCGGCAGCCAAGGTCGGAAGGCCGCAGGCCGACGCCTCGGCGATCGCCCGATGCCCCCAATCCGAGCCCGCCGCCGGGAAAACGAAAAGATCCATCGCCGCGAAGATGTGCTCACGCCCCTCTTCCACGTACCCCGCCCAGACCAGGCGCGGGGCCACCCCGAGCTGCCGAGCCAAGTCCTGAAGCGCTGCGACCGCCGGCCCTTTGCCGATGATGATGCCCCACACATCGGGAGCGACGGCGAGCGCCCGGATGAAGTCTTGATGCCCGCGGGTCGGGTCGATCTTGCCGATCGTGCCAGCGACGAAGACGTCGGGAGGGACGCGCAGCCGGGCACGGCTGCCCGCTCGTTCCAGAGGCCCGAAAAACGCCGCTTCCAAGCCGGCTGGCAGCACCATCGACGGAACCCCGGCAAATGCCCCGAGGCGACCGGCCGGCGCGACCATCGACGAGTTCGCGAGCGCAACTCCCCGGGTCCCGCGCCACAACCAGCGGTGATACAGATGCGGCGTGAGGTGGCCCGGGTGCCGCACCGATCTGACGAGCAGCACCCCGGGGCCCCCTCTCCCCCGTCCCCGACCTCGTAACGCCAGCCGTGCCAGCAGATGGTCGTGCGGCAAGTGGCAGTGCACGACGTCCATTCCGCCACCCAGCTCCCGAACCCGGAGCACGGCGCGCCGCAGGTCGGCCAGCCCGCGCTCCTTGGCCAGGATCGGGTAGCACCAGTCGCGCCCCGACAGGCGCTGCTCGAGCCCCCGCCCGGGCCGGTAGGCGAACCGACAGTCGACGCCGGCCGCGCGCAACGCCTCGGCGAGCTGAAGCGCCGGGGCGGCAGCGCCGGTCCAGCGGTCGGCGGCGACGAGCTGCAGCACCTTCACCCCGACATCCTCTCCCGCCCGACCCGACTCCTGCAACCCCGGGCCGGTGCTCGGCCATCGGCGAAAAGCAAACGGCAAATCGCCGGAGCCACGTCTCCCGCGTCCACCGCCGCAGCGACGCCCCAGCCACCGATTCCCGTACGCCGATCACCGCCTTCAGACGTGGTACGATGCCGGCGGAGGCTACCATGGCCGTCGACCCAGAGCTGCTGGAGCTGCTCGTCTGCCCCACCTGCAAGGCCGATCTGGAGCTGTTGGCGTTGCCGGCTGCCACCTGCGCCATGCTGGTCGACCGCTACCGCGACAAGTTCCGCGATGAGGTACCGGAAGTGCACGAGGGGCTCCGCTGCACGAGCTGCCGCAAGACCTACCCGATCGTCAGCGACATCCCCGTGATGCTGATCGACGAGGCGCTTCCCGCCGAGGGGTGACCGTCCGTGACAGTGCTGCCCGGCGTCCGCACCGGGACCGCCCGTGCCGTGGCCACCGGCCTGCTGCTGGCCGTCGCCGTCACCTCCTCGAGGCTCGGCATCGCCAATCCGTTGCTTGCCCTGCTGATCGTCGCATTGGTCTGGGCATGGCGCCGGCGTGAGCTGCCCAGCGGTCCGTGGGCGCGGGTGCTTTGGCCCCCGCTCGTGCTGTTCGTCGCTGCCTCGCTGCTCTCGGTGGCCGGGTCGCTCGACTTTCGGTACAGCGCCGAAAACCTGCCGCGCCTGCTCATCCTCCTGTTCATCCCCCTCGCCGCGGCCCTGATGGACGACGTATGGTGGCCGCGCTTGGTCGCCGGGCTCGCCGCTGTTGCAACGCTGATGGCGGTGTGGGGGATCGCGCAGTTCCTCCAGGGTGCGAACAACCTCGACAGCCGCATCCGCGGGCCGATGTCCCACTACATGATCTACGCCGGCTGGATGCTGCTGGCGGTGTTGGTCGTGCTCGCCGAGCTGCTGCTGCGGCCGGGAAAACGCCTCCCGTGGCTGCTGCCGCCGGCAGTGCTCGGAACGTTGGCGCTGCTGCTTTCACTGACGCGCAACGCCTGGATCGGGCTGGCGGCCGGCCTGTTGCTCCTGGCCGCGGTGTGGAAGCGGTGGTTGCTCCTCGCGTATCCGGCGTTGGCCCTCCTCGTCTGGCTGGCGCTACCCCGCGCCGTCCTGGATCGCGCGTTCTCGGCCGTGGACCCGAGACAGCACTCGAACTACGACCGGCTGTGCATGGCCATCTCCGGGACCCAGATGATCCAGGACTACCCGCTCACGGGGGTCGGGCTCGGCATGGTGCCGCGGCTGTACCCGCTCTACCGCCTCGACGACGCCCCTCGCTGGAAGGTGCCGCACCTGCACAACAACTTCCTGCAGATCGCCGCCGAGCGCGGGCTGCCGGCGATGGCGGCATACTTCTGGCTGCTGGTGGCGTTCTTCGCCACGACGTGGCGGGCGCTTCCGAGGCTGTGCGGGGTGCGGCGCGCCGCCGTCGCGTCCTCGCTCGTGACGATCCTCGGCATCACGGTGGCGGGGATGTTCGAGTACAACTTCTGGTCGGCACCCGTGCAGTACCTGACGCTGGTCATCATGGGGGCCGGCGTCGGCATGACGGAACGGGACCCAGCATGAAGCAGTCGAGAGTCGAAGGTCGGGTGTTGGAGGCTTCGCTGCCTCGGGGTGGGGATGGCCGCTCGGACGGCACGAAGGCCCAGTCTGCTCGCGGATCGCGGGACCGGCCTTCGAGCTTCGACCCTCGATCTCCGACCTTCGGGAGGGATGGGGGCACGCGGTGAGCGCGCACGTCTGGTCGGTGGGCGAGCTGGTCGGGGCGGTCAACGCTTCACTGAAGGCGTTCGGCGAGGTATGGGTGCGGGGCGAGCTGTCGGGGGTCAAGGTTGCCAGCTCCGGGCACCGCTACTTCCAGCTCAAAGACGCGGAGGGCGTCCTATCGTGCGCGATGTGGGCGAGCTTCGCCGACCGCCTGCGGTTCAAGCTGCAGGACGGGCTCGCAGTGCTCGCCCGCGGCAAGCTCGAGGTGTACCCCCAGCGCGGCTTTCTCCAGCTCATCATCAGCGAGGTGCAGCCGGAAGGGATCGGCGAGCTGCAGCTCGCTTTCGAGCAGCTCAAGGCCAAGCTTCACGCCGAGGGCTTGTTCGCTCCCGAGCGCAAGCGACGGCTACCCGCCCTGCCACGGCGACTGGGGCTCGTGACCTCGTCGTCCGGCGCGGCGGTACGGGACGTCCTGAAGGTGCTGTCGCGCTGGCCGCACCTGCAGGTTCTGCTCTACCCCGTGCGTGTCCAAGGCCGGGGCGCGGAGGGTGAGATCGCGCGTGCCGTCCGCTACCTCGGGCGCTCGGGCCTCGTCGACGTGGTGCTCGTGGTGCGTGGGGGCGGCTCGCTCGAAGACCTCTGGTCGTTCAACGAGGAGGTCGTCGCTCGAGCCATCGCCGAAAGCCCAGTACCGGTCATCTCGGGCGTCGGTCACGAGGTGGACTTCACCATCGCCGACTTCGTGGCCGACATCCGCGCCGCCACGCCGACACAGGCGGCGGAGCTGGTGGTGGCGCGGCTGGAGGAGCAGGCCCGGCGAGTCGACCAGGCGGCGGACCGCGCCGAGCACCTTTTCGTGCACCGGCTCGAGC
>JAAYVZ010000249.1 GCA_012516935.1 Holophagae bacterium
AGGGTGTTCGCCTGCAGCGGCGTCAGCTCCGTGCGCTGCGCGAAGCGGCCGGCCCCTCGAACTCGCCGCGCTGCAAGCGATCCATCTCCTGATGAATCTGCCGCCAGGTCCGGCCGCAGCGGACCTCACAGACGCGCACCAGCAGCAACGCCAGCCAGCACAGCAGCACGTGCGCCGTGCGGATGCGTTCCACCACACGCGTTGTCGAGGTCATTGCAGGACGTGCGGCGCCGAGGCCGGCGCCACCTCGGCAGCGGTGAGCCTGGCGACCGGGCCCGGTGCGGTGGATGACGTACCATGCTGGTATGCGCGGGATGCCTGCCTACGAGCGTGAGCCGTACCTGACCGAGCTCGACACGGTGGTCGTGGAGGTCGGCGAGATGGCCGGCCAACCCTGGGCGGTGCTCGAGGACACGGTGCTCTACCCCGAGGGTGGCGGGCAACCGGCCGATCACGGACGGCTCGGAGAGGCTCACGTCGTCGACGTGCGCACACACGAGGGAGCCGTCAGGCACCTCCTCGAACGCCCGGTGGCACCCGGGCCGACGAGGGTGAGCGTGGACTGGGCGCGGCGCTTCGACCACATGCAGCAGCACACCGGTCAGCACCTGCTCACCGCGATCGCGCTCGGCCGCTTCGGGTGGCGCACCACCGCCTTCCACCTCGGGCCAGCGCTCTCCGACGTGGAGCTCGACGTGCCGACGCTCTCCCGGGACCAGCTCGACGCTCTCGAAGACGCCGTGGCCGCCGAGATCCGCGCCGCACGGCCGGTGCGGGCCCGGCGGGTCTCACCGGAGGAGGCAGCGCTGCTCCCCGTCCGCTCGCGCCTGCTGCCGGAGGGGTTCAGCGGCGACCTGCGTCTCATCGAGATCGAGGGGCTCGACCTCAACACCTGCGGCGGCACCCACGTGCGCTGCACGGCTGAGATCGAGGGCCTCAAGCTCGTGGCCACCGAAGCGATGCGTGGCGGCACACGGGTCTTTTTCGTCGCTGGCGGCCGGCTGCGCCGGCGGCTCGGTACTCATGAGGCACGCAACGCCGCCCTTCGGGCGGTGCTCGACACCGGTGACGATGAGCTCGTCGCCATCGTTCGCCTGAAGCTCGAGCAGCTTCAGGGCTCGCAACGTCGGGTGCGGCAGCTCGAGGAGGAGGCCGCCGAAACCCGCGCCTCGGCGCTCGCCACCGTGCCGGAGCGCGTCGTCGAGGCGCACTTCGACGGGGTCGACGGCGCCTTCCTGCAAAAGCTGGCCCGCGCCGTGGTCGCTGCGGCGCCCGCCAAGGTGGTCCTGCTCACCGCCTCGCGCGGCGAAACGCACCTGCTGGTGCTGGCGGCCGGCGAGCGCTGCCCGCTCGAGGTGCCGGCGCTCGGCAAACAGGTGCTGGGCGTTTTCGACGGCAAAGGCGGGGGCAGCGGGCGGCTCGTGCAGGGCAAGGTCGGCAGCTTCGCCCGGCGTGAGGAGGCGATCCACCTGCTCCGCCAGGCAGTCGGAAGCTGAGGTCCGCTCGGCACCCACCTCGACGTGCGTCCGCCCGTCCAGGCAAGCCGGACCGAAACGCTCGAGATCAATTGGAGCATGGCCACCGAGCCCTCGCGGATGGCGACCTACGCCGACATCGCGCACCTACCCGAGGGCGAGAACGTGGAGATCATCGGCGGCGGCAGCAGGCCCGGCACCGCAAATGCGGGGATGAGCGGTTGGATGGCCTCCACCATCTCGCCCAGATCATCGAACGGCATCGGCGCCCGGACACCGCCGCTCGGGGCCACCGTCAGCATGCCCAGAAGCTCTTTCTTGGTGGGCTCCATCCTCTCGAGGTTGCCGCGGTCAGAAGCGGCGCCGCATCGGCCGGTTCGGCAGCGGCTGCGCGCCTTCCTGCCGCCGCTCCTGGTGCCGTTCGCGCAGCACCTCCTTGGTCATCCCCCGCAACCGCACCCACTGCTCGCGCGTGAGCACTTGCCGCACCTTGAGCAGCAGCTCGAAACGCTCGCTCTCGAGGCGCATGCGGGCCTGCTGCAACGCCGCGAACGCCGCGCGCGCGGCCTGCGGGTCGAAGGTGTCGGCGTCGCCGGCAACCCTGAGGTCGAGCTCGGCGTTCTCCACCGCCGCCTTGAGGTCGATCATCACCCGTGCGCTCTCGAGGCTCACCGCCTCGAGCTGCTGCTGCTGCTCGGCGTTCAGCCCGAGCTCTTGGGCGACTCTCGGCCGCTCCCACCACTTCCCCGGGGGCAGCCGCGGTCCCTCCGCCTGCACACCCGTCGCGAGCAGCCCGAGGGCGCCCACCACCACCCACACTGTCGTCCACCTGCTCATGAGGCGCTCCCTTCCCCGGTGCTTTCCCCCACCGGCACGATCTCGTCCACCACGTCCTCGGAGGCGAAAGCGGCCAGCGGGTCGCGTGCCAGCGCCGCGTCGACCTCGGCCATCACCGCCTCGGTATCGATGATCTGCAGCGGCACCGTGCGGTTGTGCAGCAGCGGCACAAGCCCCAGCACCGCGACCGCCACCGCGGCCGCTGCCCACCGCCACCAGTGCACGACCGGACGGCTCTGCCAAGCCGCCAGCGCCGCCTCCCGCACCCGGGCCCGCGTCGCTTCGTCGGGATCCTCGGCCCGTGCTTCGGCCACCACGCCGAGGAAGGCGTCACGCCGGCGCCGGCAGACAATGCAGTCGCGCAGGTGGGCCTCCCGTTCGGCCGCGAGCGGCTCGCCGCCCAGCACGAGATCCAGCTCGTCGTCTGCGAGATGTCGAACGCTCATGGCATGGCCTCCTCGACGGCGGCGCGCACCCGGTGCACAGCGCGGTGCAGGTGGGTCTTGACGGTCCCCACGTCGACCCCCAGGGCGTGAGCGATCCCCTCGAGGTCCAGGCCCGAGAAAAAGCGCAGCGAGAAGACCTCCTTCTGGCGCTGCGGCAGGGCGGCGAGCTCGCGGTGCAGCCGTGCCACCGCTTGCCGGGCCATCGTCGCCCGCTCGGGGCTTGGTGCTTCGGCCGGGATCACCGCCAGCGGGTCCGGAGCGTCCCCGGCCACGGCCTCGAGCGACTGGAACGGCACCCGCCGGCGGCGCCGCAGCCGGTCGCGACAGTAGTTGGTGGCGATCGCCGCCAACCACCCTGCGAAGCTGCCGCTGCCTGCGAACCGCGGCAGGCTCCGCAGCGCACGCACCAGCGTCTCCTGGGCCGCCGCTTCGACGTCCTCACCGGCCGGCAGCAACCGCCGACACACGCGGTGTACGAGCAGGTCGTGTCGCTCCAACAGCTCGGCCGCGGCCGCCACCTCGCCCCGTTGGGCACGGGCGATCAGCTCCGTCTCGTCCATCTCGCCTCGCGACTCCGGAAGCGGGAACGACCTCGCCATGCCGGGTGAGACGTACGGCAGCTCTCCAGGTTGACAGCGCTGCCCACGGCCAAAGCATACGCCGAGAGGCGGCGAAGCCGGTGGTTGCCAGTAGTCGGTTGCGAGTACGGCGCATGGGTGTGCGAGCCCCCAACGCCGGAAAGCCGCACGACAGGGGCCGCGAACCCTCCGAGCCGGGCGCGCGTAGTAGCGGTTAGCAGGTACGGAGGACTCCGATGAGACGCACGCACATCTGGGTGGTCGTGGTAGTGGCGGTCGCGGTGGTGGGCGCGACGGTGGCGCTGGCCACCCGGCGCACCAACGGCGAGGGCAACACGAAAGACAACGTTCCGGTCGCCAAGGTCGAGGCTGCCGACGTCCAGATCGAGGTGCTCGAGGTCGGCACGGTGGAGCCCGGCATCAAGGTGGAGGTCAAGTCGGCGCTCTCCGGCCAGCTCGTCGAGCTGCCGGTGCGCGAGGGCGACGTGGTCCGCAAAGGACAGCTCGTGGCCGCGGTCGAGCCCGACGTCAACCAGGCGCAGACGCTCGCTTCGGTGCGGCGCTCGGTGAACCAGGCCGAGATCGAGTTCGCTGCCGCCGAAAAGGACTTCAAGGGCAAGGAGGAGCTGCTCCGAGCCGGGCTGCTGTCGATCGAGGCGCACCGCGACGCGGAGACCCGCTACCGCACCGCCCAGGAGGCGCTCGAGGCGGCGCGCGAGAGAAGCCAGATCGTGCAGTCCTCCGGGGTGCCGATCACGGCCAACGCGAGCCAGGTCGCGAACATCACCGCACCGATGGGCGGCGTGGTGATCCGCCGCCCGGTGGAGCTCGGCGAGGCGGTCACCGGTGCCGGGTCGTTCAACGCCGGCACCGTCATCGTCACCATCGCCGACCTCTCGACGATGCTGGTCAAGGCCGGCGTCAACGAGGTGGACATCGGCAAGGTGCGCCTCGGGGCGCCGGTCACCGTCAGCCTGGATGCGTACCCGAAGGTGCGGTTCGCCGGCAAGGTGGCACGCATCGCCCCTGCCGCGCGGCTCGCCGAGCAGGTCAAGGTCTTCGACGTGGAGATCGCCCTCGACTCGCAAGGCAAGGAGCTGCGCACCGGCATGACCGCCAACATCTCGATCAAGGGCGAGCGGGCCGAGGGGGTCCTGGCGGTGCCGGTCGAGGCGGTGTTCCGCCGCGACGATGGCGACGTGGTGTACGTCCGCAAGGCGGCGACGCCGGAGACGGGTGGCACCGGGAAGCCGGAGCCCAAGGCCACCCCCGACCCACGCGAGGCGTGGAAGCAGCGCTTCGAGGAGCGGCGGGTCGAGACCGGCCTGGCGTCGCTCGCCAAGGTCCAGGTCGTGGCCGGGCTGACGGCGGGCGAGGAGGTCGCGCTCGAGGATCCCACCAAGCCGAAGAAGAAGGAGAGCTGACCATGGCCGAGCCGCTCATCGTCCTCGACGGCGTATGGAAGACGTACGACACCGGGGCCTTGGCCGTGCACGCCCTGCGCGGGATCGACCTCGAGATCGAGCGCGGTGAGTACGTGGCGATCGTCGGACCTTCCGGCTCGGGCAAGTCCACCCTCATGCACATCCTCGGCTGCCTGGACACCCCCACCAAGGGCCGCTACACGCTGGCCAGTGAGCAAGTCGCGGGGCTACCTTCCCGGAAGCTCGCCGAGATCCGCAACCGGTTCATCGGCTTCGTCTTCCAGTCTTTCAACTTGCTCCCGCGCGGGTCCGTGCAGCGCAACGTCGAGCTGCCGCTCATGTACGGCGGCATCGGCCGCGCCGAGCGCCGGGCGCGGGCGGCCGAGATCCTCGAGCAGGTCGGGCTCGCCGACCGCGGCCACCACCTGCCGAACCAGCTCTCGGGCGGGCAGCGCCAGCGGGCCGCGGTGGCGCGCGCGCTGGTCATGAAGCCCGACCTGCTGCTCGCCGACGAGCCCACCGGCAACCTCGACCAGGGCAGCGGCGGCGAGGTCATGCGGCTGTTCGACGAGCTCAACCGCGGCGGCCAGACGGTGCTCATCGTCACCCACGACCCCAACGTCGCGGCGCGCGCCAAGCGCATCGTTTCGATCGTCGACGGGCTGGTCGCGAAGTCGCTGGAGCAGGCGGCATGAACCTCCTCGAGGCGGTCGCGGACGGCTGGGCCGAGGTGCGCGCACACACCGGGCGCACCGCGCTGCAGACGCTGGGCGTGACGCTCGGCGTCGCCTCGGTGGTCGCCACGATGGGGCTCATCGCCGGTAGCAAGGCGCAGAGCCTCGAGTACTACGAGCAGTCCGGCGGGGTGCTCAAAGGGATGGTCTACCCGAAGGAGATCGAGACGGTGCGCGCCTCGGCGAAAGAGAATGCCAGCCCAGGCCTCACCCTCAAGGACGTGGCGGCGATCCGCGCCACGATCCCGGGGTTCGACCTCGTCGAGCCCGACGTCTCGCGGCGGCTGCTCGTACACTCCACCGTCGCCGAGGCGGTGTACCGGGTGGCCGGCGTCGGAACCCGCTACGCCGAGCTCCACGAGCTGCAGCTCAAGCGCGGGCGGTTCCTCTCCGACAACGACATGGCGTCGGCCGCGGCCGTGTGCGTCCTGGGCGCCGACCGGGCGCGCGAGTTTTTCGGCACCGGCGACCCGCTGGGCAAGACGCTGCGCCTGGGTGGCCAGCCGTACCAGGTAGCGGGCGTCATGAAGCCGCGCGAGTTCTACTTCGGCGGCGGCAACTACAACGCTTTGACGTGGATGAACGAGCTCATCCTGGTGCCGGCGACGGCCATGCTCGCCCGCGAGGTCGGCTCGGGTCAGGACCGCATCGGCTCGATCGGCGTGCGGCTGGTCTCGGTCGAGGCGTACAAGGAGGCGATCCCGGCGCTCAAGCGGCTGCTGCTCGCCCGCCACGGCGTGGAGGACTTCGAGATCTACGACCGCCAGAGCAGCCTGTCGGAGATGGCGCAGCAGGACCGGGTCTACAACATCACCTTCCTGGCCTGCGGCCTGATCTCGATCATCGTCGGTGGGATCGTCGTCGCCAACATCCTCCTCGCCTCGTTCCAAGAGCGCATCCGCGAGGTCGGGGTGCGCAAGGCGATCGGCGCCAAGGGGTGGCAGATCGCCCTGCAGTTCCTGGTCGAGAGCGTGCTGGTCACCAGCTTCGGAGGTGTCGTGGGTCTAGGCCTTGGCGTCGGCTTCGTGCACGCCATCGCCGCCACGCTGCGCCAGCCCGCGGTGCTCAGCTCGGGCATGGTCGTGGCGGCGCTCTCACTCGCCACCATTGTGGGGCTGGTGTTCGGCATGTTCCCTGCGGTGTTCGCTGCGCGGCTCAACCCCGTCGTTGCGCTGAGGTACGAGTGATGAACGCTGCCAAAACACCATCGCGGCTCGCGAGCCTCGGCGAGGCGGTGCGCACGTCGCTCGGCGAGGTGTGGGCGCACAAGCTGCGCTCGATGCTGACGTTCATCGGCGTCATGCTGGGGACGGCCTCGGTCATCGTCATGGTGACGATGATGGAGGGGCTCAAAGCGGTGATCTGGGAGGGCGCGGCCACGCTCGGCTTCGACGGCGTGCTCTATATCTCGCAACAGGCCCCGACCGACCTGCTGGAGCGCAAGAAGCTCACCCAGTCACGGGGCATGACGGTGCGGGACGTCGAGGTGCTCTCCGAGGGCGCCGAGCGGCTGCAGTACGTGGCCGGCACGCGGCTGCGCGAGGAGGTGGTGCGCGGCAACGGCGTCGAGCGCAAGGCACGGATCTACGGCGTGACCCGCTCGTACGCCGATGTCCACAACCGTTCGGTGACGGCCGGGCGCTGGTTCGACGCCGGCGACGAGCAGGAGCGCCGGCGTGTGGCGGTCATCGGCTGTGAGCTCGCCACCACGCTGTACGGCCGCCGGGACCCCGTCGGCAAGGACATCCGCGTCGGCGACGCGATCTTCCGCATCATCGGCGTCGAGGCACAGATCGGCAACGACGTCATCCAACAAGATTTCCTTCGCCGCGAGATGCAGGGTGTGCTGGTGCCGCTGGCGACGTACCGCACCTACCTCGACGGCGGCGAGTCGGTGAGCTACCTCTCGGTCAAGACCAACGACGTCGACGACCTCGGGCTCGTCAAGGCGGAGGTGGAACGCCTCATGCGGCGAGCGCACCGCGGGGTGGGCGACTTCTGGATCGAGAACGTGGCCGAGGAGATGGTCAAGGCTCGCGAGCGCGTCGGCGACCTGCTGCGCAACATGTCGGTCGTGCTCGCCTCGATCGCCGCCATCTCGCTGCTCGTGGGCGGGGTCGGGATCTACTCGGTGATGAAGATCTCCCTCACCGAACGGCTCTTCGAGATCGGGCTCCGCAAGGCGATCGGGGCGTCCGACCGCTCGATCATGCTGCAGTTCCTGGTCGAGTCGACCACCCTCTCGGTGCTCGGCGCGCTCGTCGGCTGTGCCATGGCCCTCGCCATCACCGCGCTCGCCTCCTCGCAGTTCGAGGCCGGCCTGCCGATGTCGCCGCTCGGTCTGCTGCTGGGCGTGAGCTTCGCGGTCGGGACAGGTCTGCTCGCCGGGTTGTTCCCGTCCGTCTCCGCCGCCCGCCTCACCCCCGTCGACTGCCTGCGCGGCTGAGCCCGCCAGCCGCCCGGTGATCGGCGGCTGGTGGACGGGAGGGGCACCTACCTCCCCAGTGGAGGCGCGAGTGCCGTACCATAGCCGGCGCCCGACCTGCGGGCTGGCAACGGCATGGTGACGCTCGCGACGCTGGGGATCCTCGCGGTGGCCTTCGTGGCCGGGGTGATGGGGGCGCTGCTCGGCCTCGGCGGCGGGATCATCGTCGTGCCAGCGCTCACGCTGCTGTTCGACGTACCGATCCACCTCGCCATCGGGGCCTCGATCGTGGGCGTGATCGCGACCTCGTCGGGGGCCGCCTCGCGCTACGTGCGACACGGGCTTACCCACATGCGTCTGGCGATGGTGCTCGAGCTGGCAACGGTGAGCGGGGCGCTCGCTGGGGCCACGCTGGCCGGGGCGGCGAGCCCACAGGTGCTGTACCTCTTGTTCACGCTGCTTCTCGTGGTCGCCGGTGTCTCGATGCTGCACGTCGAGACCCCGGACAGCGCCGAGATCCGCCCCCCGGATCGTCTCTCCGGCTGGCTACGGCTGGGCGGCTCGTACCTGGATCCGCGCCTCCAAGCCGCCGTCCCCTACCATGCGGTGCAAGTCGGCGGCGGGCTCGCTGTCAGCCTCGTGGCGGGGGTTTTCAGCGGCTTGCTGGGGGTCGGCGGCGGGTTCCTGAAAGTGCCCGCGATGCACCGCCTGATGCGGTTGCCGCTCAAGGTCTCGACCGCCACCTCGAGCTTCATGATCGGGGTCACGGCGGCCACGAGCGCCGCGGTCTTCTTCGCCCGCGGTGATGTGCGCCCCGAGCTCGCCGCCCCGGTAGCCGTCGGCGTGCTGGCGGGAGCGATGGTCGGTGCCCGCCTGCTGTCGCTGCTCCCGACGCGGGCGGTCCGCTGGACGTTCCTCGTGGTGATGGCGGTCGTCGCCGTGCAGATGGCGCTGCGGGGGGTGCGCGGATGAGCGGGGAAAGCTCGACCCGCCGGATCGTCGGCACGGTGCTGGCCGCCGGCGTCTACGGCAGCGTCCTGCTCATGGTCATCGGCGCCGTGGTGGCGGCGGTCGCGCCCTCCCCGGCAGCGCTTCCCCGTACCCCAGGCGAGCTCCTCCGTGGCGTTGCCTCCGGTCAGGGGCTCGCCCTCATGCAGCTCGGCGTCGCCCTGCTGATCGCCACCCCGGTACTGCGCGTGCTCGCCTCCGTGCTGTCGTTCGTGCGCGAGCACGATTGGACGTACGTCATCGTCACGGCCACCGTCCTCGCCCTCCTCCTCCTCTCGGTCGTGCTCCCCAGACTGATCGGTCAGGCCCGCTGACGCCGGTCCCCGGTCCTGACCGCTATACTCGGGCCATGTCCGTGCGCCGCGTGCTGATCGTCGATGACGAGCCCTACATCCTGCGCATCCTGGGCTTCAAGCTGCGCCGCGCCGGCTACGAAGCGGTCGAGGCCACCAGCGCCGAGCAGGCGCTCGAGGCGCTCGCCGTCACAGCGATCCACTGCATCATCCTGGACGTGACCCTCGCCACGCCGGTGTCGGGCTTCGATCTGGCGGCCAGGCTGCGCGAGGACCCGCGCCTTTGCCGCATCCCGGTCGTCTTCCTCACCGCCCGGACGCTGGTGGCCGACGTCAGGCTCGGCCACGAGCTGGGGGCCGCTGCCTTCATCACCAAGCCGTTTTCCCTCCAGCAGGTCGTGGACGAGGTCCTGCGGCTCGCACCTCTCGGCACCTGACCCCAGCACCCCGGTCGAGCGTCGAGAACCCAGAGGGAGGACCCCCTGCAACCGGGAAGGGGAGCCTCTCGACGAGCGACTCTCAACTCTCGACCGGGATGGCGACCGGGTTGGTGGAACGGCCTGGGATGGTGCATACTTGCGGGTCACATGCGGCGGGGGCCGTCGCATGCTACGAGGTGGCGCATGTACAAGGACACATTGAACCTGCCCGCGACTGGGTTTCCGATGCGCGCCGAGGCGGCGCGCCGTGAGCCCGAGCGTCTCGCCGCTTGGGAGCGCTCCGACCTCTATGGGCAGATCATCGGCGCCACCGCCGACAAGCCCTCGTTCATCCTCCACGACGGCCCGCCGTACGCCAACGGCCACATCCACATGGGGCACGCGCTCAACAAGATCCTCAAGGACGTGGTGGTGCGTTCGCGGACGATGATGGGGCACTTCGTGCCGTACGTACCGGGGTGGGACTGCCACGGGCTGCCGATCGAGCACAAGGTGGACCGTGAGCTGGGCGCGAGCAAAAGCAGCATGAGCGATCTCGAGATCCGCGCCGCCTGCCGAGAGTACGCCGCGCGCTTCGTCGACATCCAGCGCGACGAGTTCCGCCGTCTGGGAGTGCTCGGCGCCTGGGACCAGCCGTACCTCACCATGGCCAACCGCTACGAGGCCGACATCGCCGCCGCGTTCGGCAAGGTCGTCGAGCAAGGCCTGCTCTACCGCGAGCGCAAGACGATCCGCTGGTGCTGGCACTGTCGCACGGCCCTGGCCGAGGCCGAGCTCGAGTACGAGACCCGAGCCGACCCGGAGATCACGGTGGCGCTGCCTGCCGCCGATCCGGCCGCGACACGCCGCGCGTTCGGGGTTTCCGGCGACGCACCGGTGGCCTTCGTGATCTGGACCACGACCCCGTGGACGATGCCCTCCAACCTCGCCATCGCCGTTCACCCCGAGGCCGAGTACGGCCTGTACGAGACCGCCAAGGGCGGCCTGGTGCTCGCGGTCGCCCGCGCCGAGACGGTGCTCGCCAGCGCCTCGCTCGCCGGTGTGCTGGCGGGGCGGGCCAAGGGTGCGGACCTCGTAGGCCTGCGCTACCGGCACGCCCTCGCTCCCGGGTGGCGGGTGGCGCTCGCACAAGGCGCGAAAGCGTTCGTGATCGTGCCCGCCGATTACGTCACGCTCGACACCGGCACCGGCCTCGTCCACACCGCGCCCGGCCATGGCGAGGACGACTTCCGCACCGGCAAGGTCGAGGGGATCCCGATCGCCTCGCCGCTCGACGCCGGCGGCCGCTACACCGAGGAGGTCGCCGACCTCGCGGGCATCCATGTTTTCGACGCTAACCCGAAGGTCACCGCCGAGCTCGAGCGGTTGGGCGTCCTCCTCGGCCAGGGCATCGGCGAGCACGAGTACCCACACTGCTGGCGGTGCAAAAAGCCGGTCGTCTTCCGCGCCACCGAGCAGTACTTCATCGCCCTGACACCGGACGCGGCGCCGCACGCCCGTATCGACCTGCGCGCCCTTTCGCTCGCCGAGATCGACTCGGTGCGGTGGGTGCCGCCGCGCGGCGAGCTGCGCATCGCCGGCATGGTCGCCAACCGCTTCGAGTGGTGCGTCTCCCGCCAGCGCCGCTGGGGGTCACCGATCACCGTGCTGGTGTGCGCCAACCCGAAGTGCCACCAGGTCTGGCCCTCGGGTGCGGACGCCGACGAGGCCCGCACCTTCTTCGCCCGCGTCGAGGCGCACTTCGCCGCCGAAGGCGCCGACGCGTGGTACTCGCGGCCGGTCGAGGATTTCGCTCCCGCCGGCCTGCGCTGCCCGCACTGCGGCGGCACGGCGTGGGAGAAGGAGCGCGACATCCTCGACGTCTGGTTCGACTCCGGCGCCTCGCACTTGGCGGTGTGCGATAACCAGCGCTTCCCCGGCCTGTCGTGGCCAGCCGACCTGTACCTCGAAGGGCACGACCAGTACCGCGGCTGGTTCCAGTCGTCGCTGCTCGTTGCCGTGGTCACCCATGGCCGGGCGCCGTACCGCGCCGTCGTCACCCACGGCCACGTGCTCTCGGCCGAAGGCGAGAAGATGTCGAAGTCGATGGGCAACGCCCTCTCGCCGGCGGCGCTGATCAAGGAGTACGGCGCCGACGTGCTGCGGCTGTGGGTGGCTCAGGTCGACTTCCGCGAGGACATGCCGATCTCCAAGGAGATCATGACCCGCACCGCTGAGAGCTACCGCAAGATCCGCAACACCTTGCGGTTCCTCGTCTCGGTGCTGAGCGACTTTGACCCGCTCCGTCACACCGTGCCGGTGCAGGCCCTGCCTCCTCTCGATGCGATGTTCCTCCGCCGGGCCCGCGCGCTGGCGCTGCGCTTGCACGAGGCGTACGAGGACTACGAGCTGCACGTCGTCTACCACGCGATCAACAACTTCTGCGCCGTGGACCTGTCGGCGACCTACCTCGACATCCTCAAGGACCGCCTCTACTGCTCCCACCCCGACGATGCGGGCCGGCGCGCAGCGCAGACCGTGGTCTTTCGCATCGCCCGCATGCTGACGACGCTCGTGGCGCCGGTGCTGGTATTCACCGCCGACGAGGTATGGGAGCACCTCCCCGGGGAGCGCCAAAGCTCGGTTCACCTCGAGGCGTTCGACGTGCTGGCCGACGTTACCGAGGAGCCGGACCTCGACGCGCGCTTCGGCCGCCTGCTGGATCTGCGCGAGGAGGTCAACAAGCTGCTCGAGCGGCTGCGCCGTGAGGGTGGGATCGGCAAGTCGCTCGAGGCAGCGCTGGTGTTGGGTGGCGACCGCACAGCACTCGACGCTGACCTGCTGGCCAGTGGCGTCTGCCTCCCGGAGCTGTGCATCGTCTCGCAGGCGGTGGACGGCGAGGGGGGAGTACCGTCGGCGGTCTACCCGGGCCTGATGGTCGGCGTGCAGAAGGCGGCCGGCACACCGTGCCCGCGCTGCTGGCAGGTGCTGGAGCCCGCCGGCCACGCCGAGCACCCAGAGCTCTGCCCGCGCTGCCTCGACGTGGTGCTGCGCCTGGCCAGGACCGCGTGATGCTCCGCTCGCTGCTCATCGCCGCCGCGGTGCTGGTCGCCGACCAGCTCACCAAGGCGTGGATCGTCGTCAACTACCCGCTCGGCTGGGAGCAGCAGGTGATCCCGGGGCTGTTCCGCCTCGTCCACACGCGCAACCGCGGCGTGGCGTTCGGCCTGCTCGGCTCCTCGGGGCCGGCGGTGCAGATCGGCCTGCTGGGGCTGATCGTGGTCGTGGTCGGGTACATCACCTGGCAGCTCGCCCGTGGCGGCACCGACGGGCTGACCCGCGTCGCCCTCTCGCTGGTGCTCGGCGGCGCACTCGGCAACCTCGTCGACCGCGTGCTGCGCGGCGAGGTGGTCGACTTCCTGCTCTTGTACGTCCGCTCCGGCGGGCGGGAGCTGGCCTGGCCGGCGTTCAACGTGGCTGACTCGGCGATTTCCGTGGGCGCGTGCCTGGTGATCCTGGCCGAAATCGTGACCATGGTGCGGAGCAAGCGTGTTCCCGTCGATCGTTGATTTCGGCGCGTTCCGCATCCCCACCTACGGCGTGCTGCTGGTCACGGGCATCGTCATGGGGTTGTGGACTGCCCACCGGCGCGCACGCACGGTGGGTCGGCTGGACCCCGAGCGGGTGGTCGATTTCGGGATCTGGGTCGCGCTCTGGGGGCTCGCCGGCAGCAAGCTGCTGCTCGTCGTCACCGAGCCGGGGTACGTCACCTCGCTGTCGGGTCTCAAGGGCCTGCTCCGCGCCGGCGGGGTGTTCTACGGTGGGCTGATCGGCGCGCTGGTCGCCGCCGTGGTGCTGGTGCGCCGCTACCACCTCCAGCTCTGGCCGCTCGTCGACACCCTCGCGCCCTCGGTGGCGCTCGGCCACTTCTTCGGCCGGCTGGGGTGCTTCGGCGCTGGGTGCTGCTACGGGGCCTCCTGCGACTTGCCGTGGGCGGTGACCTACACCCACCCTCTCGCAGCCGAGATCTCGGGCACGCCGCTGGGCATCCCGCTGCACCCCACACAGCTCTACGAGGCGGCGTTCAACCTCTGCAACTACCTGTTCCTTGCCTGGCTGTTCGGCCGCCGTCCGCGCGACGGATCGGTGCTGGCGTCGTACCTTCTGACCTACGGCGCCGGCCGTTTCTGTCTCGAGCTGCTGCGCGGCGACCCCGACCGTGGGTTCGTGCTCGGTGGGCTGCTGTCGACCAGCCAGGCGATCGCCGTCGGCATGGTCCTCATCGGCATCGGCATTCTCGTCTGGACATGGATGGCCTCCAGGCGCACCGCTGCGGTACGGCACTGACGTGCTCGGGCCGCACCCCTTGACTCTCGGCTCCCGACTTCTGACTCTTTGGTCGTGACCGGCCACTCCACGATCCGCCTCATCGTGCCGCCCGAGCACGCCGGGCTGCGTTTGGATCGCTTCCTTGCCGGCGCCGGGCAGGGGTGGTCGCGCTCCCAGGCCTCGCGCTGGATCGAGGACGCCCGGGTGCTGCACAACGGGCGACCGTGCAAGCCGTCGCAGCTCCTGGGCGTCGGCGACGTGGTCGAGATCGCCCCGCCGCCGCCCGAGCCCTCGGCGCTGCGGCCGCAGGACATCCCGCTCGACGTGCTGTACGAGGACGAGCACCTCATCGCCATCAACAAGCCACCCGGCCTCGTCATCCACCCCGCTGCCGGCAACCCCGACGGCACGCTCGTCAACGCGCTGCTCGCCCACTGCGCCGACCTCTCCGGCGTCGGCGGCGTGGAGCGGCCGGGGATCGTGCACCGCCTCGACAAGGACACCTCGGGGGTGCTCGTGGTGGCCAAGCACGACCAAGCACACCGGGCGCTGTCGCTGGCGTTTCGCTGGCGCACCACCGACAAGCGCTACCTCGCCGTGGTGTACGGCGTTCCCAGGACAGCCGAGGGCGTCGTCGACGCGCCGATCGGCCGCCACCGAGTAGAGCGCAAGCGCATGGCGGTGGTGCCGGACGGCCGCCCCTCGCGCACCCTGTGGAGCGTGCGCGAGCGCTTCGAGGGTACGTGCCTCGTCGAGTGCCGCCTGGTCACCGGCCGCACCCACCAGGTGCGGGTCCACCTGGCGCACCTCGGCCACGCCCTGGTCGGCGACCCGGTGTACGCCGGCAAGCAGTGGCGCACCCTCGCCGACCCGCGCCGCGCCGAGGTCTGCCGCGACTTCCCCCGCCAGGCGCTGCACGCCTGGAAGCTCTCGATCACCCACCCCGCGACCGGCACCCCGATGACGTTCGAGGCTCCCATCCCCCCCGACCTCGAAGCACTGCTCGCGGCGCTACGCGCGGGTCCCTGAGTCTTTTAGCATGCGGCGGTCCAGGAACACACGCACCGGAAACCTACCGCCGAGCGCATGGCGTCGCCGGGTCGGGTAGCGCCGACGGCACTTCGGAATGCTCCATCGGAGCCAACGGATGGCCTCCTTCGCTCGCCCGGCTGTGACTCGTCGACGTATCCTATTGGATAATGCGGTCGCTCTCCAGAGGGCATGGATGAGAGCAGGGTCAGGGCCATGACTTGACACGAGAGAGAGAGAGAGAGAGAGAATTTGCCCCAATCAAACCCCGGCGATGCCGGAAAGGAGGTTCCTGTGTCGGAAACAAAGAAGTTTGCCGCTGTCGTGGCAATCGTTGTGGCGCTCGTCATGGCTGCTGGGCTAGCCGCGCCTGTCGCGGCAATTGACCACGACGACTTCGACGAATGGTGGTGCAGTATCTTCAGGTGCGGAGGGGGAGGGGGAGGGGGCGGTGG
>JAAYVZ010000250.1 GCA_012516935.1 Holophagae bacterium
ACACGTTCAAAGTTGCCTCGGACGAGGGGACGTGACTTGAGCCGGCATGGGCCGGCAGCTTGGAGCCGGCTTGAGCCGGAACGGCCACTTCGAGTGGCCGAGAGCAAGCCACCGGCTTCAGCCGGTGGTCAGCTTGACTCGACTGGCAAGAACGCGAAGGTGATATGTGCAGATACCGAGAATGGGCGTGAGTGCAGCGTTACTGCGTCCATCGCGATCTACGCGGGCAGGGAAGCTATCTCGGACGAGGAAATGGCACAGCATGCGACCAACATCGAAGACAGCGTCGAGGCGGCGTGGACCGGCTCGTACACGGCGGAGGACGGCACCGTTGTTACAGTGAAGGCCGACGTAACTGTTACCATCGCCGCCGATAGAGGAGCCGCTGAGAAGACCAACGCAGACAACGTGATTGGGATTTCGAGTGTTTTCCCTAATCAAATGCAGGCGATGAAGACGCCTTGGGCGCAAGGCTACGGAACCCTCAATAGGTTCGACGTTTCAAGGGGCGTTGCTGGGCACGAGTTTGGACACATGATGGGAATGGCCGACACCCCTAGGACGATGGAGCCTTCATATATGAGTACTGACTTCCTCCTCAGAGGAATCAAGAGGCCAAGCGAGAACGATTTTCGGCGCTGCTTTGGCGTCGGCAAGCCGGGCGATCGTTACTGGCGGAACCCCCTGTCGTTCGGCTTCTTCGGACGGTAGTCATGGTATTCCGCAAAACGGTACTCGCTGCTGGTGCAGTCCTTACTGGGGCTCTTGCGTTGGCGGGTCTCGGTCCCAGCGACACCGCGGGCGGCCCCTCTCAACTGCAGAGCTTCTTTGTGCCGCTCTTCTACACGCAGGTTGGAGTCGCAGTTCTGTTGGGTGCAGTAGCATTCGGGCACCGGCAAAGACACCGTCTGATAGCTGCAACTCTTGCGCTGTCTCTTCTCGGAGGCCATTGGCTCATGTGGGGTTCGGCGTTTGGGTTTTCGCGGGTACAGCTCAAACTGACCAAGCGTTCTGTGTCAAACGACCTAACCGCTTTTGAGCGGAGCATGGGCCGACCGCCGCTGACGATGGTGGAGCTGTACTCGGTTCGCCAAAAGGCCCGACCGAGGCTAGCAGCGGAGGATCATTGGCGCGGAAGCCCGATCCTGTTGTTCGACCCATGGCTGAAGACAGAATGGCGGCCCATTCCTGGCAGCCCACAATGGACAAGGCACCCTCAGTGGTCGTTCCGCGTCAATGTGGCCTACGTGGTGGGGCAGCTTCGATACTTGCTCCTCCTCTCGACGATTCCCTCTTGTCTCGGCCTGATTGTGGGCCGCTCAGCGTGGAGGAGGCTCCGTACGGGTTAGGTGCCAGGTGTGCGCCAGGGTAGACCTGGGGAAGGGGGACGAGGATCAGGTGCCATCAGGTGCGAGGTCCGTCACTAGTGACGTTGTTCGGATGAGCGCGGTATGAGCGAGGCGAAAGCACAGATGAAAGGTGAGTAGGTTGGAGAGGATTGAGCGAACGAGAGTGAAGGTGGCGATGATGCGAATCGGATCGAGCTGCACCGATGTGTGAAAGTCAAGACCCGAGCTGACAGGCGGTGGGTTTGGTCCCTGGTGTCCGGGGTCATTGTAGGGTGTCCTCGTCGTCAGGCAGGCAGCATCTTTTCCCTGGCGAGCGGGACGGTGTCGAGAAAGGTCTGCATTGGGGTCTTGCCGTAGCACCACCT
>JAAYVZ010000251.1 GCA_012516935.1 Holophagae bacterium
CTCGGGACGACCCGGATGCTGACCAACCGCTGCGGGGAGCGGGTCAAGCGGTACGAGCTGTTCCCCTACGGCGACACCGTCAGCACCCCGGCCAACGACACCGAGACCCGCCGCTTCACCGGCCACCAGCGCGACCTCGGCAGCCCCACCACCACCACCGACGACCTCGAGTACATGCATGCGAGGTACTACGGGGTGAAGATGGGGAGGCTGCTGAGTGTGGATCCGGCGAACAAGCGGGAGAAGGCCCCACGCGGTCCTCAGCAGTGGAACCTCTACTCCTACGTCGACGGCCGGACAATGGTCGCGACCGATCCGGAGGGGCGAGCGCTCTTCATGCAGTTCACTGACGAGAAGGACCTGGCGGCTCTGCTGAGCGAACTGACAGAGAAGACCGGTCTCCTACTTGCTGTCGACAAGCGAGGTAGGGTGTCGATTACCGGAAGCGTGCGAGGCGCGGGCTTCCGGATCAAGGGCAGTTCTCTCGCCCGCGTCGTCCTCCAGCGAGCCATCCTCGACGAAAGGAGAGTCCTTGTTCGGAGCACAGAAAGCGGTTTCGCAATAGGGTTTGTTAGGCCAGAAGGAGCACTTGAGCCATCAGTCGTTGAGGTGAACGTGGACCGCTTCCAGGCGCTTGACCCTGGGGAGAACCCTCGCGCCACGCTGGACGCGGGATTCGCCGTCCTCCACGAGCTATCGCACATCTTCCTGGGTACCGCAGACCCCCTTGCCGCAGGTGGGCTAGGGACGTCGGTCAAGTTTGAAAACCGCATTCGGCAACAGCTTGGGCTCCCACGGCGGCTGACGTACGGGTGCATCTGGGACGACGGCGGATGCGGCATTCTCTTCGAGAACGGACCCATCTACATGGAGAGACGACGATGATCCGGGTCACTGCGCCGAGGGCTTTCTCCTACTCTGCCCTGCTTGGGTGCCTGATGTGGTTCACTGTGACAATCTCGTGCTCTCGTCACTCTGAGGACCGAAACGCTCCCCGCTTCTCTGAGATCCAGGGCATCGCGCTCACTGAGGTGTGCCGAATACTCGAAGCGTCACCTCAGGGAAATCCGAAGGTGGTCGTAGCTGAAACGACCGTACGTCTTGCTGAGCCCACCTTTCAGCTGACGGCGCCAGTCGGTAGTCGCGAGACCGCGAGGAAAGCCGGCCACTCCCTGGACTCGAAGGCTCGTAGCCGCGTTCTGCTACAGGAGGGCCCCGCGTCCTGCATCAGCGAGACTGCTCCTACCAATGGTGACCCCTGGATTTCCTGGGTCCCACAGGTGACGACAGACAGCAACGCGTCGCCGCCAATACTGGTTGAGTTCTCGGAGCCCTTCTGGAATCCATACGTTCCCGACGGTGGCTCCTTCGGCTTGGTGCTCCGGCTATCAGTGGGCGGCGCCGCGGTGCACTGCGAAGACTGTCCCACGGGTTGGTGGTGGCTAGGGATCGTGAGGGATGACAAGGGAACATGGGGAGTTCCCGCTCCGGCGTTTCGACTCCCTCTCTATGACCGCTAGCTCCTCGGTGAGTAGATGGGTACCAGCTATCTCAGATCTCGATGATGGGTACCAGATGGGTACCAGGTATGGCAGACGTGGCATTGTGTAACGGTAGGCACAGGAGACGAGACGCTTGACCCGCTGCTGTAGCCCCAGCACGACGACCCGCACCGTCGTCGCGCACGGCCCCGATCCCGGGAGCGGTGGCCTACCGAGGCAGGACCCCCTCCCCGAGAAGGGCTCGAACGGCAACGGGACCGTCACCGACCCGAGCTCCTTTGCCCGCGGCCAGCTACTTAAGAAGTACGCCGGCACCA
>JAAYVZ010000252.1 GCA_012516935.1 Holophagae bacterium
CCCGCGCTCCCCCTCCCCACCGCCTCGCCGGCCTCCTCGCCCGCCCTGGCGGCTTCCCAGCCCGCCAACCACCCGCCCTGCCCGGGTCCGTCACCCCGCCCGACCCCTACAACGCAAAGACCTCAGGCTGAAGGAGGCTTGCTTTTCCCTTTCGAAGCGTGTATAAACCACATGGCTGCTTTCGAAAGAAAGTGGGACCGACGGTCCCACTTTTTTTTCACGAGCGACGGAGGAGCATGGCCAAGTTGGGTGAGGAGATCGAGGGTGCGCTCAGACGCCTGGCCGCGAGCGAGGGCGTCGAGCTCGTGCACCTCGAGATCGTCGGCACGGTCCGGCGCCCCACGGTACGCCTGTTCATCGACCGCGAGCCGGAGGGCGTCACGCTCGACGACTGTGAGCGGGTGTCGCGGCAAGCCTCGGCGCTCCTCGACGTGTACGACCCGTTCCCCGGGGCGTTCGTGCTCGAAGTGAGCTCTCCCGGCCTCGACCGCAAGCTCTACTCGGAGCACGACTGGGAGCGCTTCGCCGGGCAGCCGATCCGCATCAAGATGAGACCTGGCTGGCCGGGCCAGAAGGTCATCGACGGCATCCTCGTCGAGCGGCGAGGCGACACCGCGGTCATCGAGGCCCTCGATGGCAGCACCAGGTTGCTCGCGGTGAGCGAGGTACACGAAGCACGGCTGGCGCCGTTCGGACCCGTAGCCAAGGCGCTGGAGCAGCAAGGAAGGAAGCAGAAACGATGAAGATGGAGCTCGGCAACCTGATTCGTCAGGTGTCCCAGGAACGCGAGATCGAGCCCGCCCGCTTGGTGGCGGCGCTCGAAGATGCGATTTCCCAAGCGGCACGCAAGCACTACCGCGAGCGCGGAGTCGTCACCCGGATCGATCTCGACAAGGGCGAGCTGACCTGCCTGCGGGTGCGACACGTCGTGGCCACTCCCGAAGAGGTGACCGACGACACCGCCGAGCTGACGCTCGAAGCCGCACAGCAGCTCAAGCCTGACGCCCAAGTGGGCGACGACCTCGAGCTGGGGGAGCTGGACACGACGCCGATGGGCCGCATTGCCGCCCAGGCCGCCCGCCAGATTCTCTTTCAGCGGGTGCGCGAGGCGGAGCGTGACAACATCTACGGCGACTACATCGGAAAGCTCGGCGAGCTGGTCAACGGCATCGTCAAGCGCTTTGAACGGGGCGACATCGTCGTCGAGCTGGGGCGAACCGAGGGCGTCGTGCCGCGGCCTCACCAGGTTCGACACGAGCGCTACTCGCCCGGGGACCGCATTCGCGCTGTGATCGTCGAGGTGACGAAGGACGCCAACAAGCCGCAGGTCGTGCTCTCCCGCACCGCGCCACAGCTCCTCATCAAGCTCCTCGAAATGGAGGTTCCGGAAATCTACGACGGCACCGTGGTGGTCAAGGGCTGCGTGCGCGAGCCGGGTGAGCGTGCCAAGGTCACCGTGACGTCGCGCGACCGGGATGTCGACCCGGTAGGTGCCTGTGTCGGCATGAAGGGCTCGCGGGTCCAAGCGATCATGCGCGAGCTCAAGGGCGAGAAGGTCGACATCATCCCGTACTCCCCCGACATCGTGACCTGCGCTCAGAGTGCCCTCGCTCCCGCCAAGATCAACCGCGTTGCGCTGCGCGAGCAGGCGACCCGCACGCCGATCACCGACACTCAGGGCAACCCCGCGACCGACGAAAACGGTGAGATTCTCTTCCACGAACGGACTGAGACGGTGTTGGACGTCATTGTCTCGGAGGAGCAGCTCTCCCTGGCGATCGGTAAACGCGGCCAGAACGTACGGCTGGCGAGCCGGCTGCTCGGCTGCCGGATCGAGATCAAGAGCGAGGAAACGGTCAAGGACGAGGTCGCCGCGGCGCTCGCCGCCATGCTCCGGCAAGTGGAGGGGCTCGAGGAGGAGGCGCCGGAGGCCGAGGCAACTGGCACTACCATCGACTACGACAGCCACCTCCCGCTCGAGGACCTCCCGGGGATTTCCGACCGCATGCGCGAGCGTCTGATCGAGCACGGTTTCTCCCACGCTGGGGCTCTGGCGGCCGCAGACCCGGCCAAGCTCATGGAGATTCCGGGAATCGGACCGCACTCGGCGGCTCACCTCATCCAAACGGCGCAAACCGCGCTGGCTGCCCAGGCGGCGGCCAGCGACGAGGAGTAGGCCATGGCGCAGGTCTTTCGAGTAGGCGACCTGGCCCGCCAAATGGGGGTCACCGTCGAAGAGCTCCTCTTCAAGCTGCGCTCCATCGGGGTGGATGTACAGAATGCGGACAGCGGCCTCGACCTCGCGACGGTGCGCGCCATCATTACCGGTGAGACGCTACAGAAGCGGCGCGGTGAGGTGATCGTGCGGGCGCAGGCACCGGCCCCCGAAGAGGCTCGTCGTCCCACTCCGGCGCCGATGGACCGCCTGAAGAAGAAGCGGCCCGGTCGACGAATAGGGCTCGACGAGGAGCTCCCGGATGCCGTGCCCAACCTGGCGGCGTTGTCCGTCCCGGCCTCGCCGCGGCCACCGGCCCGAGTCACCGAACGCGGCCCCGTGCCGGTGCAGGCCGAAGAAGGTGCTGAGGGGAGGGAAAGCGAAGCCGTCGTCACCGGTGCCGAGGAGCCCGTCATCAGCGAGCTAGCCGAGCCGTCGGCTGCGGTCGAGCCGGAAGTCACGGTGGCAGTCGAGCCTGCTGACCTCGGACCGCTCGCCGAAAGCAGCAGGGCTGAAGAGCATGCCGAGCACGTCCAGGCTGAGGAGGTTCCCGAGCCGACGCCGGCAGTCCAGCCCGAGGCGGAGGAGCCGACGGTGGAGGTCACAGCCGAGACCGAGCCGTCGCCGGTGGCGGCAACCGCCGTCGAGCCGGCCAAGCCGCACGCCAAGCCGCACGGCCCTCGCAAGGCAGCCGCCCGTACCCCGCTGGAGTCGCAGCTGCGCGAGCTCTCCGACGAGGAGGTACGGCAGCGTATCCTGGCGGCCAAGAAGGCTCCAGCTGCCGCTGCGACCGCGGCCAAGCCGAGCGACAGGCCGGCTGTCCCGGGTCGCGGCAAAGCTTCCAAGAAGGCCAAGGCCGCCGCCGACGCGGACGAGATCCGCGACCTCCTGGCCAAGTTCGAGGAGTCCAAGGTCCGCGCCAAAGCCGACGCGCCGGCCGCGGTGTCGGCTCCCGTGGCACCGGCCGGCCGTGGGCGTCCAACCCACCGCACCAAGCGTGACCGGGCCGAGATGAGTTCCGAGACACGCTCGGTGAGCGTGAGCTTCCGAGACGGAGCCAAGCCCCAGGGCCCGATCTACCTTTCCGAGGCGGTGACCGTGCGCGAGCTCGCGGAGAAGCTCAACGTGCTGGTCAAGGATCTCATGGCCTACCTCATCTTCAAGCGGATCCTCGTCACCGCCAACCAGGCACTACCGCAAGAGCTCGCCGAGCAGATCTGCGACGACCTGGGGGTCGAGGCCATGGTCGTGAGCTTCGAGGAGGAAATCGACCTCCAGCAGGAGGAGACCGCCGTCTCCACCAGCAAGCCGGAGCCCCGCCCGCCGGTAGTGACGGTGATGGGCCACGTGGACCACGGCAAGACCTCCCTGCTCGACGCCATCCGCTCGACCCGCGTGGCGGCCGGGGAAGCGGGAGGGATCACCCAGCACATCGGCGCCTCGCGCGTTGTCCACAACCACAAGCCGATCGTCTTCATCGACACCCCCGGCCACGAGGCGTTCACCCAGATGCGCGCCCGTGGCGCCAAGGTAACGGATATCGTCGTGCTCGTCGTGGCGGCGGACGACGGCGTCATGCCGCAGACGCTCGAGGCGATCAACCACGCGAACGCCGCGCATGTACCGATCGTCGTCGCCATCAACAAGATCGACAAACCCAGCGCCAACCCGGAGCGGATCAAGCAAGAGCTGGCTGGACGCGGCGTGCTGCTCGAAGGGTGGGGTGGCGAGGTGCCGGTGGCGCTGGTCTCGGCAACCAAGAAGCAGGGCATCGACGAGCTACTCGAGGTCATCCTCTTGGTGGCCGAGATGAGCGATCTCAAAGCGGTGCGAGAGGGCATGGCCCGCGGCACCGTGCTCGAGGCCCGCAAGGAACGCGGCCGCGGCGTCGTCGCCACCGTCCTCGTCCAGCAGGGCACACTCAAGCAGGGTGACTGCTTCTTCGCCGGAGCCACGTATGGCCGGGTCCGCGCGATGCTGGACACCAACCGCAAACCGGCGCGCATCGCCAAGCCGTCGGACGCGGTCGAGATCATGGGCCTGGAGGACATGCCCGAGGCCGGCGACATATTCCAAGTTGTCGAAAACGAAGCCCGAGCCCGTGAGGTGGCCGGCCACCGTCAGGCCAAACAGCGTGAGGAGCAGATGGCCGGCTCCCGCAAGGTGTCTCTCGAGGGCCTGATGGACAAGATCAAGGCCGATGAGGTGAAGGCCCTCAACCTGGTGCTCAAGGCCGACGTGCAGGGCTCCGCCGAGGTGCTGCGCGACACCCTCGCCAAGCTCTCCACCTCCGAGGTGGCGGTCAACGTGCTGCACGCCTCGGTGGGCGCCATCACCGCCAACGACATCCTGCTCGCCTCGGCGTCGCAGGCCATCGTCATCGGTTTCAACGTGCGCCCGGAGCGCTCCGCCAAGGAGCTGGCTGAGCGGGAGGGGGTCGACGTGCGCCTCTACTCGGTCATCTACGCGGTGACCGAGGAGATCCAGAAAGCCATGACCGGCATGCTCGCGCCGACGATCAAGGAGGAAGAGCTCGGCCGCGCCGAGGTGCGTGAGGTGTTCCGGGTCAGCAAGGTGGGCACCGTTGCCGGCTGCATGGTGCTCGAGGGCTCGATCCTCCGCAACGCGCGGGCGCGCCTGCTCCGCGACAACGTCGTCGTGTGGGAAGGCAACCTGGCGTCGCTGCGGCGATTCAAGGACGACGTGGGCGAGGTCAAGTCGGGATTCGACTGCGGAATCGGGCTCGAGCGCTTCCAGGACATCAAGGAGGGCGACATCATCGAGGCGTTCCGTTTGGTCGAGGTCGCTCGCCTCGCCTGAGGCGGTCGCATGCCGAGGGTCGAAGATCGAAGGTTCGCGTCGGGCCAACCCGAGCCCCGTCGGTCGCGGCGATCGGGGAATTGCATCCTCGACCTCGGACCGTCGTCCTCATGCTTTCAGCTTTCGCCTTCCAGCCGTCGGTGCTCGATCTTCGACCGCGCAGGAGGGAGAGGGTGAGCGACAAAGCAGCGCTGTTCGTGGCCGTAGGGGAGGTGGAGCTGCACTTCCCTGGGGCGCGCAGCCTCAAGGACAAGCGGCAGGCCCTCCGCTCGCTCATCGAGCGGCTGCGCCACCGCCTGCAGGTTCTGGTCATCGAGTCGGATCACCCGGACCTTCACCAGCGTGCCGGTATCGCGATCGCTTCGCTCGCCACCGCCGCCGAGGCCGCCCGAGGCACCGTCCAGCGCGCGCTCGACGTGGTGAGCGAGAGCGGCTTGGGCGTGGTCCTGCGCGAGGACGTGCAGGTTCAACAGGTTCGTTAGGAGGAGCCGTGCGCGACGCCAGACTGCGCCCACAACGCCTCGCGGAAGCTATCCGCGAGACCCTGTCAGAGCTGCTCCTGAGGGAGAGCAAGGATCCCCGTCTGCACGGCGTGGTCATCTCGGGGGTCGAGCTCTCGGGCGACCTCAAACAAGCGAGAGCGTTCTTCTCCGTCTACGGTGACGAGGAGCGCGAACGCCAGGCGCTGGACGGCCTGCACCAGGCCAAAGCGTTCCTGCGCCGCCAGATGGGGCGGCGCATGCGGCTGCACAACCCACCCAATCTCGAGTTTCGCCGCGACAAGGGGTATGAGCGGGCCGATCGGGTCGCCCGCATCCTCGCCGAGCTCGACCTCCCCCCGGCCGAGGGCGAGGTTTCCCCGGGCGATGCGCACGGCTCCCCCCCGGCCTCTTCGACGAAAGAGGATGACCGGCATGGGTGAGGCCACCTGCGACGCGGCGGCAGCGGCGGCACGGCTCCGCCAGGCCACGCGCGTGCTGGTGGTCTCGCACACCAGTCCGGATGGCGACGCCCTCGGCTCCGCACTCGGCGCCGCCGAGATCGTTCACGCCCTCGGGTCCTCGGCGGTCGTGCTCTCGCACGACCCCTATCCATCGTCGCTGGCGTTCCTGCCTGGGATCGACCGGGTCTTGGTACAAGCCTCGATGCCGAAGGACTGGCCCGACGCGTATGACCTCGTGCTGGTCCTGGAATGCCCCGACCTCGAGCGCACTGGCTTCGAGGCGGAGTTGCGCCGGCTGCCGATCCTCTCCATCGACCACCACGTAGCCAACACGGCATACGGTCAGGTCGACTACCTCGACCCGGAGGCGCCAGCAGTCGGCGAGATGCTCCTGCAGATCGCCGAGGCGGCTGAGGTGGCGGTCACACCGACGATGGCGACCTGTCTTTACACGGCGCTCGTCACCGACACCGGCGACTTCCGCTACTCGAACGCCACGCCCCGCGCCTTTGCGGCCGCAGCTCGCCTGGTCGCGGCCGGCGCGAGACCCCACGACATCGCCGAGGGGCTGAGCGGGCATACGCCCGCCCGTGTCGTGCGCCTGACGGCGGCCATCCTCTCCACACTCGAGCTGGCTGCTGACGGACGGCTGGCCATCGTCTGGTGCGACGGCGCCATGCTCCAGCGTACCGGGGCGATGGCGGCCGACACCGAGAACATCATCAACATCCCGCGCCGCATCGACGGAGTCGAGGTCGCCGTGCTCCTCAAGGACTTCGCTCCCGGCGCCGTGCGGATCAGCATGCGGTCCCGCGACCGGGTCGACGTGCAGGCGGTGGTGAAGCGATTCGGCGGCGGAGGCCACCGTGCCGCCTCCGGTTGTACCTTCTCCGGCAGCCTCGCCCAGGCTCGCGAGGCGATCCTGGCGGCGCTGCTGCCGCTGCTGGAGGC
>JAAYVZ010000253.1 GCA_012516935.1 Holophagae bacterium
GACGGCAACGCCGACCTCGACCTCACGTTCGTACGGTCGGGCGGCGGCGGCGCCCAGACGCGCTGGCTCCGCAACCGCCAGTTCGTCGGCGAGCGCATCGGCCGCCTGCGCCGCCGCCTGTGATCGCGACTACTGCGTCGGTGTGAGCAGTAGCGGGATCGTCGTCGGGTCGCCGGTGGCGACGTCGATGACCGAGGCGTAGGCCCAGATGAGGTCGCCGGTGTTCTGCACCTCCACCGTCGCGTAGGCGACCGGCTGGTTGCCGGCGCCGACGTTCGCGAAGATGTCGTACTGCTGGACCCAACGGCCGGCGTCGGCGGTGAGCTGCTTGGTGCTGCCGACCTGCACGCCCGCCGTCTGGTTGAAGGTGCGGGGTGAGCGCTGCCTGCCGGGGTGGCTCCGGACCATCGGAGGATCGAGTCTCCTACTGGTTTCCAGGAGCGCGCCGCTCCAGCCTGGATGCATCCGCGAGGGGAATGAGGCTCGAGGTGACGAACAGGTCCCCATCGCTCCTGAGGGCATGCATGGTACCGGCTGCCACGATGAAGGCTTTTCCGGGACTCAGGGGAACCTCGCTCCCCTCGAGTACTCCAAACCCCTCTCCTTTGACGCAAGCACTCGAGCTCTCCGCCGCCATCCGGGCTTCGCCTTAGACATCCAGTTCATCGAGCGCCGGCCGGAGTGCCGCCTCGAGGCGTGTCATCTTCTCCACCATCTCCGTCTGGATCGCGGGCCACTGCGACTCAGGAGAACGGTAGCCGCCGCGCTCTATGATGTGCTTGATGCGGCTCGCGCGCCTCGCGTCGAGGCGATCCCACGAAAGGCTTCCGCCGAAACCGGCCTCGATCTCCGCCTTCCTGCTTTCCAGAGTGTCGAAGATCCGCTTGTTCTCATCGGCAACCCCGCGATCGATGTAGAGCTCTACTTTCCCGTTCTCCTTGGTGATCACGTGGTTGAACCCCAGGCCCCGGATCCCGAATCTGGCGCTGATCCAATTGTACGGTCCGGGTTTGCAATTGGCATGGCGGGTTCCGCGTGCCCTGGCCAGCGCGATGAGCCCCTCCCAGAACTTCAGCCGAAGCTCTTCCCGCGTGGCTCTCTGCTTGCGGCCCACCTGCTCCTTCTCGCGGAGCTGGACCTGGTACTCGGCGGCTTCGGGGAGGGGAATAATCTGCTGGACGTCGATGAGGATCTTTTGTCCTTCCTTGTACGGATGGAGTCGCACGCAGCGGATGTCGATGTCGCGATCGCGGAGCCAGAGCACCGCCGTGGTGAGCTCCTTGCCGAAGTCCTCGGAGACGAGGAGGATCCGAACGTCCGGCGCGAACTGCTCTTCGTCGGGCTCGTCCCAGCCGAGGAAGCTCAGGAGCCTTCCCTCGGCCTCGTCCGCGGGTTCACCCAGCCTGGCGAGGTATTCGGCGTGGATCTGTACGGCGCGTTCGAAGGTGATCGCCGAGACCATGCTTGCGTACCGGATCGCCTGCAGGTCCATGTGGCCGCCGTCGTGCGTGCGTTTGAGCTCGATGACGACGAGGTTCCCCTGCGGATCGATCGCGAGCAGGTCGATCCGCCGGCGGCTGTCCTCCCAGTCGCCGAACTCCTCGCTGAGGACGTAGAGGTCTTCACCCAGCACGTCGATCTGGAGCCGCAGGAGCCGCTGCAGGTCGTCGCGTTCGCGCACTTCGAGCTCGGTGAAGCTGGCTCGTGCGAGCGGCTTGAGTTCGTCGGCGGTGATCTCGTAGAGAGGCATGTCAGCAGGCCCTCGGGCAGGGAGTGTGGGGATGGCTCTCTGGTCTTTCGCCTCGGGCGGGATGCCGGGCGCGCAGTTCGGCGGCCGGGGTTCGTGCGGCCATGTTGGGGATAGGAATTCCCTTGCCCACCTTGGGCCATGATACCACCGTGGCGGGCTCGTTCAATGCGCGCGTTGCCTCACCTTAAAACTACGCAAGAGCGATTTGTTGCCTCACGAAAGAATCTACGTGAAGGAGCAGAGAAAGTGCTTCCTGACGGGGGAAGCGGCGATGAGGCTAGCGATGAGTGAGCGGAGAGTATTGGTGAAAGCGTGTGCAGAGCAGTACCAGCGAGGGACCAAGCGCGAGCGGAGCGCGGTGCTGGGGCGATTCGTCGCGGCCAGCGGGTATTGCCGAGCCTATGCGAGCTGGCTGTTGCGCTGGCATGGCAAGCGCGTGCGA
>JAAYVZ010000254.1 GCA_012516935.1 Holophagae bacterium
CGGCGCCGGTGGCCGCGAGCAGCCAGACCAACCGCGCCACCCGGCGGTGGCCGAACGGGAACGAGAGCCAGTGGCGCCCGAGCTCGCGCAGATCGGCGCGCGGGAAGATGGAAGCGGCATCGCTCGAGGCCACCCAGTCCGCCTGCAGCCGCAGCGCGTCGAAGTAGCGAGCGGCTCCGGTGAGCCAGATCGCCGGCAGCCAGATGACGAGGCTCGCGCCAAGCCCGCACGCGGCGGCCAGCCCGAGGTCCCGCCACCGCCGCTCGCGCACCGCCGCGACCAGCAGGGCCACTCCGAGCGGAGCCAGGGCGGGCAGCACCGCCGGGCGGATGCCGACGCCGAGCGCGGCAAGGAGCGCGAACAGCCACAGTCGGCGGGGCCGCTCGAGCGCCGCCAGCCCCGCCGCCCAGGCGCCCAGCAGGCA
Source organism: Holophagae bacterium (assembly GCA_012516935.1). Lineage (GTDB taxonomy): Bacteria > Acidobacteriota > Thermoanaerobaculia > Thermoanaerobaculales > Thermoanaerobaculaceae > JAAYVZ01. Next base: position 425 of record JAAYVZ010000254.1, read on the forward strand.
GGCCAGTGCCGGCACGTCGGCAAGCCCGACGTTGGCGTAGAACATGAACCCTGGCAGCGCGGCAAGCCCCAGCGCCGAGGCCCACGCCACCCTCTGCGCGCCAGCGTGCCGCCTCGCCATCGACCAGAGCAGGGCCAAGCAAGCACCACCCGCGAGCACCGCGAGAAGCTGCAGCGCCCGCAGGCCGTCGCCCATGACGAGCTTCAGCAGCCAGCCCACGAACATGTAGACGGGCGCGCCCGGGGGATGGGGCGAGTGCAGCGAGACGTCGTAGTGCTCGAGGCCGCGCAGGTACAGGTACTCGTCCCACTCGAACGGGTCGCGCGGGTGCCACCGCCAGGCCAGCGCGCACCAGCCCAGCAACGCCGCCGGCCCCGCGACCCGCCCCGCGATCTCCCGCGCCCTCGTCCAGCCCGTCCGACCGTCCACGCCCATGCCCGCGCATGATACGAGCCACGGGCTCGCTCCGTCACGCTCCGGCCCCGCGGTGCTACGCTGCGCCGCGCATGGACAGCGAGACACCCGCCCCTGCCCGCAGCGCTCCAGCGTGCGGGGGTGCATCCCCGACTGGCGCACGGCCTCGACGTGCCGACCTGCTCGTGTTCACCGCCGTACTGGCGATCCTCGCGGGTTGCTTCGCGTGGGGCGTGGTGCAGGACTTCGGCGCGCCGATCTCGGGCAAGGGCGACCTGAGCTTGTGGGAGCATCAGAACTACTACGTCGGCCACAACCTCGCCTTCACCCCGTTGCCCCGGCTCGACCTCCACAACGACCAGCTCTTCTACCCGTACGGCGGCAACAACGTCTTCCAGCCGTGGGTGATGGAGATGCACCTGGGCGCCGCGCTGGCGACCCGGCTCCTCGGCTCGTGGGGCTGGTGCCAGCTCTACTTCCTGCTCTCCGTCGTCGGCGCCGCCCTCGGCGCGTTCCTGCTGCTGCGGCCCGACCACGGGCCGGTGCGGGCCGGCCTCGCCGCCGTCGCCGTGTCGTTCTGCAACTACTACGCGATCGGCCGGTTCGCCGGGGCGTTCGCCAACGCCTGCGCCCACTGGACGGTGCTCTCGGTGCTCGCGGACTTCGTCCTCGCCGGCCGCGCGGTCGACCGCCGGCCGTGGTCGGCACGGCTGCTGGCGGCCCGTGCGTTCATCCTGCTCGCCTGCCTCGGCCAGGACCTCGGCTACGTGGCGGGCCTCGGGCTCACCTCGGCGCTCGTCACCGCCACCTTTCTGGCTGGCTTGGCGGTGGTCCGGACACGCCTCCGGCCGAGCCGAATGCGCGCTGCCGCGCGCGAGGGCTGGCTGGAGATCGTGCGCTCGGCTCGGCAGCACCGGGCCCAGGTGGCGGCGCTCGCCGCCCTGGCGGCGCTGGCGGGCGTGCTCTACGTGCCGTTGGCGCTGCAGGTGTCCCGCGCCGCCGGGGAGTACGACTTCTCGCGCCTGCCGCTCGGCGCCTGGTGGGCCAACCCGCTGCGGATGCTGATGCCGGTCCTGCCGGGGTTCAACCCCGTGAGCCACCACCGGATTCTGGGCGACCAGCCGGAGGCGTACTTCGCCGCCAGCCCCGGGCTCGCCTTCGTTCTGGCGGCCCTCGTCGGGATGGCGGCCGGGCGCCGACGCCTGCCGGCCGCCGTCCCGCCGCTGGCCCTGCTGGCGCTGCTGCTGTCGTTTCACCCCGTGAAGCTCGACACACTGCGCCTTCTGCCGTGGTTCGGGTTCGTCCGCGTGAGCGCGCGCTTCTCGGTCGTCTACCCGGCGACCCTCGTCTCGCTGGCGCTGCTGGCGCCGCCGCCCAGGCGGTGGCCGGC
>JAAYVZ010000255.1 GCA_012516935.1 Holophagae bacterium
CACGCCTGCGCCTGCGGGCCGCCGCCGGCGCGCGGGGCCTTGCGCGGCTGCCCTCGCGCATCCAGGAGCTCTCCGAGCGGCTGCGCCGGCTCGAGGCACTGCCTGGGCGGCTGCGCGCTCTCGTCCAGCTCCGTCATCGGCGCCTGGACGGGGCTTTGTCCCGCCTTTACCACTGGCCGGTGCGGTTCGGAGCTCCCCGCCGGCGTGAGGTCGTGACCGTTCGCCTGGCCGTGGCGGCCGAGCGGCTACGCGCCCTGGTGCAGCGTCGCCGTCTCGAGCTAGCGGGAAGCGAGCGGGCGCTCGCCGCGCTGTCACCGGCCAACGTCCTGCAGCGCGGTTTCTCCATCACGACGCGCGAGGGCGATCCGACGCCGCTGCGCGATGTTGCCCAGGTTAGAGCGGGAGAGCACCTGCTGACCCGGCTCGCGAGCGGCGAGCTCCGCTCGTTGGTGCTCACTCGCCAAGGCGTGACCCAACCGTCGCTCTTCATGAATGGCGACTCCGCTGGAGGAGCTCGGGGGCCGGATCCCGAGGAGGGTGGGAGGCAGGCATGAGCAAGGAAACGTTCGAGGACGCCCTGACACAGCTCGAAGATGTCGTGACGAGGCTGGAGGATGACTCGGTCGGGCTCGAGGAGGCGCTGAAGCTGTTCGAGCGCGGCGTCAAGCTGGCCCGGCGCTGTCGCACCCAGCTCACCCAGGTCGAGGCCAGGGTGGAACAGCTCCTGGCCGAGGCGGCCGAGGGCGAGGAACCAGCGACGAGGCCGTTCGTGGCCGAGGAGGCTTGAAATGGGTGTCCTTGCCGTGCTGGCGGCGGAGAGAAAGCTGGTCGACGCGGCGCTCGACAGGCTGCTGCCGCCGTCCGACGCCTGGCCCTGCCGCCTCCACGAGGCGATGCGTTACGCGGTCTTCGGCGGCGGCAAACGGGTGCGTCCGATCCTTGCTCGACTCACCTGTCGGGCGGCCGGAGGTGACCCCGAGACGATCCTCGAGGCGGCCTGCGCACTCGAGCTCATTCACACCTACTCGCTCGTACACGACGACCTGCCAGCGCTCGACAACGACACCTTGCGTCGTGGCCGCTCGACCGTACACGTGGCGTACGGCGAGGCGCTCGCCATCCTCGTCGGCGACGCCCTGCTGAGCGAGGCGTTCCGAGTACTGGGCACCTACCCTGGCGGCGACGAGCTGGCGCCACGACGGGTCGAGGCGTGCCGGCTGGTGGCGGTGGCTGTCGGCTCCTCCGGGATGGTGGGAGGCCAGGTCGAGGACCTCGAAGCCACCGGGCAACCCCCGGACAGCGCCAGGCTCGAGCGCATCCACCGCGCCAAGACCGGTGCGCTGCTGGCCGCTTCCGTCGAGCTCGGCGCGGTGTTGACGGGTGTCGACACGCCGACCCGCGAGCGCTTCACCCGCTTCGGGCAAAGCCTCGGTTTGTTGTTCCAGATCGCCGATGATATTCTCGACGTCACGGGCACCGCGTCGAGCCTCGGTAAGAGCCCGGGCAAAGACGCTGCGGCCGGCAAGCTGACGTACCCTGCGGTCTACGGTCTGCCAGCGGCGCGGCGGAAGCTTTCCCGGTTGGCCGCGGAGTTGCGGGCCGAGGCAGTGGCGCTGGAAGGCCGGGGGGGAACGCTGGCCGCATTCGTGGAGTACATTGCGAGCCGCGACCGATAGGTGAGTCATGAGCCTTCTCGAGCGCATCAACACTCCTCACGACCTGCGCCAGCTCGACCTGGAGACACTGCCTGACTTGGCCGAGGAGCTGCGCCGGTTCCTGCTCTCGGGCGTCAGCCAGACCGGTGGGCATCTCGCCTCCAGCCTGGGGGCGGTCGAGCTCACCATCGCCCTCCATTACGCCTTCGACACCCCGAAAGACCAGCTCGTATGGGACGTCGGCCACCAGTGCTACCCGCACAAGGTCCTCACCGGTCGACGCGACCGTTTCCACACGCTGCGCACGTACGGCGGGATTTCCGGGTTTCTCAAACGCGAGGAGAGCGAGTACGACGTCTTCAATGCCGGGCACGCCTCGACCTCGATTTCGGCCGCGCTCGGCATCGCCACCGGCCGAGACCTCAAGGGCGAGGGCTTCCGCGTCGTGGCGATCATCGGCGACGGCTCGTTCACCGGTGGGCTGGCCATGGAGGGCCTCAACCAAGCCGGCTATCTCGGCAAGCGCCTGATGATCATCTTGAACGCTAACGAGATGTCGATCTCGCCCAACGTCGGGGCGATGCATGGGTATCTCAATCGCATCATCCAGGGCCAACCGTACCGGCGGCTCAAGGACGAGGTCGAGCAGCTCCTGCGCTCGATCCCGCGCGTCGGTGAAGGTATGGTCAAGTGGGCCAAGCAAGCCGAGCACATGGCCAAACAGCTCCTGGTTCCGGGCAACTTGTTCGAAGAGCTCGGCTTCAAGTATGTCGGCCCGATCAACGGCCACTCCATCCCGCAGCTCGTGCAGACGTTCCGGGAGTTCCGCGACTACACCCACCCCGTGCTCGTGCACGTCGTCACCCGCAAGGGGCAGGGCTGGAAGCCAGCCGAGCAGGACCCGGTCTTCTGGCACGGCGCCAGCCCGTTCTCGGTCTCCACCGGTGAGGTCAAGAAATCCTCTGGCCCGCCTTCGTACACCAAGGTCTTCGCCGAGACCCTCACCGAGCTGGCCAAGCAAGATCCGCGCATCGTCGCCATCACCGCCGCCATGGTCGAGGGCACGGGGCTCGACATCTTTCTCCGTGCGCACCGCGACCGCCTGTTCGACGTCGGTATCTGCGAGGAGCACGCGGTGACGTTCGCCGGCGGCCTGGCGACTCGCGGCATGCGGCCGGTGGTCGCGATCTACTCCTCGTTCATCCAGCGCGCCTTCGATCAAGTCTTCCACGACGTCTGCTTGATGCGCCTGCCGGTGGTGTTCGCCCTCGACCGCGGCGGCCTAGTCGGAGCCGACGGTCCGACTCATCACGGCGTGTTCGACCTCTCGTTTCTGCGCTGCCTGCCTGGTCTCGTGGTCATGGCTCCGAAGGACGAAAACGAGCTTAGAAACATGCTGACCACAGCGGTGGCCTGTGATCGGCCGGTGGCGCTGCGCTACCCGCGGGCCAACGGCTACGGTGTCAAGATGGACGGCCCGCCCCGGCTGTTGCCACTCGGCAAGGCCGAGATCCTGCGCTCGGGGCGGGATGGCGCCATCTGGGCAATCGGCACCATGGCTACCGAGACCTTGCAGGCTGCCGAGCGACTGGCAGCCGAGAACGGTCCAGACCTCACGGTGGTCAACGCCCGCTTCGTCAAGCCGCTCGACACCGAGCTGCTCTCCGCCCACCTCCGCCCGGGCGCCCGGATCATGACGATCGAGGAAAACGCCCTCGACGGTGGCTTCGGCTCGGCGGTCATGGAGGCGGCAACGCGGCTGGGGGCCCGGGAAGTCACGTTCGAGCGGCTGGGGGTGCCCGACGAGTACCAACCGCACGGCTCGCAGGAGATCTTGCGCGCCCGACTGGACCTCGACGTCGAGGGGATCTGCCGCCGGGCGAGAGCGTTCTTCCCGCAAACCCTGGCTGGCCCTCGTCCGGTCGCCAAGCGCGATAGCGCGTGACCACCGCTACCCTACCCAGCGACCTCCTGGCTCAGGATCTCACCTGCTCCTCGCTGTCTCCTACCGGAGGCTGAGCGTGTCCCCCTCGCGCACGAGACGGACAACGTGTCGCCCCGGCGGCAGCGCCACCACCCCGTAGCCGCTCAGCGTCTGGACCACCTGCCCGCTGCCCGCCTGACGCACGATGCCGTGGATGCCGTACCGAAACCCACCCACGGGGGCGTCATCGATCACGAGCTCCGGACCGAGCTCGAGGACGTGCTCGACGCCATCGAGGTGGAGACGCAGCTCGACGATATGCCTGGCCGGCCGCGACCACTCGCTGATAACGAGCAGCTTGTCGGTGACAACCGGTGGCAGGGCGATCTCCGCCTCGTACGTCTGACGCACGGGGAACGACCACGGGTCCGGCCCGTACCACCGGCTATCCGGGTGCGCCAGCGAGCTCGGGAACCGGCCCAACAGCCCATCGCCGAGCCGAAATAGCGAGTCGGAGGCGCCGAATAGCATTCGGTTGCCACCGCCCTCGTTGAGCCAATGGACACCCTTGGCCAACCAACCGGAGTAGTCCCCCCGGCCGCCCCTCACGGGCCCCGCCGGCTCCTGTGCTGCCAGGCTCGCAGCCAGCACGACCATCCCCACGCACACCATCATCGTCCTCATTCTCACAATCTAGGCGGCTTCAGGGCGGTTGTGAAGGCCCTTCCTCCGGCGCGCGGGCTGCGTCGACCGCTGCCGGGTACGGGAAACCACCGAGGGATAACGCCGCGGCGCGGTTGGTTGCTTGCGGGCGCCGCGAGGGAGGCGCGACGGCTCGGCCAAGCTGGTGCGTCAGCTTACCGGCTCGGTGCTCCCACACCGGTTGAAGGCCGGGCGCGAAGGGTACCGGTTCGGCCCCGAGCCCATCGTCACCGGCCGAGGTCGCAGCCGGCTTTTCGACCTGGTGCGCCTTCATCATCGAATCAGACTCGAGCTTCCGCCACGTTGCCACGACCGCCTTCCGCCGCTATACTCGATCGACCTTACCGGGAGAGCGGGATGGCTAACCTCACTCACACCTGCGGCACCTGCGGCAAACAGCTCACCGTCCCGGATCGGTATCTCGGGCGCAACCTGAAGTGCCCACACTGCGGCACTGCATTCCGGGTGGAAGCTCCGGCTCCGGCTCCGCCTCCGCCCGCTGCAACGACGCCTCCCCCGCCTTCACCAGCAGCACCCCCCGAGCCGTTCGGAGCGATCGTCGCGACGAGCACTCCGTCCCCAGCAGCGGAGGCCCCGTTCACCGCTGAGCCTGGCGCGCGTTTCACTCTCAGGCGCATCGATGTGCTCTCGGCCGCCAAGGTGAGCGCTGCCATGCATGGCCTGCTCGGCTTCGCCCTGGGGATCGTGTTCTCCGTGATGGCCCTTCTGGTTTCGATGCCGCTCAAGCTTCGTCACCTGTTCGCTCTCGGCAAGGGAGCCACGGCGCTTCTGGCGCTCGTTGTCGTCCCGGGCTCGTTTGCCATCACCGGCTTGGTCGTCGGCGCGGCGTTCGCCGCCTTGTACAACGCCACCACCAAGCTGTTCGGCGCGGTCGAGGTCGAGCTCGAGTAGCTACTGCTTGCCCCACGTCTGCATCGACGGCCACAGCGCCGTTCGCACCTGCGTCGGCGACCACGCCCGGGTTCGCCAGGATGGCGGCGCCAGGGCTGGGCAGAGGGCGTTTGGCTTTCCGCCGGGTGGGGCTGAGAGAAAACCCCCAGCCACCGGATGGGAGAGCGCCGGCTAGAACTCCCGCAGCGACTCGTGCGCGCCCTTGTGCATCTCGTACCAGAAATCGAGGCCGGCGGCGTGCTTGTCGCCCTCGAAACGGGCCAGCCAGGCGAGGAGCTCGGGGTCCTGCTTCCCCTCGACCTCGTGCTTGCGGCGCAGGAACTGGATAACGAGGTCGAGCGATCGCTCCGACTCCCAGAATACCGACGCGTTGCGGCTGTTGATGCGGCTGGCGGTGACCTCGATGCTGCGCTCGAATGCCGTGCGCTGCCCGAAGAGGGACTCGACGATCTCCGGCAGCATCTCCTCGGCCCACGCGCGGTGGAACCGGCACCCCCCGAGGTTGTCCATTACGAGCTCGCGCTTGAGACGGTCGGCGTTGATCCGCCCGAGCTCGCGCGGGGGCACGAAATCCTGTCCGTAGTACATGTAGTACTTGCCCATGATCGGCATCGGCGCCAGCGCCCCGGGCGTCCAATACTGATTCGGCACCATCCAGCCCTTGCGCGCAAACGCCGTGTAGACGAAGCGGTCCAGCACCGCGCGCCCTTTCTCGCGCGCCAGATGCCGAGCCCGACGGCGGGCGCCTTGCCCCAACCGGAGGTGTCCCCGCTCGGCGATGATCCCGTCGAGCAAAGCACAACCGAGCGCAGCATTGTGCGCCGAGTCGGCCTCGACCGCGAAGCTTTCCGGGTCGAACGCCGGCCTGTCGCCGACGCCCAGCTCCTCGGGCTCGAGCAGCCCGTCGTGCAGGCAGTCGAGCAGCCACGACAGCACTCCCCCCACCGAGATCGCGTCGAACCCGTAGGCATCGGCGTGGTGGTTGAGCCTCTCCGCGGCTCGTTGGTCGAAGATGCCGCACTGCGGCCCCATCGCCTGGTAGGGCTCGTAATCCTTCTTGTACGGCCCGAACATCTTCTTGCACACCGCCGCACACGGCTCGCCGCAGGTGTGCTGGCGTCTGGGCTTGATCGTCTCCTCGTTGAACTGCCGCAGATAATGGGCCGCCACCAGTCGCTCGTGGAGCTCGATCCGCCGCGCCTCCTCCCAGAAGATACTCGAGTAGTTGAACGACAACAGGCCACCCTTAAGGGTCGCGAAGTTGACACCGAAAGTCCCACCGGTGTCGAACTCGGGGTCGAAGCGGTATTTCTTGGTAGCCTCGAAGTCCTTGGTTGCAAGCCTTTTCTGGTAGCGCTGCTGGAACCACTCATCGGCCACCTTGCGGTCGCGGAAATCGTCGTCGACGAACGAGCCGCCATAGATGATGGCGGCGATGCCGTGTTCCCGCAGCATCGCGGTGCCGAGCCCGCCGCGCCCGGCCCAGGTATCCACGAAGGTAAGCTTGCCGTTCTCGATCGGTACCGAGCAGATGGCTCCGAAGTCCGTGGCGAGCGAAGCCGGGCCGGTGGCGAGGATACGTGGCTCACTGCCGTAGCGTCCCCCGAAGCGCTCGAAAACGTGGTCCATCAGCGAGTAGACGCCTGTTCGCCCGGCGTACCAGACGCGCGGGAGGTCGACCGATTGCAGCTCCACCTCGATCTCCTCGCTGCCCTGACGGTTGAGAACCAGCACCGAGGGGGTGCGGGCCATGCCCACGATCGCCAGCAAGTTGATACCGAGATTCTCGAACACCAGCGACGCCCCACCCATCGACGAGACGAAAAACCCTCCCCAGCACGGAGAGAAGCCGGAGAAGATCAAACGGTTGGAACCCGGGAAGATGGAGCCGGCGAGCAGGCCGGTGCCGATGTTCAGCGATCCGACGCGGCCAGCCAGATGCAGCCCGAGGTCGACGGGCCCGAAAAAGTCCCCCACGCGATAGCGCTGCAGACGGTAGTAGCCGGTCTCGGCGTCGACGAGCAGGACCTTCTGGCAGGTCTCCACGCCGCTGTCGATCTCCTCGGGTCGAGTATACTCGGCACATGATCCGTGAATCCCTCGATCCGGTAGCGGTGGTGGCGGAAGCTGACTCGGAGGATCCCGCCGAGCTCTCCCGGCTGGGCATCGCCGCCGCGCGGCGGCAGGACTTCGAGAGGGGATACATCCTGCTCAAAGAGGCATACGACCGGTACCAGCGGATCGGCGACAGCAAGCATTTGGCGTCCGTGCTCTCGTTCTACGGCCTCTGCCTCGCCATGTTCCGCTCGCGCTACCGCGAGGGAGCGCAGTTTTGCCAGGCGGCCATCGACCGCGAGTTCTTCAAGGCCGAGTACTACTACAACCTGGCCCAGGTCTGGGTGGCCAACCGCTCGCGGCGGCGGGCGATCGAGGCGATCCATCGAGGCCTTTCGGTCGAACCCAGTCACGCCGCACTCAAGGAGCTCGAACAGACGCTGGGCCGACGCCGCCGGCCCGTCATCCGCTTTCTCTCGCGCGATAACGCCCTCAACCGCTCGCTGGGCAGACTGCGCCACCGCCTGCTCGGGCCGACGAAATAGCCTCTCACCGCCGATCTGGCGCTCGGACAGTGAGCCGCGGGCCTAGGACGTACCACCCGCCGCTGAAGCGAAACACGACTGCTCGTACTGGAGCGAACCTGGGGTCCAAGCCCTCTGCTCGCTCTTTTCGGATCGTCTCTTCCCCCTCTTCCGGGCTTGGCCGGGCACACCCGCCGCACCTAGAAGCAGAAGCAGATAAATGGATTGAATTTGTCTCCCACGAGATAGACGAGGCAAAGGGCCAGCACGGCGATCGCGTGGGGCACGCCTGGGTGACGGCAGACGCCCCGGGGATGGTCTGGGAGGCCGGCCAGCCAGCCGCGGCCGAAATCATGGTGCTCTGATCCTCTCGCCGGGCGGAGAGTGTCGATGTGGCCACGTCGCCGAGTCGCCTACCTCGAATGCGACGAGATGGACAGCGCGCTGACGCTCACCTGGGGATCGCCGCCAGCGCCTTGCGTGCCGCGGCGAGCAGGGTCTCGGCCGAGATCGGGGCGCCGACGGCGCCGCGCATCCAGGCGTCGGGGGTGACGAGCCCCTGTCGCGCCATGCGCTCGAACTCGGCGCCGAACGCCGGTCCCTGGAGCTTGGCCGCGACCTGGAAGGCGATGATGTGGCCGATGGCGTAGTCGGGCAGGTAGAGCGGGTTGGTCACCGTGTGCGAGTAGATGGCCAGGATCTCCTGGTCACCAAGCCCGAATACCGGCGCGTAGTACTCGTTCCACACCTCACGCGCGGTGCGCAGCGTCGCCTCGCGCAGCTCGGCCGGGGTCGCCTCCGGGTGGGCGTACAGCCAGCGCCACGTCCGCATGTCGACGAGCGACACCCCGGAGATCTCGTACAGCGCCCAGAGGTCGTTGAGCGCTTCGGAGGCGAGGTCCACGTCCTCCGGCTTCTGCAGCCCCAAAAGCTCGAGGTCGCGGCGCTGGAACGAGAATGCGAACGCCTCGGTGAACGCCGTGTTGGGCACCCCGTTGAGGAACCAGTGGTCGATTCCGTTGAGCGAGAACACCTGCTCGACGTTGTGCCCCAGCTCGTGCACGGCGATGTTGTACCCCTTGTAGCTCATCCCTTCCCTGGCAACGCGCGTGCGCAGGTGCGCCTTGTCCTCCCGGCGCACCGCGCCCATGGCGTGGCCGGCGCCGCGCGAGGGGTCCACCGCGATGCGGTCTGCGAGCCAGCGTGCCCGCTCCGGTGCGAAGCCGAGCTTGGTCAGAATCTTGGGCAGGTCGTTCTGGAACGCCTCGGCGGTCGGGTAGCGCTCGGCCACGACACGGTCGAGCTCGGCTTCCGAGAACCGCCCACGCGGCTTGAACCCGGTGTACCAGATATCGAACGCCTCGAGCGGGCGGCCGAGCCGCTTCTGCACGAGCGCGCCGAGCTGGCCGACCTCGGGTGCCGCGAGCACCGAGACGAGCAGCTTCTCGACCTCCTGCTCGGGCATTTGGCGGCCCTGTTCGAACGAGCGGGCGATGGCGGTGGGCGCGGTCGGCACGTACGGGTCGACGGCGCGCTGTGCCTTGAAGTAGTCGAGGATGCGGGCGAAGCGCGTGTCCGGCTCGCGCTCCGCCGAGGGTGCCGGTGCCCCGGCTGCAGCCGGACGCACCTCGTTGGTGTCGGGCCGCCACAGCACCGTGGGGTTGTTGATCACGACCGCGGGGATCTCCTGGCGGACGATCCGCCCCATGACCTGGGCGATGAGCCGCTGCTTGCCGAGACCGTCCACCTCGGCGTACTGGGACTTCACCTCGTCGCGCAGCCCCCAGTGCGTGATCAGCCGGAGATCGGTCGGAAACGGCCGGGTGCCATCGGCGGCGACGAGGTTGCCCATCATGATGTTGTAGTCGGAAATGTACTGGTCGTTAGCGGTATAGGTGCGGGTGACCTCCTGGACCACGGCGGCCGGGATGCGATCGGCAAAGGCGTCCATCATGCGGGCCCACGCCCAGGTGGTGCGGTCCCACGACGGGCCATCGCGCAGGTAGTCGGCGAGCGTCCGCACCGGGAAGTTGAGCAGCGCCAGGAACGCCACCTTGGTCCGGAAGAGATCCTCCCCCACGTGGGCCTCCAGATCGAGGTTGGCCAGCAGCTCGTCCACCTTCGGCACCGGGCCCAGGTCGAGGTCGAGCGGCTCGAGGAGCTCACGTCGGCTCTCGTGCAGCCGGCCGTAGACTTGCTCCAAAACGCGCTCGAGGCGCAACGCCGTCCGCTCGAGCTCCGCCGGCTCGGCGAGGAAGCTCTCCTCACAAAACGCCTTGAACGCCGCCGCATCGCCATCCTCGGCCCACCAGCGCTGGGCCACCTGGCGGACACCGAGGCGGATGCGCTCGGCTTGTCCCTGCCCGTGCCTCGCCACCAGCGAGATGGCAGTGGCCTGCATCGTCTCGTCGGACACGCCGACGGTAGGTGCCACGGCCGCCACCACACCGGCACAAGCGATCATCGTGGATGCGAGAAGGAGTGCGCGCAGCATGAGACCTCCACGGCTGCCGAGTATACGCTTCGGGATCGAGGTCAAGCGCCGCGCAGAGGATCCGCACGCCAAGCCTCGACCGCCGCTCCGACGGTCGACGGGAGGAGCTGCGGCGCCACCCGCTCGAGCAGGCGCCGGAGGCTCGTCACCCATCCTGGCCCGGTCCCTCGGGCGAGCGGATGGGCGCCCAACCAGGGCCGAAGGTCCGACGCCTCCCACGGGTGGAAGTAGAGGTGGACCCACGGGGTGCCGACACCGGCCCAGCGGGCGAGGAGCGCCGAGAGCGAGACGCCGAAGGCACGCAGCACGTACCACCCGACCGGTAGCCGCAGCCCCGGCGTCGTCGAGAGCGGGACGCAGACGACCCCGGCTTCCAGCCAGGGCCGGCGTGTCGTCCTGAGGCCACGCCACCCGTGCCCGAGCCACGTCGGGTGCGGCGAGGCGTCGTACGCGTAGCCCGCCTCGGCCACGACGGCAGCCGCGCAGGGCGCGAGACGCGGCGTGCGAAGCCCGCGCACGGCCGCCCCGGCGACATCCTCGAGCCGGAGCCGCGCGCTACGCAGCCGCTCCCATGCGGCTTCCGGTTGCATCGCGGCGTAGTCGTCCCGGTGGTCGAGCCCGTGCGAGGCGATCTCGTGGTTGCGGGCGACGGCATCGCGCACGAGCTCCGACCGAGCGCGCGCGAAGCTTGCGGTGCAAAACAGTGTGGCCACGATCCCGAGCTGCTCGAGCATCGGCAGAATCAGTCCCAACCCCTCCGCCGACGGTCGCCACGGCTCCCATTGTGATCCCGGCCGCGGCCTACCCCAATCGATCTCCTCGACGTCGAGGGTGACGAGCAGCCTCCTCACCGGCCATCTCCCCGCCGAGCACGGCACACCCAAGCACCAGCGCAGCGCCGCCACGCGTCGGGAGCGCCGAACCCCGCCGCCACCAACGCCCGCGTCACTGCCCCCCGCGACCGGATGTGGATCCGCACGCCGTTTGACCGGTGGTACAACCACAACGCCACCCCGAACCAGTTGCAGCGCGGGAACAAAAGCACGAGCGTCCCGCGTGCTCGGAGGCAATCGGCAAGCCCGGCGACCAGCCCGGTAAGATCGTCCACGAACTCCGAGGCGCCGATACACGTCACCTCGTCGAACGCCGGCCGCAACGGCAACGCCCGCATGTCGGCCCGCACCGCCCAGGCGCCCCTCCGGCGCGCCGCATCCGCCATCGCGAGCGCGAGGTCGACCGCCACGACCCGCGCGCCGCGCGCCAGCAGCAGCCCGGCGACCTCGCCGTCACCGCACCCGACGTCGAGGATCCGGCTGCCCCGTCCTGGTTCGGCGAGATCCAGGACGGCGGCCTGCTCCCGCCGCCTCACGGCGCCAGCAAGGCCGCGTCCGCGTCGTCCCGTGTAGCCGGCAGCCGCCCTCTCGTAGTGGGTGGAGATGGCATCGGCGGTGGGCGGGCGGGCCGTCAACGGGTGCGCTCGTCGATGCGTAGGATCGCCGCAGCCGCAGCGACACGGACCGACGGCTCCGGGCTCGCCAGCAAGGTGGCAAGGCGCGGAATCAGCTCGCGGTCCGGGACCGCCGCAACCAACCCCAGCAGGCGGCAGATCTCGGCCGGCGCGGCGCCGTGCACCCGGCCGAGCAGCTCGAAGCCAATCTCGCGTTCACCGCTGGCAACCAGCGCCTCCACGACCGCGGCCTGGACCACCGGATGGGGATCGGCCAGGGCACGCCGGAGCGCAGCTCGGGCCTCCTCTCCCCCCGTCGCGCCCAGCGCTCCGGCCGCCAGGGCGCGGAGGTCGGGGTCGCTGTCGTCGGCCAACATAGCGGCCAGGAGCCTCACCTCGGCCTGCTCTTTCAGGGTCGCCAGTGCCCGCACCGCTCGTACCCGGACAACTCGAAACGGCGAGGTCATCGCCACCTCGAAAAGATCGCGGTTGCCCGCGACGTCGATCCGCGCCAGCAGCTCAAGGGCCAGGGCGCGAGCAACGCGGTCGGGAGACGCAGCCAAAGTGCGGGCTGCCGCCTCGAGCCCAGGTGTCGACAGCCCTGCCGCGAGCGCCGCGGCATTCAGCCGCACCCCCTCAACCTCGGTCGTGAGGGCCTCGGCGAGCACCGCCGTGGCGTGCTCGACCGGTGACTGTTCTGCCGCAACCCACGCCGTGCCGATCGCCATCACGACGCCGACGGCCAGCCACGCGGGTGGTTGTCGGCGCACCCGGAAAGCCCGTATCGACGTCATCGCGCCCCTCCTTTGCTAGCTGTCGGACCCCAGGAACGGTAGATCGTCAGCAGCCTGACACCATGCCGTTCCACGAGCACCCGATCGAGCTCGGGGAACCGTTCGGTGAGCTTCCGCCCCACCCATCGGTAGTCGGGCGCCAAGATGAACGCAGTCGGCTCGGCAAGCCGCTCCGGCAAGTCGGCCTCGGTCAACCCGTACACGTGTCGCCGCCTCTCCCGGAAGAGCTCGAACGCTGGCGAGTCGGCCAGCATGAACGGCCCGGTGAAGAAGTACACGGTTCTGGCCCGCCGCAGCTCGCGCAGCTCGCGGATCACCACCCACTCGTTGACCGTCGTCTCCATCCTGCGGCAGAAGCGCACGTAGATCCTGGTGTTGCGCACGAGCGCGAAAACCACCACGACAGCCAACGAAACCGCGACCGCGATGCGTACGACCCGACCCAGCCGGCCCAGCTTCTCCCACAGCAGCCCGGCGACGACTGCAGCGAGCACCGGAGGAACTGGCAGGACAGCGAGCAGCCGCGGAAAGCTCGGTGGGTTGATGGTCAGAACGGAGCCGAACAAAAGCCCGGCCGCAAGCCAGGCGATCAAGAAGAGGAACCTCCGGTCAGGGAGCCGAGCCAGCGCCAACAGCAGCCCGAGCAGCGCCAGGCTCGCCGTCACCGGGCCGACCATCGGCGACTGGGTCATGTAGTGGCTGCTGGTGTCGCCGTGCGACACGAAGCCGGCCAAGGTTTGGCGGATCTGGTAGGCGAGCACCGGCAGTGGCTCGGTGCTGCCGACGATGCTTCGCACGTGGTCTTTCCTGGCCTCCGAGAACGGGTTCAGGTTCTGGGTCTGATCGACCCTGAGCGCCACGGGGCTGCGGACGTAGCTGCCCACGAGCGGCGCCACGGTGAGGGCAAACGCGATCCCGAAACCGGCGGCGTTCCGCCACAGCCGTGGACGCTGCTGCCTGGCAGCCATGAACCCCACAGCAAGCAGGCCGAGCGCAGCAAACAGGCGGCCGGCGGTATAGGTGTACAGGCAAAGGCCGAGCGCTACCCCGCCCACCCCCAACCAGAAGCCGCTCCGCCGCCGCCAGCCACCGAACAGCGCCGCGAACCCAGCGACGCCCAAGAACAGCGAGTGGATGTTCCAGATGCCGTCGCGCGAGAAGTGGACCGCGACATGGTTGCCGGTCACGAGCAGCGCGGCGATCGTCGCGGTTGGCCGTCCGAACCAGCCTCGAACCAGGAAGTAGAGGGCTGGGATCAGCGCAATCCCGGGAATAGCGGAGACCACACGCAGCGCCACCACGGAGGTCCCCAGCAGCTCCAGGCTCACGCCGTACGGGAGCGACCCGAGGCGCGGGAAGAAGTACCACCCAGCCTCGAGGGCGAACGGGTCGCGGCTTGCGCCGGTCAACAGCTGCTGCCCGACCAGTGCACACGACGCCGTGTCGTGGTGGATGAGGGTTGGGATCTCGTGCAGCGCCACCAGCCTGAGGAACGCCGCGAGGACGACCATACCACCCAGGATGATGGCTTCGGTGCGATCCTCGAACCAGCGAATCGGCGGCACGCCCCTGGTCCGGTCCTCGCGAAGGCTGTGACCGAGCCAGAGCCCGAGGGAACCCAGCCAGAGGCCGAGCGGAATCGCGAGCGGTGTCGCGAGCGTACGGGCGATCTCGACACCTACCAGCAACAGCAGCACGCTGAGGAGCACCGCCCATGGCGGCGTCCAGGCGATCTCGGTCCGGGGCGTCGGCGCGACATCGGCGCTGCCCCCCAACAGAGCGCCGCCGTGCCCGACCCGCAGACGCACTGCCGCCAGATCACGCAGCATGGCGAAGGTGTCGGCGAGAAAGCGCATGGTCGTCGGCTCGCGATCGTAACGGAACGTCACCGGGACCTCGACGATCGGCATCCGCATCCGGCGCGCCCTGGCGAGCACCGCGAGGTCGAACCCGAACCCATCCGGTAGCCAGCCGCTGAACAGCATCTCGGCCGCCTCGGCCGAGAAACCCTTCAAGCCGGCCTGGGTGTCGGATAGACCGGGCAGGAGCACGGCCCTGACCAGCCAGTTGAAAAAGCGCCCCGAGACGTGCCGGGTGTACAGATAGCGAAAGAACGAGGGCCGGATGACGTAGCGAGACTCGGGGTGCACCCGCGAGGCCACGACGACGTGGGCACCGGCCCGCAGGCGCTCGAGCACGACCCCGATCTCCGCTGCCCCATACGCCAGATCGGCGTCCAAGAAGATCCTGAACCGGCCCCGCGCCGCCTGCATGCCGGTGCGCACCGCAGCACCCTTGCCGAGGTTGCGCCCGTGACGTCGGATGATGATGGGGACCGGGCAGGCTGCTGCAGCCGCCTCGACCCTCTTCGTCGTCTCGTCGCCGCTGCCGTCGTCGACCACGACGATCTCGGCCTCGAGATGGCTCTGCTCGAGATAGGCACTCAGCTCTGCCAGGCTCTCGGCGACGAACCCTGCGCCGTCGACCACCGGCACCACGATCGAGACCTCGGGGGTGCGGTCGGTGGAGCCGACCACCGCTCGAAACCCAGCTCCCCACTCCTCGCCACCACCTGCCACCGGCTCCTCCGCAAACCCAACCTAACACACCCGGGCTTCGGTGGCACAGCAGGTCAGCGCAGCTTGAGCGAAAGCCCGGCAATCAGCATCAGGAAGAAGGCGATGATCCAGAAGCGGATCACGACCTTGGGCTCGGCGATCCCGCGCTCGGTCTGACCATGGTGGAGCGGCGCCCGCAGGACGAGGCGGCGGCCGATGCGCATGCCGATTTTCTCCTGCACGAGCGAGGCGGCGATGTTGGCCACGAAGATCCCGCCGACGATCGGAAACAGCATCTCCTGCCGGGTCAGCAGCGCCATGCTCGCCAACCCACCGCCGATGGCGAGCGAGCCGGTGTCGCCCATGAAGACCTCGGCGGGGTAGGCGTTGAACCACAGAAATCCAAGCAGGCCACCAGCC
Source organism: Holophagae bacterium (assembly GCA_012516935.1). Lineage (GTDB taxonomy): Bacteria > Acidobacteriota > Thermoanaerobaculia > Thermoanaerobaculales > Thermoanaerobaculaceae > JAAYVZ01. The sequence goes on from JAAYVZ010000255.1 coordinate 15,486, forward strand.
AGCGCGGCGGCGAACACCGCCATCTCCCCAGCTCCGGGCAGCATCGCGAACAGCAGGTAGTGGGAAAGCACGGCGTTGCCGAGAACATAGGCGAAAGCACCGTACAGCAACGCTGTGGTCACGGCCGGCCCGGTCACCAGACCGTCGAGGCCATCGGTGATGTTGACCGCGTTGACCACCGAAAAGAACACGAGCATCGCGAAAACCGCGAATACCATCCTCCCGGGGTCACCGAGCGGCGTCTTGACAAAAGGCACGAGGAGTTGGCTCCGCATCGCGCTGGGCAGCGGCGACAGGTCCGACACCAACCAGAACCCGAACGGCACAATGAAGCCGAGCTGTAACACGGTCTTGGCCATCTGCCCGAGGCCGAAGAGCGCCGACTTGAAGCGCACCTTCTGAGCGTCGTCGAACCACCCGACCAGCCCGAAATACACGAACGCAGCGCTCACCGCCAGCAGATACGCGTTGTCGAGCCGCCCCCACAGCGCCACGGCGGTCACCACAGCGAGCAGGATGAGGATCCCGCCGCCGGTCGGCGTGCCACGCTTGGAGTGCGTGTCGATCGAGCGGAACTCACCGCCGGCATCGCGGAAGCGCTGGCGATACAGCCAGACGATGACGCGGTGGCCGAGCGTCAAGCTGAGCGTCAGCGACGTGATCGCCGCCATGATGATGCGGAAGGTGAGAAACTCTGCGAGGCGAAAGTACCCGTGCTCGATGCCGGCCAGCCGCAGCAGCGTGAGGACAAGCTCGAGCATGGCTAGCCCTGCCTCGCCGCCGCAAGGCGCCGATGGGCCTCCACGAAGCGCTCGCGGATGCGGAACTGCGGCGAGAAATCCGAGGTCGTGATCAGCATGTCGTTGAGCAACCGCTCGGCGGCGTCGATGTCCCGCTCCCCCAGCCGACCCACCTCGAGCGCCGCCAGCACCCCCTCGATGATCGCCCGCCGCACCCGCACGTTGGCAGCGTAGCGAAAACGCCACGCCAGCCGCATGTAGGCCGGGAACGGCAGAAGCAGGGCCATCGCCCGCAACCCCTCGGCCCGCACCTGGAAGTGCTGGAACCGCCGGTCGACGGTGCGGCGGAGGCGCTCGACCAGCACCGCGTTGCGCTCCACACGGGCCGCATGGCGGGCGGCCAGCGGAAACGTCGCTGCCCGCACCTCGAAGTACGAGTCACCGGCCGCCCGGCTGAGCAGGTCCTCGAGGTCCTCGATCTCGGCCCCCATGTGCTCGAGTGCCTTGAGCACGTTGCGGCGCATGAACGGGTTACCGGTCGCGAAGAGACGGACGAGTGGGGCGGCCAGATCGCACCGTCCCAGCGCACCGGCGAGCTTGATGCCGACGTTGACGGTGCGCCAATCCGCAGAGGCCAGGTGCTCCTCCATCTTGATCGCATACAACCGGCGGTAGAAGCTGTCGGCTGGCTGCTGACGCAGGAACTCCACGAGTACGTCAACCTGTTTGTAGTTCTGCACTTGTGCGGGCGCAACGATGTCGGGCATGAAAGCGATCGGCTCGTGCCGGGTCGCGGCGCGCACCGTGGAGACGATCCGCTCGGCGAACCGTCGGAAAAACGCCGCCCTCGCCTTCTCCTCGAGCGCTACGACCCGCGCGCGATCGGCGAGCAAGGAGCTCAACACCGCTCGTAGCTCATCCGGTTCGACGAAATCCACGTCGTCGGCTCCGCGCCGCTCGAACAACACCTCGCAACCACCCTCCTCGGCGAGGTGAATGGCGTTGTGCTCCTGGTGGTCGCCTGGCAGGCCACGTTTGGGCACAACGACAGCGGCACGACCCATGGCTGTAACCTCGGACACCGTGCCCGCACCCGCCCGACAGATCACGAGATCGGCCGCCGCCATGAGCTCGGCGAGGTTGTGCAGGTACGGGGCGAGCCGATAGACGACGTTCCCTCCCGCCATCCGCACGTGGAGCTCCTCGCCGACCGTCCGAGGTTCCTCCCCCTGCTGGCAGGCGGCGCGGAGGAGCCCGACGGTCTCCTCCCAAGCGGCGTACCCACTGCCGCCCAGGCCCACGGAGTGAATCACCGTCACGCTCCGCGAGCTGCCGCCGAGGCTCGGCAGCACGCTCATCATCAGGCGGTTGATCGAGCGCGAGCCGAGTGACCCGCCGTAGGCGAGCACCACCAGATCGTGGCCCGGAATACCGAGCCGCTGGCGGGATGCGAGCCGATCAGGTAGCTGCAAGAACTCGCGGCGCACCGGGTAGCCGGAGTAGACGCAGCGGTTGTTCCACAGGAAGAACGAGGTCTCCCGGAAGCTCACCATGACCACGTGGGCGAACAACGAGGCGAGCTTGTTCATCAAGCCCGGCATCACGTTCTGCTCGTGGATCACGAGAGGCGCACGCAGCAGGGGCCGGAGCAGGAAGGTCGCAAAGCACACCGGAGCGCTCACGTAGCCACCCGCGGCAAGCACCAGGTGCGGCCTGAAACGCAGCAGGATCGTGAGCGCCTGTAGCGTGCCGAGCAGCACCTTGCCGAGCGACGGCAGCAGCCGCCACGGTGACAGCCCGGAGATCGGCGCCGAGGCGATGAACCGCAGCGGGATGCCGAAACGAGGGACGATCGTCTCCTCGGCCCGTCCACGCATGCCGACGTACAGCGTCGACGCGATCACCATCTCCCGGGTCAGGAGGTCGTGGATCGCAAGGATCGGGTAGACGTGCCCACCGGTGCCGCCGCCGGTGAGCAGGACCCGCATCGGTTTGTCACGTGACGGCTCGCTCTTCACCCGCGTCCTCGTGGGTTCGGATTATCACACACCCTGAGACCTCGCCCCCACCCGCCCTCTTCCGCCCGCCCACCCGGTGATCAGTGATCAGTGGTCAGTG
>JAAYVZ010000256.1 GCA_012516935.1 Holophagae bacterium
GCTCGTGCTACCGGTTACGGTGCCAGGGGTGGGTCAATTTCTAAACGTTGGATGGGTCAATTTCCGAGCGGCGCGTACAGCCCGGGAGATCGGCGAAGTCGAACGCCTCCGGGTGGCTGTGCAGCGCCCCGTCCGTCGTTTGATAGACCTCGTCAGGCCCGCTCGAGGCCATCCGGAACCCACAGCAGGTACAGGTGTGCGAGAAGAAGAAGCCCATCTCCAGTCTCCTTCCGGGGCTGGGTGCCCGCCCGGCGCGAGAAGCGCCGGTGTCCGCAGGCACCCAACGGGTCCTCCAGGGGCCGTTGTTTGCAGACAATACAGGATACTGCCCCGGCTATGGCGACACGCCGCGGAACTCCTCGCCCGCCTGGTCGGGTCGGTGCCGACCTTCCACATGCGCTGGCACCCAGCCTCTCCTCCCTGGGCTGATCTGTCAGCCGCGCTCTCGGAGCTCGAACCCCCCAACCAGAGCTGACCCAGCCGAGCCGGGAGGCACCATCGACGACGCGCGCTGGCTGGCCAGCGCCAGCGCCCGATCGGTGGTGCACCACGCGTCCGAGCGTCGTTCGCCCCGCGCATACGGCGTGGCCACTCGGCCAGGGCCCGTATCCACCGGTGAAAGAGGTGCTAGCCGTGCGCCGCACCGGCTGCTGCGGCGGCGACGGCGGCCGGGAACTCCGGAGCCGAGCGCACGGCTTCGAGGAGGTCGTCGCGTTCCAGCCAGCCAGCATCACACCACCCGGCGGCCACCGCCCGGTGCAGCGCCTCTGCGGCTTCGGAGCGACGCCCACGCACGGCGTGGTAGATCGCCCAATCGTGGTTGACGACCGCGGTGCCCCCCGCCCAGATCGCGCTGAAGTCGAGCTCGCCGGAGCGCTCCGCGCGCCCTGCGGTTGCCGCCGCCTCCTGCTCCTCGCGCCGCATTCCGAGCAAGTGGAAGGCGGAGGGCGAGCCGATCGCCGCCCGCACCGCCATCCATCCCATGCCGAGCGAGCGCGGCGATGAGCGGCAGAGGTCGCGCGCGAGGCGGTACGAGCCCAGCGCCGCATCGAAGCGGCCGGCCCGCAGGTGGGCCTCGCCTTCGATGACGCGTGTCAGCGCCAGCGATGCCTGGGCATACAGGTGGTCGACGCCCGCGAGCGCCGCGAGCGACTCGGTACAGGCAGCCAGCGCCGCGTCGCTGCCTTCGGCGCGTAGCAGCACGGCGGCGAGCACCGCGAGCGCCCCGACGAAGCGTACCTGCGTGTGTCGTCCCGAGCGCTCGATCTCCACCGCACGCTCGAGCGCGGCCCGTGCCCCCGGGTAATCGCCGAGGCGAAAGCGGACGTCGCCGAGCACCTGCCAGGCCGCTTGGAAGCGGGGCGCACGCTCGGTGGCGGTGATCAGCATCGCCTCGGCACGCCGCCAGCAGCCGGGGGCCGGGGCCTGCATCCCCTCGAGCCACCAGGCGACACCAGCAAAGTAGTGTGCCAGTGGGTTTTCTGGCTCGAGGGCAGTCGCCCGTTCGCCGGCCGCGTGGGCGTCGGCGAACCGGCCCAGGCGCGCCAAGCCGTACGTGAGCCACAGATGCGGGTCAGCCAGCTCGGGGTCGAGCGCGGCGGCGCGCTCGAGATAGACGATGCCGACGTCGAGGTCGGAGCGGTTGGTGGTGGCGACGTACCGCATCATGGCGACGCCGCCGAGCCCCGAGTAGGCGAGCGCATACCCCGGATCGGCGGCAATCGCCTGCTCGTAACAGGCGCGCGCCTGCTCGAGCCCGGCCCGGCCAAGCTGGTTGTGGAGCTGGCGGCCGCGCGCATAGAGCTCGAACGCCTCCAGGCGGGGTTCGGCGACCGCCTCGCGGCGCTCGCGCCGGGTGTTCTCGACGGTCACGCCGAGGTCAGCGAGCAGCGCCCAAACGAGGCGATCCTGCATGGCGAAGAGATCGCTCATCGTGCCATCGAGCTTCGCCGAGGCGGCGACCTCACCGGTAGCCGGCTCCACGGCGCTCACGGTGATGCGCAGCGCCTCGCCGAGCTTCTGGAATGCCCCGGTGACCACCAGGTCGGCGCCGACCGACGCCGCAAGATGAAGCTGCTCCGACGGGGTCAGCGTGCCACTGCTGCGACCGCCCAGCTCTGCCGCCACGCGTTCACGGCCGGCGACAGCGAGGCCCGACAGCTTCTTGAGATCGACGATGACGGTCTCGGCGATCCCGGTCGAAAGCCACTCAGCCGCCGGGTCGCGCGTCAGGTTGGCGAACTCGAGGACCAGCACCGAGCGCCGCCCGGTCGTGGCGAGCATCGAATGGGGGTGCGGTGGCGGCGCCGCCATCGGTCTGGTGGGCGCCGTCGCTTCCGGGTCCAGCGCACCAGTGCCCTCCTCGGGGACAGCGGCGAGCGCGTCGGCCAAAGCAGCGGCCGAGGCGTAGCGGCCACCGGGATCGAGCTGCAGGCACCGGCGGATCACCTCGCGCAGCGCATCCGGCACCTGCGCCGCCGTCGGCAGCGGTGCCGGCTCATCGCGCAGCAGCGCCGCCCCGAGCTGGGCCGCGCTACCGCCGGTGAACGGCCGGTACCCCGCCACCATCTCGAACAGCATCACGCCGAACGAGAAGACATCCGAGCGCGCGTCGACCTGGCGTCCAGCGAGCTGCTCGGGGCTCATGTAGGCGAGGGTGCCGATGATCATGCCCGGCCTCGTCGCCGGTGTGGTGGCGTCGCTGGCGGCCACGGTCTCGCTTTGCCAGGCTTTGGCGACCCCGAAATCGAGCAGCTTGACCCGCGATTTGACGAGCATCACGTTGCCCGGCTTGAGGTCACGGTGGACGATGCCGTGGCGGTGCGCCTCGGCCAGCCCC
>JAAYVZ010000037.1 GCA_012516935.1 Holophagae bacterium
AGCGTTGACGGCAGCCTGCTGAAGGCCCCGCTCGCCAGAGAGTCCGTCGGTCGCAACCCGACGGACCGGGGAAAAAAATGGAAGCAAGCGGCACCTCCTGGTCGACGCGCGTGGGGTCCCGCTGTCGATCTGCGTCACCGCGGCCAATCGGCACGACGTGACCCAGCTTGAGCTTCTCCTCGACACGCTGGTCTGCAGGCCACGCCGGCGTCGCCGGATGTACCTGCTTGCCGACCGAGGGTACTCGGGACGACCGGCGCTCAACGCGGTCACAGAGCGTGGCTACCATCCCCGCATTCGCCAGCAGGGCACGGCCCGCCGAGGACGGCCACCCAAGCACAGGCGGTGGGTCGTCGAGGCCACCCACAGCTGGTTCAACCGCTTCCGGAAGCTCCTTGTCCGATTCGAGCAGCTCCACGACAGCTACCTCGCCCTCGTCCATCTCGCCGCAGCCATCATCGCCTTCCGCAAAGCCGCACCTATTTATGGATAGGCTCTTAGTCTCGGCCCGCAAAAACGCGTGCGGTGAGAAATGCGGGCTCGCCGCCTGTCCGCTTTTTCGCCTGCGGCCGATGCGACCACGGCAGGGTTGACGGCCGCGCCGGCTCCTCGTACTTTGTCGGCCATGTCACGTGCCAGCCGGTTGCACAGCCTCGCTTTCGGAGGGTGCCCCGCCGGCGTCGCGAAGGAGCCTCGATGACCCAGGTATCGGTCAGCCCCAATGGTGAGACGTTTCCCCTACCCGAGCCTCACGAGTACGGCCCCGAGTACGACCGCCTCGCGGCGTTGGCCGCGCAGGCGCGGGCCGAGGGCAAGGAGGTGGTGGTCGTCATGGGGGTCGGCTTCGTCGGCGCGGTGATGGCCGCGATCGTCGCCGACACCGTCGACGAGGCCACCGGCCAGCCCTCGAAGTTCGTGATCGGCTGCCAACGCCCCTCGACGCGCTCGTTCTGGAAGATCCCGATGCTCAACCGGGGCCAGTCACCGGTGAAGGCCGAGGACCCCGAGGTGGCGCCGATGATCGCCCGCTGCGTGCGCGACAAAAAGACGCTCGTGGCGACGTTCAACTCGGACTGCCTGAACCTCGCCGACTGCGTGATCATCGACGTGCAGTGCGACTACAAGAAGGAGTCGCTGGGGAACCTCCGCACCGGCGAGGTCGAGATGGGCGCGCTCGAGGACACGCTGCGCACCATCGGCGAGAAGATCCAGCCGCACTGCCTGGTGCTCATCGAGACCACGGTGGCGCCGGGGACCACGGAGTTCGTGGCGTTTCCGATCCTCAAGCGAGCGTTCGACGCGCGCGGCATCACCTCCGACCCGGTGCTCGCCCACTCGTTCGAGCGCGTCATGCCGGGACGCGAGTACGTGGCGTCGATCCGCGACTTCTGGCGGGTGTGCGCCGGCTGCACCGACGAGGCGCGGCGGCGGGTCGAGAAGTTCCTCACCGAGGTCCTCAATACCGCCGAGTTCCCCCTCACCGTCATGGATCGGCCGATCGAGTCGGAGACCACCAAGATCGTCGAGAACTCGTACCGGGCGACGATCCTCGCGTTCCTCAACGAGTGGAGTCTGTTCGCCGAAAGAAACGGCGTCGACCTCGTCAAGGTCATCCGCGCCATCAAGATGCGCCCCACCCACTCGAACATGATCTTCCCCGGCCCCGGCATCGGCGGCTACTGCCTGCCCAAGGACGGCGGGCTCGGGTACTGGGCGTACAAGCACATCCTGGGGTTCGAGGACGACATCTTCCGCCTCACCACCGCCGCCATCGACATCAACGACACGCGTGGCCTGCACGCCGCCGAGCTCACCCGCGACGCGCTGCGCAACATGGGGCGCTACATCGCCGGCTCGGAGGTGCTGATCTGCGGCGCCTCGTACCGCGAGGACGTGGGCGACACCCGCTACTCGGGGTCGGAGCTGGTGGCGCGCAAGCTCACCGAGATGGGCGCGTCGATTCGCGTCCACGACCCATACGTGGACCACTGGTTCGAGCTCGAATCGCAAGACACTTACCCCGCCCCCGGCCACTCTTGGGCACGGTTTTTCCGCAATCAAAAGGAGCTCGCCAACGTCCGGGTGCAGAAAGACCTGCCGGTGGCGCTGGCCGGCGTCGAGGCACTGGTGCTGGCGGTGCGGCACCAGCCGTACCTCGAGTTGGACCCCGATCAGGTCGTGCAGTGGGTCGGCCATCCGCTGGCTGTCGTGGACTGCTTCGGCATCCTCGACGACGCCCGCATCCAGCGCTACTTCGAGCTCGGCTGCGAGGTCAAGGCGCTCGGCCGCGGCCACATCCAACGCCTCAAGGAGCGCGTCCGGAGCGCCACTCGCCCACCCACCAGGTGATCGGTGCTCAGAGGGTTACGTCGCCGTTTCTGGTTCTCGTCTCTGAGCCCCTGTCTTTCCACCGCCACTGCCTTCGGCCTTCAACCGGGCGGGCAGCGGGGCCGCCGGGTCACCACCAGTTGGTGGGGTCGCCGGTGACGTTGTCGACCATCGAGACGTACGCCCAGCTCCGACCCTGCACGCCGTGCGGCGTGTCGTCGAGCGGCAGCACGGTGAGGCCGTAGGTGCCCACCGCGAAGCTGTCGAGCGGCCGCCCCAGCATGGTCTCCAACCGCTCCTGCACGCTCGCGTGCGGCGGCAGCGTCACCTCCCGCTCG
>JAAYVZ010000257.1 GCA_012516935.1 Holophagae bacterium
TCCCGCAGGTCCCACACGCGCGGGGCGAGGACACGCCGCGCCGCCGTCACGCCGCGCAGGTGAGGCAGGCAGTTGACGTGCACCACGTCGGCCCGCCAGGCCGCGAGCTCCCGGACGAGCCGGTCGGCCGCAGGCTGGGGCCAGGCGTAACGAAGCCACTTGGCGGCGACCACGGGCCACGGCCGGGGTTCCCAGTAGGTGAGCCAGCAGGCGCGGCTCGGAACGGTCCGAACCTCGACGCCAGCGGCGCGCAGCGGCGCCTCGAGCGACCAGCGACCCGGCGCCACGACCGCCACGGTGTGACCTCGACCGACCAGCCCCGTCGCGAGCGCCGCGAGGCTGTGCTCGGCACCCGTGGGGGCGCACGGCGACGCGAGGTGGGACAGCATGGCGATTCGGAGCGGCGCCTTCACGGCGCCACCCCGCGTGGCGTGTCGAGGGCGGCTCGCATCCACCCCTCGAGGGCGAGCAGGCACCAGAGCTTCTCGCTGTGGTCGCGAGTCGACTCGAGGTGCTCGCGGACGAGCGACTGGACGGCGTCCGGTCGCCAGAGCCCGCGCCGCCGCACGCTGGCCTCGCCGAGGAGGTCGCACAGCGGCTCCCGCAACGGTCCTCGCAGCCAGGCGGCGACCGGCACGTCGAAGCCCTGTTTTCGCCGGGCCGCCACCTGCGGAGGAAGCACGCTCTTCGCGTACCGCCTCAGGATGCGTTTGCCGACGCGCGTACCGACCTTGAGCCCGCCCGGAAGGGCCAGCAGGAGGTCGGCGACGGCGTTGTCGAGGTAGGGAACGCGGACCTCGAGCGAGTGGGCCATGCTCATCCGGTCCACCTTGACCAGCAGGTCGCCCGGCAGGAAGAGCTCGAGGTCGGTGAGCAGCCGCGCGTTGACCGGGTCGGCCGCCGCCCGACTGCGCCAGCGCTCGGCCAGAGGCGCGTGGAGCGCATCCAGACAGCGCTCGTCAGCGAGCGGCTCCCGGCACAAGGCGTCGAGCTCCTCGGCGAGGAAGACGCGCGACCAGTGGAGCTGGCGGCCGAGCCCTGGGGCCATGCGCAGCCGAGACTGCAGCCTCGTCGTCACCGGGCGCCCGGCGAGCCGGAGCCCCCACGGCACCGCCGAGCGCCCGACTCTGCCCAGGCGGTCCAGCAGCGTGTCGTACCGCTGTCGGGGATAGCCCCCGAAGATCTCGTCCGCGCCCTCTCCGGAAAGCGCCACCACGGCGTGGCGGCGGGCGAGCCGGCTCATGTACCACGTGGGGACGGCGGTAGCATCCCCCAACGGGCCGTCGAGCGAGGCCAGGATGCACTCGAGGTCGGTACGCACCTCAGCCGGTTCCATGAGGATCTCGTGGTGGTCGGAGCCCAGAAGCCGCGCGACCTGGCGCGCCGCGGGCAGCTCGCTCACGGCGCCGGGCCCGCCGAACCCAACCGAGAAAGTCCGGAGCGGCCCGCACACGGCGCGGGCGGCGAGCAGCGCGAGGGTGCTGGAGTCGAGCCCCCCCGAGAGGAACACACCGACCGGCACGTCGGCGACGAGCTGGCCTTCGACCGCCCCGGGCAAGAGGCAAGCGAGCCTCTCCTCGGCCTCGGCGAGCGTCGCGCGGCACGGCGCCACCGGCGGCTGCCAGTAGATGGTCTCCTGCCGGCGGCCGGGCTCCACCTCGAGCCTGGTCGCCGGAGCGAGCGAGCGCACACCCTCGAGCGCACATCCGCGCGGGGAGAGGTAGCGCTGCGCCAGGTAGTGACGGAGCTCCCGCCGGTCGAGCCGGCGAGTCGTGGGATAGCCGCCAGCCAGCAGCGCACCCAGCTCCGAGGCAAACGCCAGGTCGTCACCCTCCTCGCACACGAACAGCGGCTTGATCCCGAAGCGGTCGCGCGCGAGGGTGAGCCGACGGCGGCCAGGCTCCCACAGCGCGAACGCGAACATGCCGTTGAGGCGGGTGACCGCACCGCTGCCGTCACGGTCCAGCAGCCTCAGGGCCACCTCGACGTCGCCGCGCGTGCGGAACACGGCGGCGCCGCCCAGCTCGGCACGCAGCTCGCGGAAGTTGTAGATCTCGCCGTTGAGAACGATCACGGCCCGGTCGCCTTCGAGGCGGATCGGCTGGTGTCCGGTCTCGAGGTCGATGACGGCGAGCCGACGGAAGCCGAGGGCGATGTGCTCGTCCTCGAAGGTTCCCGAGTCGTCGGGCCCCCGATGGGCGAAGCTAGCCGTCATCGCCGCCAGGCGCCGCCGCCTGGCCTCCAGCCCGCCGCCCGGCCCCAGGATGCCGCAGAACCCGCACATCGCGCCGACAGTCTACCGTTCTCCACACCGTTGGCTGCGCCAGCGCGAAGGACGTATGCTGCATGATGGGTGTCAGGGTGAACGCGCTCACGCAGCTCCGTGCGAGGACATCGTGCTCTTCGGTGCCGCCCCGCGCGGGCGTGGCGAGCGGCCTCTCGTCTCGGGGAAGACCGGCACGAGGTGCCGTAAAGCCGTCGCGCCGTGCGAGTCTCGGCGGGCGACGGTCCGTCGGCGGGGGTGTGTGGTTCTCCGGAAGGGCGGGAGCCAGTGACTGATCGCCCGCGGGTGGTGCTGGTTTCGCACAGTGCTCGCCTCGGAGGCGCCGAGCGGGCGCTGCTCGAGACCGTCGACGCGCTCCTATCCGGGGGGTTCGGCTGCCGGGCGCTGCTCCCGCGCGCGGGGCCGCTGCGTGAGGCCCTGGAAGAGAGACGGGTCCCGGTCGTGGTCCTTCCCTTCAAGTGGTGGACGGCGCTGCCACACACGGGCAGATGGCGGAGGGCCATGCGCACGGGCTGGAACGTGGTGCTTGCAGCGTGGCTCGCCGGCAGGCTCCGGGCCTGGGGCTGCGACCTCGTGTACTCCAACACGCTCTCCGTCTTCGTGGGAGCCCTGGCGGCGCGGATGGCACGACGTCCGCATGTCTGGCACGTCCATGAGCTGGGCCTCCGCCATACGGGCGCCCTCTTCGATGTCGGCGAGCAGAGGGCGCTGCGCCTTCTCGACCGATGGTCCGACACTCTCGTCGCCTGCTCGCGAGCCGTCGAGGCGTGGCTCGCCGCGTCGGTCCCGCCCGAGAAGATCCGCGTGGTGTACCAGTCCGTGCCGGCGGGGACGGACCTCGTCGGGGCCATCCCGAAGGGCCCGCGTGTCCGCCTGGTCTGTGTCGGCTCACTGAGCCGGTTCAAGCGCCAGGGCGATGCGGTCCAGGCCCTGGCCCGGCTGGTCGAGCGGGGCGTGGACGCCGAGCTGCTGCTGGTCGGAGAGGGCGATCCCGCGTACCTGGTGCAGCTCGTCCGTCTTGTCGAACACGAGAGGCTCACCGACCGCGTGCAGCTCCTCGGCGAGCTGCCGTCGGCCTGGCCCGTGCTCGCGAGTGCGGACGTGGTCGTGACCTGCTCGCAGCACGAGGGCTTCGGCAGGACCGTCGTCGAGGCCATGAAGGCGGGGAAGCCGGTGGTGGGTGCGGACAGCGGAGGGACCGCCGAGCTCATCCGCCACGGCGCGACGGGCTTGCTCTACCCAGCCGCCGACGTGACCGCGCTGGCCGATGCCGTCGAGCTGCTGGTGCGAGACCGCGAGCTCGCCCGGCGAGTCGCGCAGGAAGGCCGCCGGTGGGCCACTGCGACGTTCTCGTCGGCGGCGCACGCCTGGGCGGTGGAGCAGGTGGTGCGCGAAGCACTGCGGCGACGGCAGGCGGAGCCTTTGCCGACCATCTGATCAGACCGTCCTCTTCGGCCTTGGCAGCGCGCACCTGAGCATGGCCCGGAACGTGGCCCGGCCCAGCCTCGCCCCCGGGTCGGCGATCGCCTCGCGGGCGATTCGACGCAGCGTGGCCGCGCGGGAGAGCGTCGGGTCGTCGGTCAGCGCCGCGAGGCGAGCCCACCACCTCCGGCGTTCTAGCCAGTGCGCCGCTGTGGTGCGGAGCGGAAAGTCCTCGGCGCTGGCGAGCCGAGCGAGCAGTGCTTCCTCTTCCCGACCGAAGTCGCCGGGCGAGGCCTCGGTCTTGGAGCTCCCGTGGTGCCGAAACAGCGCCAGGTCCCGTGCGGAGTAGCGGACGCGTGGGAACCGCGCGAGGTAGCGGATGGCCATCTCGAGGTCGAAGGCGAAGTGAAGGTCCTCGTCAAGCCCGCCGATGGCAAGGAGCGACGCTCTCCGAACCCAGAAGGCGGGCTGCTGGAAGATCGTGCCGATCGAGCGTCGGATGAGTCGCCGCGCCGTCAAGCCCTGTTGGACGAGGCGACGGATCGGCGCCAGGTGCTCGTCGGTGTGGACGCAGGCGCCGGCGAGGCAGTCCCGCCCCTGCATGCCCTCGGCGACCGCCGCCAGCGCCCCGGGCAGCAGCACGTCGTCCGAGTTGAGCCAGTTGAAGATCTCGCCGCTGGCGATGGCGAGCCCCTTGTTGATGGCGTTGGCCTGTCCCGTGTCCTTCTCGACGATCACCGCGGCCAGCACGGGGCGAAAGCGCTCGATGATGTCGACCGACCCGTCGGTGCTGGCCCCGTCCACCACGATCAGCTCGAGGTCGGGATATCCCTGGTCGAGCACCGATCTGATCGCACTTGCGATGTACCTTCCATAGTTGTAATTGGGGATCACGACGGAGATGCGCGGCGTTCGTGGTAGCGTCGTGACCTGGACGCTCCGAGGGTCGCCGAACGTGCTCGGAAGGGGACCTTCCCGGTCCCGGCTCCCGGGTCCTTCTCTGCCGGAATCCAGACTCAAGCCCTCACCTCGAACGCAGCAGCAATCGTAGTAGAACCCCCGCCGGCGGGAAACCGAGGTGCCCTGGCTGCTGATGAGCAAGGTTGCTGACCTCAAATCGCCCCGCCGAGCAGCCGCACTGCAACCCGACGTCCGGCGATGGCTCTCGTGAGCAGGGCGGCTTTTCGGATGCGCGCCACAAGTCCGACCTGGTCAGCGTTGCCGTCACCTCCGAGAGGGAGGTGCCGGTGTGCCCCGACCGCCGTCCGCAGCTCGCCGGCCTGGCTCGGCAGAAGGGGCGAGACCAACGCTGAAGCCCTGCGGAGCTCGCGCAGGTAGGTGCCGTAGACCCTCCAGATGAAGGACCACCCGGGGCGGACGTCGTACGCGGCAAGATTCATGTCCCAGACGTCGCCGAGGATTCGTCGCAAGCCGTGAAAATGGAAGAAGATCAGCGGTCTCGAATCGACCGTTACGGCCGTTGGGCGGACTCGAACGCGGTGTGAGGCCAGGTTCCAGGGAGCCAGGTTGGCTCCTGGATGCGAGATCACCACGGTGCCAGGGAATCGCGAAGGCCACTCATCAAGGTACCTCTGGTCAGCAAACCTGTTGCCTTCGACGCGGTCGTAGCACCACTCGGCACATCGATCCCGCCACCAGGTCGCGCAATCCCACCCTTGCGAGTCGTTTCGGATCGAGACCCAGCCGACGTTGAAGCGTCCGAACGCCTCGAGCCTCCTCAGTCTTTCCGGGAAACGATGGGCGATGATTGCCGCGCTCCCGGTTCCCAGCTCCTCCAGAAGTGTCGAGGGGTCTGAGAAGAAGAAGAGGTCGGCATCAAGATACGTGGCGACCTCGCCGTGTTTTTGGGATTCCAACACCAGCGAGATGAGGAACGGCGTGCAGGTGAAGTAGTGCTCGATTCGCGAGCGCGAAGCCTTGGCGGCAGCCAGCTGTGGATAGTGACCTTCGAGATCGCACAGACGAATCAGCTCGACGCTGCCGAGGCCGAGCTCACGGAGCCTCCCATCCGTCTCCGCGTCGAGGCACAGAATGGACAGATGGAACTCGGGACAGGTGCGGGTGAGGGAGGCGTGGAGGGCGAGCCCCCGATCCAGATACCTGCAGTCGAAGTAGGTACAGAAGTGGAGCATCAGCCGGCGCAAAGGCCTTGCGGCGCAGGAGGGGAGTACCCGGCAGTGGTTACGCCCGCTGACATCCCCGCCGGGACGAGGATCAGACTCGTCGGCAGAGGAAGGTCGCGGTCCACGTGGTCTCTCCCAGCACGGAGAAGAGGTCGTAGGGGACGCTGGGCCTGCGCCCGACGATGCTGAGCCCGGCTGATCGGATCTGCTCTTCGATCTCGACTAGGTTGAAGATGACCTCCGCGACTGGCCCAGAGTAGGCCAGCTTCTGCAAGAAGGTGGTTGGGCCCTTCTCGCGCACCGGGACGGTATGGAAAACGCAAATGTCACGCGTGATCCTCCTGCACTCCCTGATCGCTTCGACGTAGTCCGGGATATGCATGAGGACGCCACCCGAGAGAACCACGTCACAGCAGCCATCCCCGAGGGGAAGCCGCCGAGCGTCACCGGCCAGGAAGGACACCCCTGGGTATGATCGGGACCCGAGGGCGACCATCGCCAGGGAGTAGTCAAGACCAACGTAGCGCAGCTCCCGACCCACAAGATGCGGCAGCACCTCGGAGTAGTACCCGCTTCCACAGCCAACCTCGACGACGAAAGGAAAGGCCGCTCGCGCCGAGCCGACGGCCCAAGCCGCAGCTTGGAAGTCCTCCCTGGGTTGCCCATCAAACGCCTGACGCACCAGCGGAGCGAAGGCCAGATGCTGTCGAGCCGCAACCTCAGTCGCCAGCCAGCCGTCCAGACGCTCGCTCCGGTCAAGCGGCCGGTATGCAGTCGAGACCTCGTCGGTCCCCGCCCTTCGCCTGAGCCTCCGCAGGATCCTCGAGAGCAGTGTCGGGCTCATCGGGTGCTGGCTCCCGCGCACGGCACGGGGGGCCGCGTGGCTTCAACGAAGAGCGAGTCGGGCTTACAGGTCGAGCCGTCAGGCTCAGTGTCCAGATCGTAGGACGCAAAGTCGGGGATTCCGCTGAGTCCTGCTGCGAGGATCGTCGGTGACACGAAGCCCACGGCGCACAGGAGCGCGGAAACCGAGATGCGGTCGTACATCCAACGGTGAACCTCGCCGGAGAGTCGGAAGCGGCCGATCGCCAGGGCCTGGGCGTCTTCGGGACCCAGGACGAGCCGCAGCATCGACTCCCGGATCGCGCGCGCGAGCCTTCGGGCCTTCCCGAGTATCTGGCGAGGACTCAGGGCCTGCTTCGGCGTAACAGCATGAGCGCCGGCGATCGCTTCGAGAAGCCTCCTGCCTTCCAGCCCGGCGCGCCCGAGTGCAAAGGCGAGCTGGTCGTGGTTGTGGCCGCGAAAGTAGGCGAGCATCTCCCCCCCGGACACATGCCGGCAAAGCTGGTCGACCAGCTCGGTGACCATCCACTCATGGGCCAGGACAGGTGCGCCGTCACCTGCGACGGCGCAGGCGGAGACGGTCTCAAGGTAGGCTCGACAAATACCTTCGAGGTCGGGAACCACAACCCTGACGACACCTCCCGGCCGTAGCACGCGAAGACACTCGCGCAAGACGAACTCGCTCTCACACCGCGAGAGGTGCTCGAGGAGGTGTGACTGATACACGGCGTCGGCGCTGGCATCGGGGAGCGGAATCCCCCGGCGCACGTCGTGAACGACGACCTCATCCCCGCTCTTCTGGATATCGATGTTGAGCCACCGGGGGTGAAACCGGTGCCCGCACCCGAGGTTGACGAGGAGCAACGGCCGCCCGTCCGGGGCAGACACCGCAGGCGCATGTACCTCGTGCCCTCGGTCGGCGTCACGGCACGCAGTCATCTACGACCGCTCGCAGAATATCAGGGTGCGTCCCTCCGGGAAGGAGGGAAAGCACTCGAGCTTGTCGAATGCCCCACGCAGGCAATCGAGGAAACTGTCCAGCGTGTACCAGGAGAAGCGAGGTCCGAAAAGGTCCCGCACCCACGTGTCGGTTGGCGGAATGAACTCGCAGATCGCCCAGCGCCGTGACGTCAACCTCAGCGTCTCGACAATCTGCTGGAACGTCATGCTCTGCTTGAAGACGAGGTGGTGGACCAGCGCGAGCATCAACACAAGGTCCGCACGTAGCCGCTCGGTCGCTGGCCGCAGCCAACGATTGGTCGGGCCAACCCCTGGAGTCGGGCTACGGAAGTCGATGAGTAGGGGCAGGATGGGAGAGCCCTCGCGCGTGCACGTCAGGAAGAGCTCCTCGACGCACCCTTCGTCAGAGTCGCAGGCGACGACTCCCGCGCCCTTCCTGGCGGCCAGCCTGGAGTACCACCCCGTACTGCACCCGATATCGAGTACGATGCGTGGCTGGCAGCGGTCAAGGAGCGAGGCAACAGTATGGTTCTTCGCGGTCCATCCGGCTGTCGACGTGAGGTCCGGGACCGCACCGCCGTGGAGCTCCTCGTAGTATTTCGTCCGGTCCTGCTGGCCACCGATGTAGGACGTCCCGCCGCCCAACACCGGGCCGTAGTCGAGGTCGCTTAGGTGCGCCTTCACGGCAGCGAGGAACCTCAGGCGCTGCCTTCTCTCAGGGAGCAGCGGCTGGGCCGCCTGGGGAACCTCGCTGCGCAGAGCCTGGAAAAACCGCTGTCCCAGGCGCAGCACACGCGGTGGAAACGTCTTCCGCGCTCCTGCGCGGAGGTGACGTGTGGCCTGGCGCTTGAGGTCGCCCGCAGCGAGCCTGAGCCGAGCCTGCCACGCCGGGGACATCCTGTCTGTCTCGGCGTCGGAGGCACCGAGATAGTCCCTCAGCAGAGCGCGTGCGATTCGAGTCTGCCCCCATGACATCATGCGGAGGGGGTTGAAGAACGTGGTGCGAAACTGGTTGTAGGCGGGCCACAGAGGGTGCCGGTCCGCCTCGTTCCACAGCGAGGTGTCGGCGACCGGCATGATGGCGCCCAAGTCGACCATGAGGGGTCGAGTCCAGCGATAGAGCACGTTCCAGGGGTGCGCGTCATGGACACTGAGGTCGAGAGGAACGAGCGCTTCCTCGAGGTCCACGAGGAGGAGAGCGGCTTTCTTGAGCATGCCGAAGGACCATTCGCTGGGGTAGCTCACAATCGGCAGCTTCTCGTGCCAAACAACGAGCGGATAGCCCTCGATCGAGAGATCGGCGCGGCGTGTCGGCACCAGGAGCAAGCGATCACACAGCGAGCCTATCGTCCCGTCGTCCAGAAGCTTCTCCACGACGCCGAGCCCGTGGCCGCTGACGGCGCGAAACAGCTCCCCCTCGAGCTCGAAAAGGAACCCATTCGAGTCCGCGCCGGAAGACGGGTGCTCCTCGACCTCGCGAAGCGAAACCACGCGCGTCATCCTGGCCTCCCAGCGAGCGACCAGGTCTGCCTCAGCAGGCAGAGAGACCAGCGTCGGGGAGGGAGCTTGCCGGTCCCGAAGAAGTCGACAGGCTCGATCCCGAACACGATGGCCCCCTCGACCTTGTCGACAACGACGCCCGCGCCGTGGACTCCGCCCTGGACGAGCGCAACGTTGACCCGACAAGGTCCCGGGGAGAGGTTCAGGGGGGCCGTGGTACAGCGGACTTCCCCCACCGGAGGCAGTACCTCGGGGAAGCCGGGCTGGTTGTCACTCTCGAGAAAGTACACCTCGGTGCCGAGCTCATCGAACAGACCGATGGCGAAGGTGGTGTGCGTGAGGGGCTTGGAAGAGCGGTATTCGATGCAGAACTCGACCGGGCTGTCGCTTGAAATCGTCGCTGCGTCGGCGACATCGCGCACGCGGACGCCCGTGATTCGGGGCCCGTTCTCGGCAACCGCGTCCGTCCCAGGGGCGGGCCTCCAGGCAAGAACTGTCTGTGGCACCGTGTAGGCCGCGAGGACCTCCTCGCACCGCCCATTCTGCTGGAGGATCCCTCTCTCCAGCAGGAGGCCTCTCGAGCAGAGTGCCGACACGGCGGCCATGTTGTGGCTGACGAAGATGATGGTGCGGCCCGCTGTCGCTACCTCCCCCATCTTTCCCAGGCACTTTTTCTGGAAGGCGGCGTCGCCGACCGCCAGGACCTCGTCGACCAGGAGGATCTCGGGGTCGAGGTGGGCCGCGACGGCGAACGCAAGGCGCATGTACATCCCGGACGAGTAGTGCTTGACCGGCGTGTCGAGGAACCGCTCGACCTCGGAGAATGCGACGATCTCGTCGAACTTGCGGGCGATCTCCGCCTTCTTCATGCCGAGGATCGCCCCGTTCAGGTAGATGTTCTCGCGCCCCGTGAGCTCGTTGTGAAAGCCGGTGCCGACCTCGAGCAGCGAGCCGACCCGGCCCTTCACCCGCGCCCGACCCTGGGTTGGCTCGGTGATCCCCGACAGGATCTTGAGGAGCGTGCTCTTGCCGGCGCCGTTGCGGCCGATGACACCGACCACCTCGCCCCGCTTGACCTCGAACGACACGTCCCTGAGTGCCCAGACATCCTGCTCGGACTGAGCTTCCGGGTGGCCGTGGAGCGCGGCGCGGAAACGGCGTACCGGGGCCGTCGCCAGGCCGACGAGCGTCTCGCGCAGGGTGCGGTAGGTCGCCTGTCCCTCAGGACCGCCGATACGGTAGCGCTTCGAGAGCCCTTCAGCCGAGATGACCACGTCGCTCATCGTCTACACCGTGTCGGCGAACATCCGCTCCATGCGCCTGAAGTAGTACGCGCCGGAGACCAGGATCGCGGCCGCGGCCGCGGCCGAGACCCAGATGATCGCCCCGGGGGGTGGCGCTGCGAGCAGCGCCCAGCGGAACCCCTCGACGACGCCGGCCATCGGGTTGAGGCCGTAGACGGTGCGCCACGGCTCGGGGAGCAGGCTCGAGGGGTAGGCAACGGGCGTGGCGAACAGCCAGAGCTGGACGAGGAAACTGAGTGTGTAGCGGACGTCGCGGAACATCACGTTGGCCGCCGACAGCCACAGCCCGACGCCCAGCGCGGTGACTAGGGCGAGGAGCAGGAACACCGGCAGGAGGACCACTGCCGCGCTCGGGACGATCCCGTAGAACGCCATCATGCCGAGCAGCACGACGAAGGCGAGCGCAAGATCGACCCCGCCGGTGATGACCCCAGCCAGCGGCACGACGAGCCGCGGGAAGTAGACCTTCTTGATCAGGTTGGCGCTACCCACCAGGCTGTCGGCCGCCTGATTGAGCCCCTGCGCGAAGAACGTCCACGGCACCAGCGCAGCGAACGTATAGACCGGGTATGGGATGCCGCCCTCGATCTGGGCCCCGAGCCCCGCCAGGCGGCCGAAGAACAGACTGAACACGACCATCGTGAAGAACGGCTGGAGGATCGCCCACGCGGCGCCGAGCACGGTTTGCTTGTAGCGGACCTTGACGTCGCGCCACACCAGGAAGAACAGCAGCTCGCGGTACTCCCACAGCTCCGCGAGATTGAGCGCAACCCATGAACGCGACGGCTGGATGACCCGGTCGAAGCTCGGTGCAACGGCAGGCTGGAGCTCCCCTTCCATCACGCGGGCCATGATACAGCGGCGCCCCGGTATCGACCCGGGCCACCGTCACCCGGCGGGCGGAATCTCGTAGCTCGCAATACCCTCCACCGGTGGCGGGTACGCAAGGCCGAGGCGTGACATGGTATCGACGAGGATTTCCGAGATTGCCAGGTTGCGATACCACTTCTTGTTGGACGGCACGACGTACCATGGCGCCCAGCCGGTGGAGCAGCGCTCGAGTGCGTCTTGGTACGCCTTCATGTAGGCGCTCCACTGGGTGCGGACCTTGAGGTCGCCGGGGCTGAACTTCCACTGCTTCTCGGGGGTGTCGCGCCGCGCGGTCAGCCGCTCCGCCTGCTCTTCAGGCGAGATGTGCAGGAAGATCTTGACGATCGCCACGCCGGAGTCAGCGAGCAGCTTCTCGAACGCGTTGATGTGTGCGTAGCGCGTGCTCCACACCGCCTTGGGAGCGAGCCCGGCGACGCGCACGACCAGCACGTCCTCGTAGTGGGAGCGGTTGAAGATTCCCACCATGCCGCGGCCGGGTGTTGCCTTGTGAACGCGCCAGAGAAAGTCGTGGGTCAGCTCCTCGGGCGTCGGGACCTTGAACGATGTGATCTTCACCCCCTGCGGGTTGAACGCCCCCATGACGTGCTCGATCACGCCATCCTTACCGGAGGTGTCCATCCCCTGCAGCACGATGAGCAGCGCCCGCTCGCTTTGGGCGAAAAGCTGCTCCTGCAGCTCCAGCAGCCGCTCAAGGTTGGCGAGGAGCGGCTTGGCGGCCGCCGCCTTCGACTTGCACCCGGGCGTCGCGTCGGGGTCGTGGTCCTTCCAGTCGAGCCGGCTGCCCGGCTTGATGCAAAATCGCTCCACGTTCATGGCGTGCCTCCCGCTGAGTCGCTCACCCAGGCTAGCACAACAGGCCCGGTGATCGGTGGTCGGTGTCCGGTGAACGGAGGGTGGAGCTAACCCTCCGCCCACCGAGCGCCGTCCACCGGTCACCGGGCGGGTAGGGGCTCGCTACCAGCGGCGGAGCAGGCGCAGCCCCTGGCCGTCGGTCACGGTCTGGGCGAGGGCGGCGAGGGCGGGGCGGTACGGGCTCGTTGCGGCGGGCTCGCCGTTGACCGTCTCGACGGTGATCGCCGGTACCGGACGCACCGCCCGGCCGAGTAGCTGCTTCAGGACACCGAGAAACGCAGGCAGCGTGGGGTGGTCCGGCGGGACGTGGAGCGTCAGGGCGGCGCCACGCCTTTCGACCACCACGACCAGTCGAGCCCCGTGCCACACGGTCCAGTTGCCAGCCACGCGGCGCGGCAGCGCCGGCAGGTCCGGCAGGCCGAGCCCGCACGGCGAGGCGGGGTCGAGGGCGGGGATCGCCACCACGCGGTCGTCGACCACCCCGCGCTCGAGCCGCCGCACCGCCGCCGGCGAGGCGAGCTGCAGGCCGCCGATACCCTCGAAGAACGGCCCGCCCACGGCCTCGCCGCCGAGCTCCAGCAGCCGCAACGTGCGGGCGATCCGCCCCCACTGCAGCGCCGGCAGCTCCCGCGCCAGCAGCTCGCGGAACACCACGCCGTAGCGCTGGAGGAGCAGCCGCACGCGGTCACGCACCAGCTCCTCCACCGCCAACGGGTCGTCCTCCGCCGGGCCGGGCAGCGTGGGAAGCCAGCTCCCGACGAGGGGTCGCGTTCCCTGCCACTGTGCGAAACGCAGCCGACGGCGGGTGCCGTGACCGTGGGCCGGCGGCGGCTGCGTGGCCGGCTCGAAGCCGGACTCGATACCCCGCCGCACCGCGGCAAAGCCGTCGTTGGTCACCACCCCGAGCCAGGCGAGCCGCCACAGCCGGCGGGTCAGCTCGGCCGAGGCGAGCCCGCTGTGGGCAGCCAGCTCGGCCAGCGTGAAGCGGCCGGCGCCGGCCGGGAACAGCGCCCGTACCTCGGCCAGCGCCGTCTCGAGCTCGGGGTCGTCGCTTGGCTCGACCACCAGCTCGCGGTCGAAAGGCAGGAGGAAGGTGAGCCGTTGCGCGCCGCACCCCGCCCAGGCGAGCTCGGTCTCGGCGAACAGCGCGTCGAGCCAGGCCGGCTGGTAGCCGTCCACGCGCGCTGGCAGGATCTCCTCCTCCCAGACGGGCGCTGGCGCCGGGTCCCCCCACGGCCGCCCGAGCCCCTCGCGCAGGCCGTCGACCCCGGATCCGAGCGTGCCGAACCCCTGCCAGTCGGCGAGAAACGCCGGGAGCGCCGCCAGCGGCA
>JAAYVZ010000258.1 GCA_012516935.1 Holophagae bacterium
AGGGCAAGCTCGCCGAGGTCAGTCTCGCCGGAAAGCGTGGCGGTACCGGCCAGGGCGTGGAGCATCCGCGCCAGCAATGCGTCGTCGACGGACCCGAGCACCGCGGCGTGCGCGAGATCGCCCCGGCGCCCTTGAGGCCGTAGGTCGAGAGCTCGCGCAGCGAGCGCACGTCCTCGTCCCGGGTGTCGCGGATGTCGACCGTCACCGAGCGGCGGCGCAGCTCGTCGATCCCCCGGCCGTACCAGCTCAGCGCGTCGTGGGCGACCTCGGCGAGCGCGCTGGCATGGCACGCCCGGAGCGCGTCGCGCACCTCGAACGCCTGCTCGATCATGGTCGCAATGCGCTCGGGGTCGAAGTTGGTGTTGGTGACGGTCGCGAAGAGCCCTTTCGCGACGCACAGCCCCGCTTCGCGCTCCGGCTGCCCGGCGGTGCGTGAGGGCTCGGCGGCGAGGGCGATCTCGCGCAAGGTTTGGATGAGTAGGTCCTGCAGGTTGGCGGTCTCGTCGCTCTTCCCGCACGCGCCGAAGATCATGCACCCCTTGTTCTCGCCCGTCTCCCGGCACTGGTAGCAGAACCTGTGCACGGCTCACCCTCCCCGACGTCCGACCGGAGACTACCTCTGCACTACCATCCGGACACTGATCGGGGTCAAGCCGCGCGATGTCGCTCGCTCGCCCGAGTGGGGTAGGCTTGCCACGAATGAGCCTGCGGGACCGCCTCGACCGCTTCATTCACCACCCACGCACCGACCTTGCGGTGGCGGCGCTGATCGTCATCTCGATCCTGGTGCTCCTGGTCGAGTTCTCGGAGGTCGTCAGCCCTGCCACCGCCCACACGCTCGCAACCGTCAGCCACCTGCTCACGGCGGTGTTCGTGCTCGAGCTCGCGATCCGTTTCTGGGTGGCACGGTCCAAGCGCCGCTTTTTCCGTAGCTACTGGGTCGACATCGTCGCCGTGATCCCCTTTGCGCGCTCCCTGCGGGCCTTTCGCCTCTTGCGGCTGCTCCGGCTGTTCCGCGCCGGGACGCTCCTGTCCCACTCGGCCACCGGCGTGCGGCTGGCGTTGCGCGAGGGACGCAGCGAGATGGTGGTGATCGTCGTGACGATGCTGGTCATCGTCACCTTCTCCGGCTTTGCCATCCACTTCCTCGAGGCGCGCAACCCGGACTTCCAGTCACTCGGGCACTCCCTGCTGTGGGGGCTCATGTCGCTCGTCTCCGGCGAGCCCACGGGCGGTGAACCCGTGACCGTGCTGGGAAAGCTCCTGGCGCTCGTGGTCATGGTCGGGGGGCTGACCGTCTTCGCGATGTTCACCGGTGTCGTGACCGCCGTGATGGTGCGCCGGATGCGCGGCGGCTTGGAGCTGAAGGCCATGGAGATTCAGGACCTCGACGGACACATCCTGATCTGCGGCTGGAACCGCCAGGGCGGGCTCATGCTCGCCGAGCTGCAGACCGATCGCGAGCTTGCGGACCGCTCGGTGGTGCTGGTGGCCGAGTTCGGCGAGCAGCTCCCGCTGACCGAGCAGGGTGTGGTGCACGAACGGCTGTACGTGGTGCGGGGCGACCCGACGCGCGTCGACGTGCTGCGCCGCGCCAACGCCACCCGCGCGTCGTGCGCGGTGCTGCTGGCCGACCGGCTGGTCGACCGTCTCGACCAGGACCGGGACGCGCGGACGATCCTCACCGCCCTCACCCTCGAAAAGCTCAACCCCGACATCTACACCATCGCCCAGCTTCTCTCGCGCGAGGGGGAGGCCCACCTGCGCCTGGCCGGGGTGGAGGAGGTCATGGTCTCGGACGAGCTGGGGGCCAGCCTGGTGACCACCTCGATCCGCAACCACGGCATTCTGTCGATGGTCCACGCGCTGGTGGGCAGCCATGAGGGACACCGCCTGCACAAGGTCGTGCCACCGGCCGCGCTGGTGGGGCAGCCGATGGGCGAGATTGGGTCCCGCTACAAGACGGTCTACGACGCCTTGGTGGTGGCAGTGGAGCACGAGCGCGAGGGGCGGCGGGAGTACGTCGTGAACCCGCCGGCCGACGCCGCTCTGGGGCCCGGAGAGAAGCTGATCGTCATCGCCGCCCGTGAGCCCGTCGAGCCCTGACTAGCCTCTTCGGCCACGTGCCCGGGTGGGAGAAGGCTACGCGGGCCGGGCCCCGAGCAGCCGGGCGGGCAGGAGGAGGATCGCCTTGAAGACCTGGAGGACGCCGTCCACGGCGATGCCGACGAGGCGAAACGGCAGCAGGAGCAGCCACACGAGCGGGTAGAGCACGAGCGCCAGCAGCGCCAGCGGCCAGCACAGCACGAACAGGATGAGCCACAAGAGGAGCTTGACCATCCGGCACTCCCTTCGTCCCGGCGGTTGTACGTGCGCCCGCCAGCGCGGGTTCTGCCCGGCTGCGGGCCGGCTGTAGAATGGATGCCCACTGGAGGACGTTGTCAACGACGTGCAGATCGGACCAGGATCGCGACTCGGCGCCTACACCATCGTCGCGCAGATCGGCAGCGGTGGCATGGGTGAGGTGTTCCGCGCCCGTGACGAGCGTTTGGGCCGCGACGTGGCGGTCAAGGTCATCCACACCCGCGTGGCCTCCGACAGCGAGTCGCTCGCCCTGTTCGAGCGTGAGGCCCGCACGCTGGCTGCACTCTCGCACCCCAACATCATGTCGATCTTCGACTTCGGGACCGCCAACGGACATACCTTCGCGGTCATGGAGCTGCTGAACGGATCGAACCTTCGCCAGAGGCTGGCCGGCAAGCCGCTGCCGTGGCGCACCGCGGTGGCGGTGGCGATGGCGGTGTGCAAAGGGCTCGCGGCCGCCCACGCCAAAGGGGTCGTGCACCGCGATCTCAAGCCCGAGAACGTGTTCGTGCAGCTCGACGGGCAGGTGAAGATCCTCGACTTCGGGCTCGCCCATCTCGAGGCCGGGACGAGCGACGCCGAGGCCGGCGCGCCGCAGCTCGGGCGGGAGGGGTTCGTCGGCTCGAAGCTATACATGGCGCCGGAGCAGATCTGCCGGCACGCGGTGGACGCTCGCACCGACATCTTCGCCCTCGGCATGCTGCTGTACGAGATGCTCGCCGGCTTCCACCCGTTCCCGTACCTCTCGGTGAGCGAGACGATGGCGGCGATCCTGCACGAGGATCCGCGGCCGGTCGCGTCGTTCGGCAAGACCTTGCCCGCACCTCTGGCCCAGCTCGTCCACGCCTGCCTCGCCAAGGACGCTGCCGCGCGGCCGCCCACGGCGCTCGACCTCATGCTGGCGCTCGGCGAGGTGTCGCTGTCGCCCGAGGTCGGGCGCCCGTCGCCCACGGTCTGGCTCGAGCGGACGCTGTGGTTCGTCATGGGGTTGTTCGCCGGCCTTGCGGTCGCCGGCGGGATCTGGCTCCTGCACGGCTGAACGCAGCCGGGCAGCAACCGGCGCGGCGCTGGTTCGGCCGCTGATGCCTGTTCCACCTCGCCTGCGCCGAGCTGTTCGGGACGTGGTCCTGGACCCTCCCCCGAGCTGATCCACGACTACGTCCACGTCCACCTTCAGGGTGTGCTGGTGGTCACGGGCGCCGGCTCCGGTACCCAACCGCTGTCACCCGGCCTTGTTCTGCTATCTTCACCGGTCGGGGAGGGGAGCATGTGCGGGATCTTCGGCATCGTCACCGACCGTGAGCAGGCGCTGGGGCCGATCCTCGTGGACGCGGCGAAGAGGCTGTCGTACCGCGGCTACGACTCGGTGGGAGCGGTAACGTTCGGCGCCGACCGCAGCGTCGACCTGCGCAAGGACAAAGGGAAGGTGGACGAGGTGGCGGGCCGGCTCGGCTTGGCCGAGATGACCGGCGTGCGCGGGATCACGCAGCTTCGCTGGGCGACGTTCGGGACGCCGTCGATGGTCAATGCTCAGCCCCACCTGGACTCCGACGGCGACCTCGTCGGCGCGCATAACGGCAACGTGGTGAACAACGTAGAGCTGCGGGCGCAGTTTTCGGCCGAGGGCATGACGGTGCGCTCGGAGAACGACGGGGAGTCGTGCGTGCACGCCGTGGAGCGCTGGTTCGACCGCGGCTGCGACATGGTGGAGGCGATCCGCCGCGCCTACAGCGACCTGCAGGGCGACTACGCGTTCGTCATCGGCCACGTCGAGGAGGACACGCTTTACGCGATCAAGAAGGGCTCGGGGCTCGTCGTCGGGCTGGCCGACGGCTTCACCTGCGTCTCGTCCGACCTGCCGTCGATCCTGCCGCTCACCCGGAAGATCGTGCGGGTGCAGGACGGCGAGATCGTGATTCTGCATGCCGGGTGGGTCGAGCTGCTCAAAGCTGCCGACGGCACCCGCATCGAGCGTGAACCCGAGGAGATCGTGGACACCATGGAGGCAGCCCAGAAGGGTGGGTTCCGACATTTCATGCTCAAGGAGATCCACGAGCAACCGCGGGTGGCGCGTGAGCTGCTGCACCTGCTGGATGCCTCGCCGGACGTCGAGGGCTACGTCGAGAAGATGCGGCGCGCCCGCCATCTCTACCTCGTGGCGTGCGGCACCTCGTACCACGCCTGCATGCTGGGGGCGGTGTACCTGGCACGCCTTGCCGGGCGCGCGGCGGTGCCGGTGCTGGCGCCGCAGTTCGTCGCCCAGTACGGCCCGACGCTCGGGCCCGAGGACGTCGGTGTGTTCGTGAGCCAGTCGGGCGAGACCAAGGACGTGCTCAACGCCCTCAACGTCGCCCGTGAGCGCGGGGTCGAGGTGCTGGCGCTGGTCAACGTCATCGGCTCCACCCTCATGGTCACCTCGGATCGCTGCCTGCCGTTGGCGTGCGGGTACGAGATCTCGGTCCCGGCCACCAAGACGTTCCTCAACCAGGTGGTGGCATTTCTCTATCTGGCGATGCGCCTGGGTGGTCACCCGACGGCGATCGTTCACGATCTACCGGGGCTCATCGAGCACACGCTCGCAGAGGTGGAGCCGCAGGTCCCGCGGCTTGCGCAGGCGCTGTTGCCGTGGTCCGACACCTACTGCCTGGGCTACGGGGCGACCTATCCGATCGCCCTCGAGGGTGCCCTCAAGCTCAAGGAGGTCACGTACATCCACTGCGAAGGGATGCTCTCGACCGAGTTCAAGCACGGGCCGCTCTCGGCGGTCTCCGAGGGCTACCCGGTGGTGTTCGTGGCGGGGCCGGAGAACATGCCGCTCATCGTCTCGGGGATCAACGAGGTGTCATGCCGCGGCGGCCGCACCATCATCATCAGCGAGGAGGACCCGCGCCTGCGCGCCAACGGTCACGAGATGCTGGTGCTCCCCAAGGCCGGGCCGCTGCTCTCGCCGATCCTCGCCATCCTGCCACTGCAGCTCCTCGCCTACCGGGTGAGCGTGGCCAAAGGGTTCGACCCCGACTTCCCACGCAACCTCTCGAAAACGCTCACGGTCGACTGACCCCCGCTCACCTTCGAGCAGCGGGTGTAGATCGTCAAGACGGTGGCCGAGGCCGTGCACGAGGCGCACCGCCAGGGGCTCGTCCACCGTGACCTCAAGCCGGGCAACATCATGGTCGAGCGAACCGCCGACGGCTGCCTGCAGCCGTACGTGCTGGACTTCGGCCTCGCCCTCGACCTGCGAGCGCCGGGGCTGACGCGCGCGGGGGTGCTGATGGGCACCGTCCAATACATGGCCCCCGAGCAAGCGCTCGCCGAATCTGGCGCCATCGACCGCCGGACCGACGTGTGGAGCCTGGGCGCGGTGCTGTACGAGCTGATCGCGGGCGGCCCGCTGTTCTCCGGGGGTGGCGAGGCCGAGGTTGTGCTCAAGGTCATGCAGCAGGAGCCGCAGCCGCTGTCGGTACGGGCTCCTCACGCGCCGAAAGACCTCGAAACGGTCGTCATGAAGTACCTGGAGCGGGAGCCTGGACGGCGTTACGAGTCGGCCCGTGCGCTGGCGGGAGACCTCGCGGCGTACCTGGATGGTGAGCCGATCGCGGTCTCGCCGCCAACTCGCAGGCGCCTCATCTGCTGGCGGTTAGGGGTACGTTGACCGCTCTCGCGGGAGGCCAGGCCCCGACAGCCGAAGAACGCCTCCGAGCTGTCGAGCACGCCGGAATCTGGTGGGACCGGGCGGTGGCAGGCAACCCCTTGCTCGCCCGCCAGCTCGAGCCGCTGCGCCGTGAAGCTGGTGCGAGCGCTCCACCGCCGCTCCGAAAGCCGACGACGGGCTCCTAGGAGGAAGCCGTGCGCACGGGCTAGGACGAGGCGCTGTGCGGCGCGCTCGGCACGGCTCGGGTCTGGTTGCGGCCCCCCTGCTTGGCGTAGTAGAGCGCCTGGTCGGCGAGGCGAAGCAGCTCGTCGGTGTGGATCTCGAGCGCCGGGACGAAGGTGGCAACGCCGCAGGAAATCGTCACCACCTGGGCGACTGACGAGTTGCGGTGAGGCAGGGCGAGCGCCTCGACGCGCAGGCGGAGGGACTCGGCGACCTTCACTGCGCCCGGGCAGTCGGTGAGCGGCAGGATTACCGCGAACTCCTCTCCGCCGTAGCGGGCAACCGAGTCGCCCGCTCGTGGCAGGGCATCGACCAACGCGGAGGCCACCGCCTTGAGACACTCGTCGCCCCTCTGGTGGCCGTACGCGTCGTTGTAGGGCTTGAAGTGGTCGATGTCGATCATCACCAGCGAGAGGAAGCTTCTGGCCCGCACGGCCCGTTTCCACTCGGAGAGCAAGCGTTCCTCAAACCGCCGCCGGTTGCCGATGCCGGTCAAGGGGTCGAGGTACGAGAACTCGACCAGCAGCTCGTTGGCCTGGCGCAGCTCGCGGGTCCGGGCATCCATGAGCGCGCGCAGCTCCTTCTCCCGCCGCCGGTGGGTGAGGGTGCGCAGGTACAGGACGGTGAGCACGGCGAGGACAGCGAGAGCGGCGTAGCCGACCCAAGCCCACCAAGCGGTCCAGGCGGCGGGATGGATGGTGACGCCCAGGTCGATGGGACCGGTGACGTTGCCGGCATAATCGCGGCCCCAGGCCCTGAAGGTGTAGTGGCCGGCCGGCACGTGGGCCAGCTCCCGTACCCCGAGCTCCGTCCACCCGGATGGCTCCGGGTCGAGCCCGACGAGCTGTGTGCGGTAGCGGGTGTCCTGCTCTCGGAAGTAGCTCAGCAGGTCGAGCTCGAAGCGCAGGCGCTGGGTGTGCCAAGGCAGGCTCTGTCCCGAGACCAGGGCGTGTGGACGCCCCGAGCGGTCGAAGGCGATACCCCGCAGGGCGAGCTGCTTGGCTTCGCGGTCGGAGATCTCGGTGGACGGGTCGAGGACACCCGCTCCGCCGGCCGTGCCAACCCATACCCGCCCCAGCGCATCCACCAGGCCGGCTCCACGATTGCACTGGTTGAGGGGCAGCCCATCCTCGACCGTAAAGTGTCGGATCTCCCGGGTGCCGCTGCTGCTCGTCTCTGACACCGTCCTGGTCATCCGACTGACGCCGCGGTTGGTCAGAACGTACAGGCGGCTCGCCCGGTCGTGGACGATCTGGTAGACGACGTTGTTCGAGATGGCTGGGGTCGTACGGTCGTCGAAAGCCTCCCAGCGCTCCCCAGCGGGGTTTTCGGTGAGCCGATAGAGTCCTCCGCCGTCGGTGCCGATCCACAGCTCGGGCAGGCCATCCGGACCGGTGGAGGCGTGTAGGCATTGGGTGGTGGTACTGAGCAGGCCGGCGGTGGTGTCCCAGGTGCGAAGCTGACCAGCCTCGAGCCGGGCGACTCCCCCCGCCGTACCCACCCACAGGACCCGGCGCCCGCCCACCCACGGCGCCTCGAGAAGCGCGAGGACCGAGTCATGGGGGAGCCCGTCAGCGGTCGTGAGGGTGGTCCATGTCCCGCCCTGGAGTCGGGAGAGGCCACCACGCGTACCCACCCATAGGGTGCGGGTACCTGTCTCGTCGACCGTCTCGAGCACGGCCTGCACGAGGTCGTTGGGGAGCGCCCCACTGGCTCGGTTGAGCCTCGACCAGGCGTGGCCGTCGAAGCGCACCAGCCCACCGTTGCGCACACCCACCCACAGCACCGCCTCCCCAGTGGCCGAACGCGAGGAGTACAGGCACACGACATTGTCGTTGGGGAGAAATCCGCCCGCCTGGTCGAACACCGTCCACCGGCCCTCGCGAGCGCGCACCACACCCCTGCCGTCGGTGCCGAACCACAGCTCTCGTACCCCGTTCGCCCGGACGATCTCGGCGATGCCCGTGATCGGGAGCGCCGCCCGGCCGGGGATCGGCTGCACGTTGTGCCACTGCCCCTCCATGATCCGCGCCAGCCCGCCGTTGCGCATCCCGACCCAGAGCGCGCGAACCCCTTCGGAGGCGCGCGTCTGGAGGAGGCTGTAGACCGCGTTGGAGGGCAGCCCCTGAGCGACCCCCAGGACCTCGACCGAGCCGTCGTGGAGGCGCGCGACGCCACCGCCATCGGTGCCCACCCAAAGGTCGGAGCTGGTGGGGCTCAACCGGTCCTCGACGAGGCTCGTAACGAAGTCCGAGGGCAGCCCCTGGCGGGTAGTGACCCTGGACCAGATCCCGCCCGAAAGCCTCGCGACGCCGCCGCCGTACGTGCCGACCCACAGCGTCGGCGCTCCGGCCGGGTCGGGTACCTCACAGAGGCTGTTGACCGACTCGGTGGGGAAGCCGGCCTCGACCACGAACCGGCTCGCGCCCGGCCGCAGGCAGGCGAGGCCCGCTTGGGTGCCGACCCACAGCGTTGCCCCGTTGGGCTCGGAGGTCTCGAGCAGACCCCACACCCGGTTGTGCGGCAGACCCGAGCGGGTGTCGAACGTGGTCCATCCACCGCGATCCAGCCGCACCAAGCCGTGGGTAAAGGTCCCCACCCACAAGACCGTCCCCCCGTCGGCTCCGCGCGTCGTCAGCATGGTGTTGACCCGGATGCGGTCTCCACCCGCAAGCCCCAGGGTTTCGAGGCTCCAGCCGCCGTCTTTCAGCCGGTAGAGCGGCCCGTGCTGGGTGCCGAACCAGAGGCTGCCGTCGGAGCTCGGGAGGATGCAGCGCACGAAGTTGGAGCGCATGCGCTCGGGCAGGTCGACCTTCTGCCAGTGGCGCCCGTCATAGTAGGCCGCCCCGTCCTGGGTACCGATCCACAGGTAGCCGTGCT
Source organism: Holophagae bacterium (assembly GCA_012516935.1). Taxonomy (GTDB): domain Bacteria; phylum Acidobacteriota; class Thermoanaerobaculia; order Thermoanaerobaculales; family Thermoanaerobaculaceae; genus JAAYVZ01. Next base: position 9,119 of record JAAYVZ010000258.1, read on the forward strand.
GGTCGAGGGTGATGGTGTGTACGGTGTTCTGTGGCAGCCCGTCGGCGTCCGAGAAGACGCGGATGGAATACGCGCCCAGGCGTATCGGCTCGTTCTCGAGCGCCGTAGCACCGAGCCACGCGGCACCGCCCAGGCCAACCAGGGCACAAGCCGTTGCGAGGCGCCGGGCGCTCAGCACCACGTCGAGCACCAACCCAGTCTAGTCGACCGCCGGGTTGAGCTTGGCTAGTAGCTGCTGGACGGCGTCTTTGTGAACCATGAAGGTGAGCATCTTGAGCCTGACGAAGTCGTCGCGGTAGAAGTAGTACCCTTCGAACTTGCCCCACCGTGCGGAGCGGCCGGAGTCCTTGATGAGGAACCAGTCATGCCCGCCGGCCTGCGCCATCCCGACCAGGTGGATGCCATGGTCGTCCTCGCTCGTGTGGTTGTCGAACCGCAGCTCGCGGCTGGACTGGTTGATGTAGGCCGCCGGGATGTCGAAGTCGGGGACGATGGCGGCGTCCTCGAAGCCGTTGATGCCGGGCTCGGAGACGTCGCCGCCGAGCGCCACCGTGTACCCCTGCTGCACCGCCTGACGGAGTGCGCCGTACCAGTCGTCGAGCGGCACGTTGACGTAGCTCTCGTCGTGCCACCAGTTGTCGGGCACCCGGTACTCGCCGCGGCGCCAGAACGGCACCGAGAGCGTGGACATCACGTCCACGTAGTCGGCCATGTCGAGCTTGAGCACCTTGGCCAGGAACTCCTTCGGCGTGTAGGTAGCGCCGTTGAACGTGAAGCTCGCGGGTGGCGGCCCGAGCTCGCGGTCGAGGATGGCGCGCGTCAAGGCCAGCACCAGCTCCTCGTCCCACTCCTCGTGCTCCTTCACCCACGCCCCCAGGTTCTGCAACCGGGCGACCAGGCGCGAGTGGTCGTGCCGGCCGTCGGCGGCGAGCACCCCCCTGTACGCCTCGGCCGGCACCATGCCGATCTCGGGAAGCAGTCGGCAAAACGCATTCGACTCGGAGCCTTCGGCGATCAGCGAGTCGCCGCGCTCGCGCACGAACCGGCGCATCTTCTCGACGTACTCCCAGTACACCGTGTGGATTTCCGAGAGCTTGATCTTCTGGCCGGTCCGGCGGTAGACCTCCGACTCCAGGAAGCTGGTGGTCGAGAAGCTCCAGCACGTGCCGGTGCGGTACTGCGCCTGCGGTGGAAAGTGGAAGGCCGACTTGAACGCTGCCGGCGACGCCGGCTTGACGACCTTCGACATGTCGAAGCGCAGCGTCCTCCTAGCCTTGGCCGCCGCGTCATCCCGTGCCTTCTGCGCCTCGCGCACCTTCTCGGTGGCCTCGTCCGCCGCCGAGGCCCGGGCCTCGCTGGCCTTCCGCATCTCCTTCAGCACGGGGTCCTGGTAACTCGGCTGGTAGACGGCCCGGTCGGTCGGAACTGGCGTCGGCGAGGGTGCTGCGACACTCGCTGACGACAGCACCGAGGCGATTGCAGCGGCGAGGGCACCGCACGTTAGAGCAGCCGTTCGCATGGTCGATCCTCCTTGCTGCGGCCCGGCGCTACGGCGCACCGTCCGCCGCGGGCGAAGCATTCTACGCCGGCGGCGAATCGATCCCGAAGCCCGGAAAAGGCTTGACTACCCGGGCCTCTTCGCCGACCGGAACCGCCCACGGACATGAGCGGCCGGTACCGAGAGGTGTACACGCGCTCCACGTGCCCGGACTGCCGGAGGCGCGGGTGCGAGACACCCACTAAATAACACGTGGCGAACGAGGGTCCGCTTACGTTCCTCCAGGAGCGCTGCACGGACTGGCAGTCGTGCGACTGGCTCGAGACGAAGGCGACGGCGACGGGGATCGAGGTCCGATGGGCCTTGCTCCAGGCGCGAAGCCGCGCGCACGTCTACGCCACCATCGCGTTGGGCGAGTTACTCGCTCTCGCCGCGATGGCGATCGCGGCAACAGCCCTCGCTGCGCGGTAGCGAGGGTCCGGGTGATGCTGGTCAGCTCACCCCTTTTTCCTGGCGCGCAGCTCGGCGAGCTCCTCGTTGAGGTACTTGTCGAGCTTCCCCAATTTCACCCCCAGCTTCTGGAGGACCTCGGCGAGCTCCGGGTCGCGGGACATCGCTGCGGGGCGATAGGGCACACCAGGCGGTTCGACCGTCGGCCGCCGTGGCCTGAACCGCGCCGTCCACGCCTGCCAGTAGGCTGCAGCCTCGGGGCCGAGGAGCGTCTCGCGTGCCCGGATAAGCACCTCGGCCTCGGTGCGGGAGCCGCTGATGTCCGGGTGTACGCGGCGGATGCGCTCCCGAAACGCCCGGACGATCTCCACGCGCTCGGCGAGCGCCGTCACGCCGAGGAGTTCGAAGTATTCGACGCCGCGGTCGAGGTCGGTCTGGTAGGTCGGGCGGTCCACAGGAGCGGGTGATGGGTGGGCCTCCCTAGCTACGCCGAGTAAGCTCAGTTGTGCAACCGCCGAGCATCGTCGCGCTCCTGGAGGCGGGCATGGGACCGCCCGTTCCAGGAGTGGCCGCCGCTCATGGCTTCGCCCATGGAATCTCAGGGCCTGCTGCAGCTCCCAGGAGCAATCCCCCCGGCGCGACCAGGGAACGTGCATCGCCTGCCCCCGGCGAAAGGTGCCAGTAGAATCATAGTGATGACCGCCCCATCTGCGCCAAGTCCTCCGACCGTCGAAGCTGTCCGCGCTGCGGCGGCCCGCTTCTCGGCGGACCCGCGCTACGGCCCTGCCGAGCGCGCCCTCACCCGGGCGTTCGCCACGTACCCGGCCAACACCGTCCTGGAGGACGTGCTCACGAAGGTCGTCCTGCTGAACAGCCTCTACAGCACGAACGTCTACGCCGTGACCGAGATGGCCGAGCACATCGTGGCCCTCGGGATCGACGGGCAGCTCGCGGTCGGGTCGCGGGCCGTCGTCGGCGCCATCGCTGACCTGGAGGCGAGCGGGCGGGTGCACTACTCGTTCGCCTCGAAGTACTGCGCCTGGCATCGGCCCATCCTCTACCCCATCTACGACAACCTCGTCGACCGTCTGCTCTGGCGCTACCAGCGGCACTACCGGTTCGGCACCTTCCAGCAGGCGGACCTGAGGGACTACGGCCAGTACGTCGAGATCATTCGGGCCTTCATCCAGCACTTCAGCCTCGACGGGGTGACCTTCAATCAGCTCGACAAGTACCTCTGGTACTACGCCAAGGAGCTGTACAGGGACGCATGACCTCGAACCGCCACGAGCCGCCATCGGACCCGAAGGCCCTCGCCCAAGCGATCGAAACCCTCCGCCTGTTCTACGGTGTGGTTCTCCTCTCGTACTCCCGGAACGCCGACACCCGGCGCGACGTCACCATCAGGAACTTCATCGCCCGCGGCATGGCATGTCTCGAGAGCATCTTCCTGGTCTGGGACGCCGGGAGCGAGCAGGATGCCTGGATTCTGCACCGGACGCTCCTCGACCGGCTCTTCCACCTCCACGCCCTCGCGGAAGCCAACGACTTCGCCGCGTTCGAGGACTTCTCCTTGAGATCCTCGTACCCCAAGGCAAGCCGGAACACCCGCTGCGCCACCAGCTCCGACACCGAGTGCTCAATCGCCTCGGGCGTGCGGTAATCGACAAAGCACGCCGCCAGCCGCCGCACGATGCCTGTGGCAGCCTCAACCTCCCGCAGGAGCAGACCCCCTGCATCGCTGGTCACGCGGTACCCGCTGAACTGGGTCACGACCTGGCGGGACCCCA
>JAAYVZ010000259.1 GCA_012516935.1 Holophagae bacterium
GAGCCGCGGCACCTCCCGGAGCCGCTTTTCGGGCGAGTGTCTCGGGAGAGCGACCTTGCCAGCCGGGTCAAGGCGGTGGAGGCCGAGGCAATCCTCGAGGCGCTGCGCCGCAACCACGGCAACCGCCAGGCCGCAGCCCGCGAGCTCGGGCTGCACCGTACGACTCTCTTCCGCAAGCTCAGCCAGCTCGGTGTGGCGCTGCCCGCCGGAGATGGGCGGCGCCGGCGCTGACCAACATTTGTTGCACCTCTGCAACATCCAAATCTACTATCGTCGCGCGTTCGCAACACACCCCACTCCCCACCGACCCCGCGCACTGCACATAACCATCATCATTTACATACTTTAGATGTGAACGAAGGAGTTTGGCACGGAGGTTGCTGGAGCAGCCTCTCGGATGGGACAGGAACGGATCGCTGTGACGGTGTGGCGCGGGCGCATGTCGCCGGTGCTCGATGTCTCGACCAGGGCGTTGCTCCTCACCGTCGAGGACGGCCGGGTTCTCGACCGCGCCGAGCTCGATCTGCCCGAGACCGGTGGCGCCAAGCTGGCAGCGCTCGCGAACCGGGGGGTCGGAACGCTACTGTGCGGTGCCGCCTCGCACCTGATGGCGCAGCAGGCCGCATCGTTCGGGCTCCGGCTGGTCCCCTTTCTGGCCGGGACGATCGAGGAGGTCGTGACTGCCTACCTGGCCGGCCGCCTGCCCCATCCCTCGTTGTCGATGCCGGGGTGCCACGGCAGGCGGCGAGGCCACATGGGCCGGCGCTGTCACCGCGGCCGCATCGCTGAACGAGAGGAGGGAGTCGTGCCGAGAGGAGATGGAACTGGACCACGAGGAGAGGGGCCCGGCTCCGGCCGCGGCCAGGGGCCGTGCGGTGGAGGGCAGGGACCTCGCTCGCCACAGACGGGAGGCGGACCGGGTAGGCCGCCACGCCAGGGTCGCGGCCCAAGACAGGGTAAGGGTCCCGGTCGCGGGCTGGGACCGCAACGCTGAAAGGAGGATGTGATGCCTGGAGGAGACCGTACTGGACCGCTGGGTGAGGGACCGATGACGGGGCGAGGTATGGGGTTCTGCGCTGGATACCCGGCGCCAAGATTCGCACAACCTGGGCCGGGCGGCGGCTTCGGGCGCGGATGGGGGTTTGGCGGCGCCGGCCGCGGCGGACGTGGATGGCGCCACCGATTCTTCGTCACCGGCGTACCGGGGTGGAGGCGCGCGGGCTGGACGCCCGAGACACCGCAGAGCGAGAGGCAGTGGCTCGAGGCCCGGGCCAGGGAGATCGAGAACGAGCTGGCCGCGATCCGCGCTCAGCTCGATCGGGCTGGCAGCGGCGCGGATGAGAGTGAGTCGGGAGGACGGGAATGAAGGTCGTGATCACGGCGCAGCGAGCAGCCTGGGATGCTCCGGTCGACGCCCGATTTGGCCGCGCACGGACTTTTGTCCTCATCGACACCGAGAGCCGAGAGCTCCAGGAGATCCCCAACTCGCAAGCGCTCGATGCGACCCAGGGCGCCGGCGTGCAAGCGGCGGCACTCGTCTGCCGGACCGGTGCCGAGGCGCTCGTCACCGGTCATTGCGGCCCCAAGGCGTTCGCCGCGCTCGCGGCAGGCGGCGTCAAGGTCTTCACTGGAGCTGAAGGTACGGTGGCTGACGCGGTGACGAGCCTCGTCGCCGGACAGCTCCACCAAGCCGACGCGGCGGACGTCGCCGGGCACTGGGTGTGATCGTCGCCATCGCGTCGGGCAAGGGCGGCACGGGCAAGACCACGGTCGCCCTGTCACTCGCGTTGGCGGCCGGCCGCCCGGTGCGGCTGCTCGACTGCGATGTCGAGGAGCCAAACTGCCACCTCTTCCTGGATGGCGAGGTGGTGGCGCGGGAAGAGGTCTTTTTGCCCACGCCGGCGGTTGACACCGGCGCGTGCACGGCCTGTGGCCTGTGCGGCGAGATCTGTGAGTTCGGGGGGATCATCGTGCTTCCCACGGGAGCGCACGTCTTCCCCACGCTCTGCCATGCCTGTGGGGCGTGCGTGCACCTGTGCCCGGCCGGGGCCCTGCGCGAGGTCCCCCGCCGGATCGGTGAGCTGACCGAGATGAGGGCGGGCTCGATCACCCTTTTCACGGGCCGGCTGGACGTCGGGCAGACGCTGGCCCCACCGTTGGTACGGGCCGTGCGGGCACGGGGCGAGGGCAACGGCCTCGTCATCATCGACGCCCCGCCCGGCACTTCGTGCCCGGTGGTCGCCGCGGTACACGGTGCCGACGTGGCGGTCCTCGTCACCGAGCCAACGCCGTTCGGCCTGCACGATCTCGAACTCGCGGTGGAGGCCGTCCGCCGGCTGCAGGTGCCGTTCGGCGTCGTCATCAACCGCGCTGGCGCCGGCGACGCCCGGGTGGCCGACTTCTGCGCGCGGGAAGGCATCTCGGTGCTGCTCGAGATCCCGCAGGAGCGCCGCATTGCCGAGGCCTACGCCCGCGGACTTCCCGTCGTGACCGCAGCTCCCGAGCTGCGCCCGGCGTTCTGCAGTCTGCTCGACGGGCTCGACCGCCTGCGGACGCCAGCGGTTGCCCGCGCGCACATGGGGAGCTGAGATGTCGACCTACCAGTACCCCGGGACGAGCTGCCGCCACCTCTACGTTGCCCCGTCCCGCCGCCTGGGGCGGTCGCTCGGCGTCGACCTCGTGCCACACAAGGTCTGTTCGTTCGACTGCATCTACTGCCAGCTCGGGCGCACCACGGAGCTCTCGGTCACACGGCGCCCGGGCCCGCCGGTCGAGCTGCTCGTGCTCGAGGTGCAGGAAGCGCTGGCCCGAGGTCCACGGCCCGACTTCCTGACCATCTCGGGCTCCGGAGAGCCGACGCTGTACGAGCCTCTCGATGAGCTGATCGCCGCACTCGGACGAGTGTTCCGGCCGCTCGCCGTGCTCACCAACGGGTCGATGCTGCGCCAGCGGGAGGTACGGGACGCCCTTCGCGGCGCGGACGTCGTGCTGCCGTCGCTGGACGCCGCCGACGAGGACCTGTTCCAGCACGTCAACCGGCCCCACCCCGATCTCTCGCTCGCCAGCCTCGTCGAGGGCTTGGCCGCGTTCCGCCGGGAGTTTCGCGGGGCCATCTGGCTGGAGATCACGATGCTCGGCGGCGTCACCGCGATCCCCGCCCAAGCCGTCCGTCTGGCCGAGCTGGCATCGGAGGTCGGACCCGATCGCATCCACCTCAACACCGTCGTACGACCACCCGCCGAGGCATCCGCGCTGCCCGCTCCCGGCAACGACCTCGAGGTTCTGAGCAGCCTGTTCCAGCCCGCTGCCGAAGTCATCGGTGAGGCCCAGATCCCGAAGCACATCGAGACGGTGGCCGTCTCGGCCGGCGCCATGATGTCGATCTTGCGCCGCCGGCCCTGCACGGTTGGGGACCTGGCCACGGCGTTGAACGCCCCCTCTCCCGCCGTGATCAAAACACTCCAGACCTTGCTGCGCCGGCGGGCCGTCCGCGTCCGTGTCTGCGACCGCCAGGTCTTCTACTCCGTCGACGAGGGCGTGAGCGTATGAGAGAGCTGGTGGTCCTCAGCGGCAAGGGCGGCACCGGCAAGACGAGCGTGCTGGGTTCGCTCGCCGCGCTGGCTGGACGGGCGGTGCTGGCGGACTGCGATGTCGACGCCGCCGACCTGCACCTGCTCCTGCGCCCCGAGATCCGCACCCGCGAGCCGTTTTTCGCCGGCCACGAGGCGGTAATCCGTCACACTGCCTGCACTGGCTGTGGCGACTGTGTGCCGGTCTGCCGCTCCGGCGCGATCACGGCCGGCAACGGCACGTTCACCGTGGAACCCCTGCTGTGCGAGGGATGCGGCCTGTGCGTCCGGGTTTGCCGGGACGGCGCCATCGCGTTCCCGTCCCGCCGCTGCGGCGAGCTGCTCGGGTCGGACACCCGGTTCGGCCCACTGGTGCACGCCCGCCTCGAACCCGGCGGCGAGAGTTCCGGCAAGTTGGTCGCCCAGGTACGGCGGGAGGCGAGGCGCCTGGCCGCCGAGCTGGGTGTGGACTGGCTGCTGGTAGATGGACCACCGGGCATCGGTTGTCCAGTCATCGCCTCGCTGAGCGAGGCCACCGCCGTGCTGGTCGTGACCGAGCCGACGCCATCGGGGCTGCACGACCTCGAGCGCGTCCTCGAGCTGTGCCATCACTTCGGGGTGCCGGCACGCGTGTGCGTAAACAAGTGGGATCTTCACCCCGCGCTGACCGCCGAGCTGGAGGCGCTGGCCTGCTCACGGCAGGCAGCGCCGGTCGGCCGTATCCCTTACGATCTGGCGGTGACCGCGGCGCAGGTGCAGGGGCGGCCGGTGATCGAGTTGGGGGGCCCGGCTGCCGAAGAGATCACCCGCCTGTGGGAGCGCCTGCAGACGATTGGAGGTGCGAGTGGAAGCTGAGTTTGTTCCCTCCCCCGCCCTGCTCGACCACGCCCAGAACCCGCGCAACCTGGGGGCACCACAGCGCGCCGACGGGTACGCACGGGTCACCGGGCAGTGCGGCGACACGATGGAGATCTGGCTGTGCTGCCACGGCGAGCGAATCGTCGAGGCACGGTTCGTCACCACCGGCTGCGGGCCCTCTCTGGCCTCCGGCAGCGCCGTCACCGAGCTCGCGCGCGGGCTGCCGCTC
>JAAYVZ010000260.1 GCA_012516935.1 Holophagae bacterium
CCACCCTCTCCATCCCCCGTTCCTCCCCCCCCGGACTACGTTCGGCACGTGCTGCCCGAGCTGCCGCTCGACGATGTGTTCGCGCACCTCAACTGGCAGATGCTGCTCGGCAAGCACCTCGGGGTGCGCGGTGTCGTGAAGCGCCTGCTCGAGGCACACGACGTGCGCGCCGAGGAGGTGGCGCGACGGGTCGAGGCGCTGCAGGACGCGGCTGCGGCTCGCCAGTGGTTGCAACCCTCGGCGGTGTTCCAGTTCTACCGGGCGATTGGCTGCGGCGACAACGTCGTCGTGCTCGACCCCGCAGGCCGTGAGATCGCGGTGCTGCCGTTCGCGCGCCAGGCACGGGAGCCACACGCCTGCGCCGCTGACTGGGTCTCGCCGGACCCGGCCGCGCGCGACACCGTGGCGCTGTTCGTGACAACGGCCGGCAGCGGCGTGGAGGAGCGCGCCGCCGAGCTCCGCTCCGCGGGCTGTCTGGCCGACTCGATCGCCCTGCAAGCACTCGCCCTCGAGACCGCCGAGGCGGCCGCCGAGTGGCTGCACCGGCGCCTGCGCACGCTCTGGGGATTCCCAGACCCACCGGAGATGACCATGGAAGAGCGTTTCCGCGCCGCCTATCGCGGCATCCGTTTGTCGTTCGGCTACCCGGCGTGCCCAGCGCTCGAGCCACAGGTCGAGCTGTTCCGCCTTCTCGAGCCCGACCTCATCGGCGTTCACCTCACCGAGAGCTACATGATGGCCCCAGAGGCGTCGGTTTCCGCCGTCGTTTTCCACCACCCGGAAGGGCGCTACCTCTCATGATCGGGCAAGTTGCGGCCAGCGGTCACGTCGCGAACGGGAGGCGGCGGTGCTGAGCCGGGTCGAAGCGCGGTTCGACGACCACGTCGTGGTGTCGGATGGTGCCACCGGGTCCGAGCTTCTGGCGATGCTGCCGTCGCACGGGCACCTCGATCTGGCGGCACTCGAGCACCCGCGCGAGGTACTGGCAGTACATCTCTCGTATCTCGCCGCCGGTGCGGAGCTGCTGCTCACCGCGACGTTCGCGGCCTCACGGCCGCGCCTCGAGCGACTGCAAGCCGGGGATCGGGTCGAGATCGTGAACCTCGAGGCCGTCAAGCTGGCGAGAGACGCACGGGAGATCGCCGGCGTCGACGCGCTGGTGGGGGGCTCGATCGGACCGCTGGCTGGCGTCATCGACCTTGACGACCCAGCCGGGCGAGCCACCATCGCCGCCGCCCACGCCGAGCAAGCAGCGAGCCTCGCCGGTCGCGGCGCCGACCTGCTGGTGCTCGAGACGTTCTTCCGCCTCGACGAACTCGAGCTGGCGATCCGAGCTGTACGCGAGGTCTCCTCGCTGCCGATCATCGCCTCGCTCACCTTCCCCGACGAAAGCGCCCCCGAGAACGTGGCCGCCAATGCCGAGAAGGTCCGTCGTCTGCTCGAGGCCGACCTCCTCGCGGCCGGGGTCAACTGCGCGCCGGGACCGCACGCCACGCTCGAGGTACTGGACGCCCTCGGGGAGGTCGGCGGCCGCTTGGCGGTGCGGCCGAACGCCGGCGCTTTGGTCCGTCGTGCCGGAAGGCTCATCCCGCCCCCGGCCACTCCGGCGTACCTGGCAGCGTTCGCCCGGCGCGCCGCGGCGCTGGGAGCGCATCTCGTAGGCGGATGCTGCGGCACCGGTCCCGAGCACATCCGCGCCATCGCCGAGGCGGTGAAGGGGCTGCGCCCCGGTCGTCGCGCGCGCCCACGAGTCCAGGTTGCCGAGCGGCCACGCCCCCAGGCGCCGCCGGTCGCCGAGCGGTCCTCCCTCGCGGCCAAGCTCGCGGCCGGCGTCCACGTCCATGTTGTTCAGCTCGACCCGCCCAAAGGCAGCAACGCCGACCGGCTGGTAGCTGCAACCCATCGCCTCGCCGCCCAGGCCCAGGTGGATGCCTTCGACGTCAACTCCAACCCGCTGGCGCGCCTGCGCATGGACTCCTTGTGGCTGGCGTCGGAGATCCAACGTGCGACCCGCATCGAGACGATCCCCCACATCACCCCGCGCGACGCGAGCCTCATGGGGCTGCAGTCACAGCTCCTCGGAGCCTGGCGCTCGGGGCTACGCAACGTGCTCGCGATCTCCGGCGACCCCTCGCAGCTCGGCGACTACCCCGGCGTGCACGACGTCTACCACGTCGACATCTTCGAGCTCGTGCGGGCGCTGTCGCGGATGGCGGAGGGTGTGGACTGCGCCGGCAACCCGGTTGGCGACCCGCCGGCGTTCTGCCTCGGAGTTGCCGTCAACCCCGGCGCCGACGACCTCGAGGCGGAGATCGCCCGTCTCCACCGCAAGGCCGATGCTGGAGCCCACTTCGCGATGAGCCAGGTGTTTTTCGATTGGGCGCCGTGGGAGCGTCTGCTCGAGCGCTGCGGCGGCAGACTCCCCATCCCCGGCCTCGTCGCCGTGTGGCCGCTGGGCTCGCTCAAGCTCGCCCTGCGCCTGCACAACGAGGTCCCCGGCATCGTCGTCCCCGAGTCTTTCCTGCGCCAGCTCGAGTCGGCCGGCCCCGACGCCGCCAAGGTCGGTGCCGAGCTCGCCCACCGCATGGCTGCCGAGGCCCCGCGGTACGCCGCTGGTGCCTACTACGTCGCCCCGTTCCGAAACCCCGAGGAGATCCTGCCTTTCCTACCTCCCGCCGCCCACCCACCCAAGGGGTGATCGGCGAACTGACGCTGGTTTTCCGCCGCGGCCCCGGGAACTGGGCCGCTCGGTGCTCGCTCCGGAACCGGGGGCGAGAGGTTTGGCCGCCGGGTACCCTGCAACCTGAGCGCTTCTGGCTTTGGCCTACTCCGGAGCGCGCTCCTCGTTGCCCAGGCGGTCGACGAGGATGGTCGCGCAGAAACCGGCAACGATGAGGGCGAACGCACCGGCGAGCTGGGCGGGTGAGGGACGGAAGACCTCGGTGGGGTAGTCCTCCGCCCACACGGTCTGGCGCGTCTCCGACAGCACGAGCCGCCCGTCCGTGTCGGCCAGCACGGTCTGGCCCTTAATGACGGTCCCCGGCTGCGGCGGGACGCCGTGTTGAAACGGCCATAGCCCCGCCACCGCACCGAGCAGCAGCCCGAGCAGCACCCCGAGGGTGGCCTGGCGGTGGCGTTCGAGCGTCCAACGGAGGAGGTTCGAGACCGCCACGATGCCGATGAGAACGCCGATGCCCACAGGCAAGATCACCTTGAGGCCGACCTCGACGAGGACGTCGAGCTGGCGTGCCTGCAAGGCGTCCTTGAAGGCGTCGATCCCAGCCAGGATCGGCACGTAAGCACCGAGCAGGAGCAGCAGGTAGCCGCCGCTGATTCCCGGAAGAATCATCGCGCTGGCGCCCACCACACCAGCCACGAAAAGGAAGAGAACGCCATCGCGGTTCGCCGAGCCACCACCCTGCATCTGGGCGAGGGCGATGAGCACCATGCCGACGAACCCAACGGACGTCCCGACCCAGGTCGCCGACGTCCGCTCGCTACCGATGAGCCGCCAGACCAAGGGCACACCGCCGAGCGTGAGGCCGATGAAGATGGCGTACATGATCCAGCGGTGATCGACCACGAGATCCTTGACGACACCGGCCAGCCCGCCGATCGCCACCGCTGCAGCGAGGCCGACGCCGGCCAGGGTGAGCAAAGAGAGCTTGCGGAAGCGGAAGGTCGTGACCTCGCTGATGGCCGCGATGAAGCGCGGGTAAATCCCGACGGCCAGCAGCATGGTGCCACCCGAGATTCCAGGAACGAGGTTGGCGAGACCCATCAACGTTCCCCCGAAGACGCTGCGCCCGAACAGGGGAAGGGCTTTTATCGGCATAGGCGTGTCGGCAGGTTCGGTCGGAATCTGCGGGCGGGGAGCAGGAGCGTTCGACATGCGCGCCATCATCGACCAACTGGCCGAGGTGTCAAGCTGGCTGTCGGATAGGCTGCTCCCCGTTGGGCTTTTGGTTTCGCGTTGCTCGCGTGCGGACGGGACACGGCCACGGGTTGCTCACCCCCACGGTGCTCACCGCTCGATCCGGGCCAAAGCCGCACCTCACAACCGGAGCGTCGGCTCGCTCTCGTCAGCAGGGTCGGCCGTCGGGGCGTCCAGGAAAGCGCGCAGTCGGGCCTCGCCGTCGCCGATGAAAGCCAGAACTCGGGCGCCGAACCCCTCCACGCCTTCGCGCACCCTGTCCGACTGACGGACGACCACCAGGTCGCCGCGGATGGCCGGGGTTTGGTGAGGCAACAACAGCTCGAAGTGCAGCCTGGTCCCGGGCGCGAACTCGCGGCCACCGCGGACGAGCATCCCGGTGATCGAGACGTTCTCGGTCACGGTGAGGATGCGCTTGACACCGAACCCGACCCAGATGTCGAGCTGGATGACCGAGCGCAGAAAACGGCGCGGCTTGACCGCGAGCAGATCGGCGATGGCGTCGAGCAAACGGTCCACCGGGGCGGTGGCAGCCACCACCCGGTTGACACCGCGTCCCATGAGCGCGCCCACCTCCTCGACCTCGGAGCGCTCGGCGACCACGAGCAGCCCCGAGGTACGGCACGGCGAGGACTCGCTGCGCACCGTGGCAACCAGCTCGGCAAGGGAAATCGTGATGTCGGGGTAGTGCGTGATGATGAGGTCGAAGCGCTCGCCGCTCATGAGCGGACGCGCGTTGTCGAGGGAGAAGGCGCGTTGGGACACCACGTCCGCTCGTCGCAGCAGCGGCAGGACGCGCTCGAGTGGCTCGATGCGCTCGCCGATCACCAGCAGCCGCCGCGTGGTGCTCATCCCTCAGGCATCATACAGCGGGCTCCAAGGGCTCGGGACCGGATGCGCCCCGGGTGGCGGGTGTGATCGGCTCCCGTGACCTTCGACTCCCTTGACGTTCTATCATCGCCTGCGGAGGTCCACGTGTGGGGCTGGCTGAAGCGACGGCCGAAGCCGCGTCCGCGCCTGGGGCTGGCGCTGGGCGGGGGAGGGGCGCGGGGTTTTGCGCACGTCGGCGTGCTGCGGGTGCTCGAAGCGGAGGGCTTCCTCCCCGACGTGGTGGTGGGCACGTCGGTGGGATCGCTCATCGGCGCCCTCGTCGCCGACGGACACGACGCCGCACGGGTCGAGCAGCTCGCGCTCACGGTCGACAAGGACGACTTTTTCGACTACGGCCCACGCTCGCTGCTTGCGGGCGGGCTCGCGCGCGGCGAGCGCATCGAGCGTTTCGTGACCGCGCACACCCGCACGCGCCTGATCGAAGAGCTGCCGATCCGCTACGCCGCGGTGGCGGTGGCGCTGCGCACCGGCGAGGCCACGGTGTTCGACCACGGGCCACTGGCGCGAGCGGTGCGGGCCTCGTGCACGATCCCGGGCGTCTTCGCGCCGGTCGAGATCGACGGCGTGACCTACGTCGATGGCGGAATCGTCGCGCCGGTGCCGGCCGAGGTCGCCCGCCGGCTCGGTGCCGAGGTGGTGCTCGCCGTGGCGCTGCCCGCCGCCGTCCCCGACGCGTGCCCGCGCAACCCCATCACCGTGTTCCTGCACGCCATGGACATCATGGCCGCCGAGATCGGCCGGGTGTACGCCCGGGATGCCGATGTCGTGGTCGAGCCCGCAGTGGGCGCCACGGCGATCGACGACCTCTCCGACAAACCCGGCCTCATCGAAGCCGGCGCCGCCGCCATGCTCGAGGCAATCCCGGCGGTTCGGGCGGCGCTCGCCCGCCGCTGAGCCCCCACCCACCCGCTGGCTGGTTTTCCACCCTTCCCCGAACCGTCACCGCTCCCGCACGACCTCCCCCGACCACCCCACCTCCCTTGCCCGTACCCGGACGTCAACCCGGTCCTGGAGCGGGTGAAGCAACCTGGCCGCAGGCGTACAATCGCGCGGTCCCGCCGTGCTCCGGCGGGCTCCAGCGAGGTCGATCATGATGCACTCCGCCGTCCACCGATCCCACCGTGCGTTGGCGTCCCGCACCGGCTCGCTCGCCGCGGTCCTGCTCGTCCTCGGGCTCGTCGGCTGCGTAACCGCGCCGCCGAGGGTGCAGGCGCCGCCCCGGCCGCCGCGGGTCGGGATCGCTCTCGGTGGCGGCGGGGCGCGCGGCTTCGCCCACGTCGGCGTGCTGCGCGTGCTCGAACAGGAGAAGATCCCGGTCGACCTCGTCGTCGGCACCTCGGTGGGTTCGCTCATCGGCGCGCTGTACGCCGACAGCGGGCGGGTCCTCGACCTCGAGATGCTGGCGTTCCAGGTCAACAAGGACGACCTCTTCGACTACCGCGCGCTGGCCCTGCTCTCGGGAGGGCTGGTCAAGGGCGACCGGCTCGAGCGCTTCGTCACGGAGCACGTCAAGGCCCGCGCGATCGAGCAGCTTCGCATCCCGTTCGCGGCCGTCGCGGTGGAGCTGCGCACCGGCAGGACCATGGTGTTCGAGTCGGGCTCCGTCGCGCGCGCGGTGCACGCCTCGGCGGCGATCCCCGGCGTCTTCGTGCCGGTCGAGATCGACGGCCTCACGTTCGTGGACGGCGGCGTCGCCGCGCCGGTGCCGGCCGCTATCGCCCGCCAGAAAGGTGCCGACGTGGTGATCGCCGTGGCGATCCCGGCCGCCGTCCCGAAAAACACCCCTCGCACGCCGGTCGGCATGGTGATGCACGCGGTCAACATCATGGCGGCCGAGATCGGGCGGCTGCACGCCAACGAGGCCGACGTCGTGATCGAGCCGCAGGTCGGCGACGTCGGCTACGATGATTTCAGCCAGATCCGACGTCTCATCGAGGCCGGCGAGATGGCTGCCCGCTCGGCGCTCCCTCGGATCCATGCTGCGCTATCTCGAAGCTGAGGGCGCCGAGCTCACCACGCCAGGGAGAAGCGGGCGTCGATCCCCCACTCGGCGGCGACGCGCCGCGGCATCTCGAGCCTCTCGCTGCGGGTCGTCGCCCAGGCGATCAGCTCGGGGTCGCACGCGGCCTCGGTGCAGAGCTTCCCGGCGTGCGGTCGGATGCCGGCCCGGGCGAGGTCCAGCCGGTCCGCGTCCCAGCAGGTCAGGACGGTGACGTCCCCCTCTCGCGTGCCGTCGGTGTGACCCGCGCACGCCTGGGTGAGGAGCCCGAAGCCGGCGTCGTCGAGCGCGAACGCGCTGCCCCGCAAGCGTGCCGCCAGCTCGGCCCCGCGCGCGCCGTGCCGAGGGTCGCAGTGCTCGTTGCGCCGGCAGGCGTCGTGCAGCACCGCGAAGAGCTCGACGACGTCGAGGCGTGCCCCGGTCAGCGGCACGAGGCGCCGCCCGTTCTCCAGCACCCGCGCCCAGTGCGGGACGCCGTGCAACCCGAACGGCGGCAGCCGGTACTGCTCGAACACCGCCAGCAGCAGCTCCGTCGTGATCGGGCTCATCGCAGCCGTTACGGGCGCAGGCGAGCTCATCCCGTCACGACTGCGGCGCTGCTGGCGCCGTTCCTCTCGCTCCGATCGTGCCGCCGTGCTGGTCTCATCGGAAGGTCTCGCAGCCTTGGTCGCACGGTACCCCCCGAGCCCAGACCGGTCAACTGCCGCCTCCCGATCGACGGGGCGGGCTCGGACGCGCTACGATCGTCCGGCGCCGCCCGAGGGCGCAGGGGGAGCACGCACCATGAGCCACCCGTGGCACGACGTCGAGATCGGCACCGAGGTGCCGAATGAGTTTCCGGCGGTCATCGAGATCCCCAAGGGCAGCAAGGTCAAGTACGAGCTCGACAAGGAGACCGGGTTGCTGCGCGTCGACCGGGTGCTGTACTCGTCGGTGATCTACCCGGCCAACTACGGGTTCATCCCGCAGACCCTCGGCGACGACCACGACCCGCTCGACGTGCTGGTGCTCATGCAGGAGCCGGTGGCGCCGCTGTCGATCCTGCGCGTGCGGCCGATCGGGCTGATGGTCATGGTGGACCAGGGCGAAAACGACGAGAAGATCATCTGTGTCCACCTCGACGACCCCGAGTACCGTGCCTTCAGCCACATCGGCGAGCTGCAGCCGCACCGCATGGTCGAAGTCAAACGCTTCTTCGAGGACTACAAGACGCTGGAGCAGAAAGATGTCAAGGTAGAGGACTTCCTCGGACCCGACGAGGCGAAGAAGGTGGTGATGCACAGCGCGCAGCTTTACACGAAGCTGTTCGCGTACATGCACCGGAAGGGGTGACCCGTCCACCCACGCGCCAGGCACTGGGTGGACGGTGATCGGCTCGCCGCCCACACCCCACTCGTTGGGGCCTCGCTCCACCCCCCACCCACCCCTTTCCCAACACGAACCTGGAGCTGGATCTGGACTCGGGCTCGGACCTGCAGCGGACGGAGGGGTGGGCTTCTGGCCGTGAACGTAGTCGTGGTCGTTGACGGTTGCTCTCCCCCTCGTCCTTGGCCGCGTCCACGTCTGCCTTCCGGAGGAGGTGCATACTGGTCGCATGGCCGTCGAGGTGCTGGTGGTGCCGGAGGGGGTGACGCCGATCGCCCTCGCTGCGGTGGTCGAGGAGGAGGACACCTACCTCGTGCTTTCCGCCGAGCCCCGCGTGCGCGCAACGCCCGAGTCGCTCGCCAGCGCGCTCGCGGCCGTGCGCCGCGCTCACCCACTGCCGCCGGGCAGCGTCGTGCTGCGCCGCGGCACGCCGGTGCGGCTGCTCGCCGTCGTCCACGATCTCGCCCTCACCCCCTCGTGGCGTGAGCCGTGGATCGCCTCGGCGCTCCGGGGCTGCCTGCGCATCGCCCGACGGCTGCAGCTCCCCTCGCTCTCGCTGCCGCCCCTCGGTGCCGTACACGGCCGCTTCGACCCCGAGCGCATGGTCGAGCTGCTGCGCGACGCCCTCGCCGGGGCCGAGCCCTCGGCGCTCGCGCGCATCTGGCTGCGCGTCCCCGACGACCGCGTCGTGCCGATCGGCGAGGCGGTGCGCGCGCTCTTTTCGACTGCGTGACTCCAACGCGCGGCAGCCGGCGCCACCTGTCTCGACCAAGAGGCTGGACTGCCCGGCGAAGGCATCGGTTGGTTCCTGACCGACGTCGGGAACTTCGAGTCACAGCCTCGCGGTCGTCAGCGGGAGATCGTGAACGGCAGGCTCTCGGATGTCCTCAGGTTCTCTCGACGGCGCGACGTCAGCGCCGACGGAGGTACGGCGGAGGTAAGCATTGCGGCCCGGGACACAAAGCCAGACCCGCCAGGTCATCGCCACGTTGCGTGTCTCGGCTACACTGCCGGCATGATGCGAACGAGGGCGCTCGACCCAACCCGCGGTGCCGCACATGATCAGGCCGCGAGCGATCAGCCTCGCGCTCGCCGGCCCCGCCACGGACGTGATCGGCACCATCCCCACCAGGTGGCTCCGGGTGGCCGTGTCCTGACGGTTCCGGCCGAGTTCGTGGGAGGTCTCCAGCCATGATCACGGGCGAGATCAGGAACCAGATCGATCGGATCTGGGACGCCTTCTGGTCGGGCGGGATCTCCAACCCGCTGGAGGTGATCGAGCAGATCACCTACCTGCTGTTCATCCGCCGCCTCGACGACCTGTACACGCTCGAAGAGAACAAGGCCGCGCGGCTCGAGCAGCCGATGCAGCGGCGGGTGTTCCCCGAGGGCAGCGACGCCAAGGGCCGCCCCTACGAGGACCTGCGCTGGTCGCGCTTCAAGCACTTCGCGCCGGCCGAGATGTACGCCGTGCTCGGCGAGCACGTCTTCCCCTTCCTGCGCAACGAGCTGGCGCGCCAGCATGGCGGCGAGGACTCCACCTACGCGCAGCACATGAAGGACGCGCGCTTCACCATCCCGACGCCAGCGCTGCTCGCCAAGGTGGTGGACCTGCTCGACGCGGTGCCGATGGAGGATCGCGACACCAAGGGCGATGTCTACGAGTACATGCTCGGCAAGATCGCGAGCGCCGGGCAAAACGGGCAGTTTCGCACGCCGCGCCACATCATCCGGCTGATGGTGGAGCTCACCCGCCCGCAGCCCACCGACGTGATCTGCGACCCGGCCTGCGGCACGGCGGGCTTCCTCGTGGCGGCGGGCGAACACCTGCGCGGGCACCACCCGACGCTGCTGCACGACCGGCAGCTCGCCGCACATTTCCACCAGCGCATGTTCCACGGCTTCGACTTCGACCACACGATGCTGCGCATCGGCAGCATGAACATGCTGCTGCACGGCGTGGAGAGCCCGGACATCCGCTACCGCGATTCGCTGAGCGAGGACCACGCCGGCGAGGAGGAGAAGTACACGCTGGTGCTCGCGAATCCCCCGTTTGCCGGCAGCCTCGACTACGAGAACACCGCCAAGGACCTGCTCGCCATCGTCAAGACCAAGAAGACCGAGCTGCTGTTCCTCGCGCTGTTCCTACGGCTGCTGAAGCCCGGCGGCCGCGCTGCGGTGATCGTGCCCGACGGCGTGCTGTTCGGCTCCAGCAAGGCGCACAAGGAGCTGCGCCGCATTCTGGTGGAAGACCAGAAGCTCGACGCCGTGGTGTCGCTGCCCGGCGGCGTGTTCAAGCCGTACGCCGGCGTCTCGACCGCGATCCTCGTCTTCACCAGGACCAACTCCGGCGGCACCGACTCCGTCTGGTTCTACGACGTGGAGGCCGACGGCTGGAGCCTCGACGACAAGCGCACGCCGCTGCTGGCCGAGGACAAGCTCGGCCCGGTGCCGAAGACGGCGCTCGCCGCGGACGAGCACCCGAAGAACAACCTGCCCGACGTACTCACCCGCTGGGCCGAACGCGAGGGCAGCGAGCGCGAGCGCCCGCGCACCGCGCAGAGCTTCTGCGTACCCAGGGCCGACATCGCAGCCAACGGCTACGACCTCTCACTCAACCGCTACAAGGAAGTTGTCCACGAAGCCGTCGAGCACCGCCCGCCGAAGGAGATCCTCGCCGAACTGGCAAAGCTGGAGGAGGAGATCCAGCGGGGGATGAAGGAGCTGGAGGGGATGCTGGGGTGAACGCCGTCCCGTTAGAAGCTGTGTTGGCGTCGTTGGAGAGCGGAGCACGCCCAGCGGGCGGCGCCTCGGTGGAC
>JAAYVZ010000038.1 GCA_012516935.1 Holophagae bacterium
GGCCGGGTCGAGCGGTAGCGCCCACGCGCACGGCCCCTCGGGCCCGCGGGCGTGCAGGCGCACGGTGCCGGTGCCGCTCCCGCGCAGGCGGGCGTACACCGTCACCGGGTCGCTCACGAACAGGCGGTGGAGCCGGTGGGGGTTCTGGGCCACGAGGTCGAGGCCGTCCCAGGCGAGCGTCACGTCGGCGAGGGCGGGGCCGGCGAGGCGGGCAAACTGCCGCAGCACCTTGGCCTCGAGCGGCTCGCCGGGGAAGATCATCTCGCAGTCCCCGCGGCTGGCCCGGGCGACCGCCCGCACCAGGTGCTCGGAGGCGCCGTAGCCGATGCCGAAGGTGAAGATCGCCGTGGTCTCGGCGTGAGCGCCGGCGAGGGCGACGACGGCGTGCTCGTTGGTCACCTCGCCGTCGGTGAGGAGCACGACCCGCCGCTCGAGACCGGCCGCGGGCGGCCGCACGAGCACCATCTCGAGCGCGGGCAGGATCTCGGTACCACCGAGGTCGGCTCGCATCGTGGCGACGTGGCGGGCGGCCTCGTCGAGGCTTGCCTGGTCGTACGGGCGGGAGGCGCCGAACAAGCTCACGCAGTGGGAGCCGAAGCCGACGATGTCGAAGTGGTCCCCCTCCTGCAGGCTGCGCAGGCAGAGCTGGAGCGCCCGGCGGACCTCCTCGATCGAGCTGCCGTGCATCGAGCCGGAGCGGTCGACCAAAAAGGTGATGTCGCGCGGCAGCCGGCGCTCCCCGGCGACGGCCGGGAGGAAGGTGACGGCCGCCACCAGGGAACCGTCCGGCTGGCGCTCGAGCTGGACCAGCGGCGCGGCCGCCTGGCGCGGGGTGAGCAGCAGCACCAGGTCGCGGTCCATCGGCGACTCGCGGGTGGCCAGCTCGACGCGGGCGTGCGCGTCCTCGAAGGCGATGCGGACGGGGTGGGAGGGCGACTCCACGGCAGCGAGACCGCCCGGCAGCTCGACGAGGGCGGAAAACGCGAAGCCGTACGACACCTCGGCCTCGACCGGCGGGCTCAGGCGTTCGGCCGGGGTGGGGCTGACGCCGGCGCGGTCGGCGGCCGGCGCGTAGCGGGGGGCGACGGTGGTGGGGAGGGCGAAGCGCAGCGCCTCCCCCTCCCGCCCGAGCTCGGCCACCCACTCGAGCTCGACGGCGAGTTCCTGGCCCGGGAGGAGGTTGCCGACGGAGAGGGTGAGAACGTTGGGCCGCTCCTGGTCGAGGAGCACGGCGCCGTGGCCGGCCTGCATGGCGTCGTCGTATTCGGCGAACGCCTCCTCGCGCTCGGCCACCCGCGCCTCGATCCGCCGCTCCCCGACGACCACCGCGAGCCCGCACAACGCCGCCGCCTCGGGGACGGGAAAGACGTACACGGCCTCGACCGGCTCGCTCTCGGTGTTGCGGTAGCGCTGGCGGAGCACGACCCGGCTCTGGGCACCGCGGATCTCGGCGTCCACCTGAACGCCGAGCAGCGGGATGGGGCGCTCCGCTTTGGACTGCAGGCCCGCAGGCGGGCCGACGATGTCGTTCATGACTGGTCTCCTCTCGTCGACAGCTCGTACAGGAAGGCGGCGAGCGCCGCGAGCTGGCGCTCGTCGAGGGGCGGGTGCCCAGCCGACAGGTGAAGCTCGACACCGGGGAGCACGGCCTGGCGGATGTACCAGCCCTCGACACCGACGTGTCCGGGGCACTGGGCATCCTGCGGGCCGGCCGGTGCCGCATACGCGGGGCTGGCCTCGCCGACGCTCGCCGCGCCCCCCGGGGTGAGGCGGGCGCGGATCTCGTCGAGCGAGGCCCCGGCAAGCTGCAACGCCTTGACGCGGGAGAC
>JAAYVZ010000261.1 GCA_012516935.1 Holophagae bacterium
CAAGGCCCGCCGAGGACGGCCACCCAAGCACAGGCGGTGGGTCGTCGAGGCCGCCCACAGCTGGTTCAACCGCTTCCGGAAGCTCCTTGTCCGATTCGAGAAGCTCCACGACAGCTACCTCGCCCTCGTCCATCTCGCCGCCGCCATCATCGCCTTCCGCAAAGCCGCACCTATTTATGGATAGGCTCTTAGAGCCCGGCTGCGGACGTACATCGGCTTCTCGGTCCGTGCGCGTGCTTACGCCCGGAGGCTTCCTCGTCCTGATCTCGTGCTCGGGAGTATCCAGCCGCTGTTTGCTGGGCTTGCCGCCTGGCGGATTGCGCGGAATGCCCGGGTGCCCTTTGTGCTCGAGGTCAGGGACTTGTGGCCTGATGCGCTGGTGGCAAAGCGCTACCCCACTTCGCGGACGTGACTGTATTCAGAAATGACGGTCTGTGGCGCGGGATTGTAAGGGACGGATGCGAATCCTCCACGTGACCTGCGCCCACCGCGCCGTTGACAACCGCATTCTTTGTCTCGAATGCGCTTCGCTGGCTCGGGCGGGCCATGAGGTGACGGTGATGGGGCCCCACCGAGCAGCCGAGAGTATCCTCGGCGTTTCGATTGTTCCACTGGTTGGGAGCGCTACCGTGCCCGGATGGTTGAGGGTAGTGGTCGCTTTCGCCAGGGCTCTTGGCGCCAGAATCGGTACAGTGGTCCACTTCCACGACCCTCACCTGATCATGCTCGGTCCCCTCCTACGACTGGCCGGGAAGCACTCCATCTACGATGTGCATGACGACTACGAGGCGAGCCTGAGAGATAGGCTTTCCCGTTTTCCTCGTCTGGCGCTGGCTCTTGCGAAGCTCTGGTGGGCCCTAGAGTACGTGGCTGCTCGCCTGAGTAGCGCCGTGGTAGTTGCCGACCGCCAACTTGCTAGGAAGTTCGCTTCCTGCGAGCCGACCATTCTTTCGAATTTCCCGTGGCGGGACTTCACCCCTCCAGCCGACGTAACCGGTGAGTCAACATTCAACGTGATCTATGTTGGGGGTGTTTCCGGAGCCAGGGGCGTCGACAAGGTCGTCGACGCCATCGACTTGTTACCATTTGAAGACCTGCGATTTCACATCATCGGCGACTGCCGTGATCCGATACTGCGCCAGAGGATCACAACCCATCCCCGTGTTGTGTACCACGGGCGAGTCGCCTGGGACCAGCTCCATCAGCACTACGTCAAGGCTCATGTGGGAGTCGCTCTCTATCAGCGCTTGCAGGGTTTTCTCTGCTGTGAGACTCCAGTGAAGATCCTGGAGTACATGGCTGCGGGGATCCCTGTGGTCTGCTCCGACTTCCCAGGGCTTAGGACATTCGTCGAGGAGCCTGGATACGGCATCACGGTTGCACCAGATGATGCCGTCGCCATTGCCAAGGTGCTGAGGCGACTCTATGAGGCGCCTGCTCTCCGCGCCTCCCTCGGCGAGGCGGGCCGACGAGCATTTGAAACGAAGTACAACTGGGAAGCGGAGGAGCCAAAGCTGCTTGGGCTCTACGCTACTCTGGCGGCCAAAAAACGCAAGTCGGTTTGGTCCCGTGCCTAGCCAATTCAAGGATCGGTCCGCGGCGATCGGGAGCTGTCAGGAAGGTGGGTGGAGTGCTCGAATGGCACCCTGGCCCGGAGGGGCGCCGTTCGCATTGTTTCTCTCTCACGACATCGACCATGTCCACGACCGGGAGATGTGGCGCATTCTCGCGGATCTGAACCACATTCGGCGGATGATCTTGAAGGGCGAAGGCAAAAGAGCGCGGATGGCCACGGCACGCGTGGGTCGGGCGATCCTTAACCCCAAGCCTCCCCTTCGGGCCTTCGATGCGATTCTGAGGGCTGAAGCGCAGTTCGGGTTCAAATCGACCTTCTTCTTGCTACACGACCACTATTGGGCCCGGCACGGGGCACGGTACCGACTTGGCGACCGGGTGGTCCGGGAGGTTGTGGATCTGATCGTTTCGGCCGGTTGTGAGCTGGGCCTTCATGGGGGCTACTACAAAATCAACGATACGGACGCCTATAGAGCGAGCCGGGACGTGATCGCACGGGAATTCGGGATTGCGCCAGTCGGAGTCCGGAATCACTATCTGCGTCTGGATGGCGAAAGGACATGGCGGGCACAGGCAGATGCGGGTTTCAACTATGACTCCACATTCGGCCATCGCGATCAACTGGGGCCAAAGGAGGGGAGAGTCCGCCCGTTCTGGGTCGGCGCACCACCAGGCTGCGACCACCGGGGGCTGGTCGAGCTGCCCCTCTCACTGATGGACGTGGCCCTGTTTCGTTGTGCCGGTTTTGACGGGGAGCAGGCGCTTGACGCAGCTTGGCAGGCGATTGGGCCAGTGATAGCAGGTGGAGGGCTAGTAACACTCCTGTGGCATAACACCTACTTTGATGAGCCGGAGTACTGGGACTGGCAGTGGGTGTATGAGCGGCTGCTCGAGCGCTTGGCGGCTCTCAATCCCTGGTGTGCGACCGGGGCCGAGATCGACCAGTGGTGGCGAAAGTGGCAGGAAGGCAGAGCAAAGGCTTCCGGGCAACCGGGGCCGCCCTCGGCTTGATTTCGCGGTGGGAGCGCCCGCGACCGGACTTCTGACGGTTCGAGGGTCTGGCCTCTGGAGGCGAACCTGAGGATTCTCTTCTGCATGCAGTTCTTCACCGGGGCGGGGTCACCGGGGACGCTCAACCCCCGCAAGCTCGCGCCCCGTCTGGCCGGTCGTGGGCACGAGGTCCATGTGATCGGAACGGATCACAACATCATCAACGATGGCGTCGAACTTCCTGAGTCCGTTGTGCTGGACAGAGGGGGGAGTCTCACTGTTCACCGCGTCCCCTCGGCCAGGGGCATGCGGAAGAGCCTCCGAGCCCGGATGAGGACGTACATCGGCTTCTCGGTCCGGGCGTGTGCCTACGCCCGGGGGCTTCCTCGTCCTGATCTCGTGCTCGGGAGTATCCAGCCGCTGTTCGCTGGGCTAGCCCGTTCTATTCACCATAGAGCGCGATAGTCCCGATGGAGGCCGTATCACGCGCCCTCCACGGCGCGCGGGACATTGCGATGCACGGATGGCAGGGCCGGAAACCTGAAGAGGACCTTCAGGCACGCCGCTGGGACGTCGAGCAGACAGCCCACTGGCGGAGGTTAGTGCTTCGGAGTCAGTATGCTGACGAGCGTTCGAGCTTGGCTCAACCGGAAGGGGTGAGCGCGAGGGTCCTGGTACGAAATGCGGCAGCACAGGGGAAGACACCGGGGAGACGGACCAGGATCCTGCGCGTGGAGGCGGAGACCAGGGCCGCGACCTTGAGGGGGTGGAGACGTAGTGTGTCGAACTGGGCTCTGGCCAGCACTGGACCGGTGGTCGTCGGCTGACAACACAGCGCGTGCATCAGGCGGTAGGCAGCGGCGTGGAGGACGAGGCGAAACGCATTGGCGGCAACGCTCGAGTAGGAGAGCCGGTCGGCTGCCAGCGCTTTCTTGAAGTCCTTGATGAAGTTCTCCGCAGCGCCATGCTGGCAGTAGCCGTGGTCGAGTGCGGCCGGGGCACCCTCGACGAGAGTGGTGACCACGAAGTGTGGGTTAGGGCCAACCGCAATGTGCTCGGCCTTGACGATGACGCGCCGGACATGCGGCCAGGTATCAGCGGCGAAGTCGAACTCCGCGCAGTGCCGGCTGGCCTGGCGCGTACACTCGAACTCGATTGTGGCCGCCTTCATAGCCGCGGCAGCCCGACGCCGTAGCATCGCATTCTTGGCCAGACCCAGCAGGGAGTAGACATCGTGCAGCTCGGCCCGCAACCGCTCTAGCTCGTCCATTACCGTGGGCTCCGAGCAGCCGGCGTCGTCGCAATCCTCGTACCCCAGGGCGACCTGGTAGATCCGCTGTCACAGCTGCCCCTGGCGGGAGTGCACGACCTTCTTGGGACGTCTGGGATCTGGCACCTTATCGGTCAGGCCCTTGGACAGGCCAAGCCGATCGTTGACTTGGCGAAGCAGCACCGCGCCACCGTTGGAGGTACTCTGTGGGGCGTCGAAGGTCACGGCGACCGGGACCTCGGGGTGAAAGTCGAGTTGGAGCTGGGTCTGGACCGGGGTACACTGTGACAGCGGGTGTTGGTCTTCTGTATGATATAGTACTCTCAATACGTCAGTATCTTACGTGGCTCACATCCGAAAATCAAATGCCTATGGCGAATAATCCGGGCTAGGCCCATCTTGGTGAGTGAGTGACGTGACACAGAGGTGCGTTTGGATTCTCAACCAGTATGCACAGCCACCAGATGGGATGGGTGGTGTCCGCCACTTCGGGATTGCGCAGGGGTTACGGGAGCGGGGTTGGCGGGCAACGATCATTGCGGGCAGCGTCGAACTCAACAGCAGGCGCCCGCGGATCGTGCGCGCTGAACAGTTTGTACTCGAGAATTTCGACGGCATTCCGTTTCTTTGGATTCGTGTTCCCGATGCAAGCGGTTCCCTCTGCGGGCGAGCCTGGGGTATGGCCAGCTTCGCTTTTCATGCGCTGCGTCGTGGGGCCGCGAGAGGTCTGGATCCTCCGGATGCAGTGGTAGGGTCCTCCGTGCATCCGCTATCCGGACTGGCAGCAGCAATACTCGCACGTCGGTACGGTGTGCCCTTCCTGTTTGAGGTTCGGGATCTCTGGCCAGAGACACTCATTGCCTTGGGGAACCTGCGACGAAACGGCCCAGTTGCTCGAGCGATGCGACTCCTTGAAGGGAATCTGTACCGGCGCGCGACCCGCATCATCACTGTCCTTCCCTATGCGGCGACATACATCGTCAGTTTCGGAGTAGAGCCCAGCCGTGTCGTCTGGGTTCCAAACGGGGTGAGCACCAAGAGGTTCAACGCAGCACCGCGAGAGCCGGATGATGGACCCCTGAGGCTCTGCTATCTCGGCGCTCACGGGCGGGCCAACGACTTGGAGACGTTAGTCGATGCAATGGGCCAGCTCCAGGCCCGCGGTCTGGGGCGGGCTGTGCATTTGAGACTCTATGGGGAGGGGCCGCGGAAGGCGGGGCTCGTGGCTCGCGCGACCCGACTCGGCCTGCAAAACGTCTCCTTCGAGGCCGCAGTCGAGAGCCGCGACGTGCCTAGGATCGCGGCCGAAGCAGATGCTTTCGTGATTACGGTCTTGAACAGGCCGGGCCTCTATCGCTACGGCGTGAGTATGAACAAGCTGTTCGACTACATGGCTGCTGGTCGACCCGTCGTCATCGCAATGGACGCGCCGTCAAACCCAATCCAGGAGGCGTGCGCAGGCATCACCGTAGCGCCTGAAGACGCTGGGGCCCTCGCGGATGGAATCGAGAGACTCTTGTCGCTTTCCGCGGAGGCGCGGCGGAAGCTCGGCGAAAACGGGCGGCGGTACGTGGAGCTTAACCACGATTTCGGGGTCCTTGCAGCCAAGTTTGCCGCCGCGCTCGATGAGAGCGTGGCACAGCCTTCTAGGGTTGGCGGGCATCGGGCTGGTTAGGCCGTGCTCTGACCGAGGCTGGGCGTACCGGCGCTTGTGTAGCCAAAGAGTTGAGGCATTCCACCTACTGGGCTATTGGTAGAAAAGGCCGAATGATGTCGTGACTACTTGGAAAATGCTTGCCGTCAGTCTGCCTTTGATGGTCGGGTAAGGGTTGGAGGTCGTTACGGTGCGGGATCTGTATCGTCGGTGGGGCAAGCGTGCTTTTGACCTCACACTGGTGATTGTGGGCTCGCCCCTGTGGTTGCCGCTGTTGGGTCTCCTGGCTGTGTTGGTGCGCCTGATCTTGGGGGCTCCAGTGATCTTTCGTCAGGTTCGGCCCGGCCTTGGCGGCAAGGCCTTCACCATCTTCAAGCTCCGCTCCATGACCCAGGCCCAGGGCGGGGATGGGTGTCCATTTCCTGACGACCAGCGGCTTGGTCGCTTTGGTCGGTTCCTGCGCTCAACGTCGTTCGACGAGCTCCCGGAGCTCCTAAATGTCCTGCGGGGGGAGATGAGTCTGGTGGGGCCGAGGCCCCTCCTGATGCGTTATCTTCCGCTGTACTCTCCCCAGCAGGCGAGACGTCACGAAGTCCTGCCAGGGATTACTGGGTGGGCGCAGGTCAACGGGCGGAACGCGCTGACATGGGAGAAGAAGTTCGAGCTAGATGTCTGGTATGTGGAACGGCTCAGCCTCTCCCTAGACCTCAGGATTCTCTGGAGGACTGTGCGGAAGGTCGTCCTGCGAGAGGGGATCCTGTTCGCTGGCAAGGAGCAGATGCCCTTCTTCGTGGGCGCGGTTGGAGACATCCAGACGGGTCGG
Source organism: Holophagae bacterium (assembly GCA_012516935.1). GTDB lineage: Bacteria > Acidobacteriota > Thermoanaerobaculia > Thermoanaerobaculales > Thermoanaerobaculaceae > JAAYVZ01. The sequence continues at coordinate 6,313 of JAAYVZ010000261.1, forward strand.
GGGGACAGGATGGGAAGCGACGATAACCTGGGTGGTTAGGAATCAGATCTCACCCCCATAAGGAGGAAGAGCCATGGTTCGCGACTTGGTGATTCTTGGATCTGGAGGGCTGGCTCAGGAGTACGCGTGGCTTGTTGAGGAGATCAACGAGGAACGAAGGAGCTTCAACCTGCTCGGGTTTCTCGATGATGAGCCAGACCGAGTCGGGAAAGAGTATGTCGGATATCCAGTCCTTGGGACGATAGCTGGAGCGGCAAGCTACCCTAGTGCGCTCTTTGCCATCGGCGTGGGTGATCCGAGGGTAAGGAAAGCACTCGCAGAACGGGTGTCCCCTCTTGGGGTGAAATGGACGAACCTCATCTCACCCACTGTGCGGGTGCACAAGTCACACCGCATAGGGACTGGGGTGATGATTGGCCGCTACAGCGACCTTACCGTCGGCTGCACCGTTGCCAACTTTGTCATGATCAATATCCACGTTGTGCTGGGTCATGCGGTGCAGGTCGGCGACTACTCTGTGATCAGCCCGAACGTGACTGTGAACGGCGAGGCGGTGATTGGCAGGGTCTGCTACATCGGTGCGAACGCCTTCGTCAGGAACGTCGTCGTTGGCGATGGGGCGACTGTCGGTGCGAGTTCAGCCGTGGTGAAGGACGTGCCGGAGGACTGCGTGGTGGCTGGCGTCCCTGCCAAGGTGCTCCACCAGGGCGTTCCGGCACACAAGCTGACAAGGGTGCCGGGGCAGGAGGGGGCATAGCCGCGCGAGTTGTGCTCGATGCTGGGCAAGAACAATGACAAAGGCAAGGGTCTATCTGTCGCCTCCTCATCTTCTCGGCCGCGAACGCGAGTTCGTGACTGAGGCATTCGACACCAACTGGATCGCGCCGCTCGGGCCACATGTGGACGCCTTCGAGCGCGAGCTGGCGGCGGCTGCCGGGCGGCCGCACGCGGCGGCGCTCTCGTCGGGCACTGCCGCCCTGCACCTCGCTGCGAGGATGCTCGGGATCGGCGACGGCGACGAGGTGCTGGTGTCCAGCCTGACGTTCAGCGCCACGGTCAACGCGCTGGTCTACGAGCGGGCGCGGCCGGTCTTCGTGGACGCCACGCGCACGTCGTGGAACCTCGACCCGGCGCTCGTGGTCGGGGAGTTGGATCGGCTGGGCCGCAGCGGGAGGCTCCCCAAGGCCGTGGTGACGGTGGACCTGTACGGGCAGTGTGCCGACTACGCACCGATCGTCGAGGCGTGTGGGCGCTGGGGTGTGCCGCTAATCGAGGACGCCGCCGAGGCGCTGGGCGCCAGCTACCAGGGGCGGCCGGCCGGATCGTTCGGGGTCATGGCGGCGTTTTCGTTCAACGGGAACAAGATCATCACGACTTCCGGCGGCGGGATGCTGGTGGCGGACGACGAGCGGTGGACGAAGCAGGCGCGCTTTTTGGCCACGCAGGCGCGCGACCCGGCTCCGCACTACGAGCACTCGCAGATCGGTTTCAACTACCGGATGTCGAACGTCGCAGCGGCGATCGGGCGCGGGCAGCTCGAGACCCTGGAGCAGCGGGTCGCGGCGCGGCGGCGCAACTTCGAGTGGTACGTCGAGCTGCTCGGCGACCTCCCGGGGATCGATTTCATGCCAGAAGCGCCGTACGGTCGGTGCACGCGCTGGTTGACGTGTCTGACCATCGACCCGGCGCGGTTCGGCGCCACGCGCGAGGACGTGCGCCTCGCATTGGAGGCCGAGAACATCGAGGCGCGGCCGGTGTGGAAACCGATGCACCTGCAGCCGGTGTTCGCGGGGTGCAGGGTGATCGGTGGCGCGGTGAGCGAGGAGCTGTTTGAGAAGGGGCTGTGTCTGCCGTCGGGGTCGAACCTGTCGCAGGCAGACGTCGAGCGCGTCGCTGGGATCGTGCGAGCATGCTGTCGAGCGGTGGGGTGAGTCGGGGAGACGGCGCCCTGGCCCCTCACCCGGCTCGCTGTGCTCGCCACCCTCTCCCCGCTTTGCGGGGCGAGGGGATTGGCACCCCGCGTGCGCGGCAGGCCTCCATCCCTCGCCCCCGGGAGAGCGGCGGGGTTGTATCCC
>JAAYVZ010000262.1 GCA_012516935.1 Holophagae bacterium
GGCGTGGTCGTGCCGCCTACCGGTAGGCCGCTGCGGGTCACGGTGAGAGCCTCTGCGTGCGGGGTGCCGTCGGGGTCGTACGAGATCCGCTCGACGATGCAACCGGCGGGGAGAGTCTCGCGTCCGGGGCCAAAGCGCGGTACAGTCGTGACCAGTTGACAGCGAGGCTGCGCATGGTCGTGTGTCTGGCAAGAGCCGGGCCGTCACGAGGCCAACTGCTCGGCGGTGGGCGCGAGCGCGTCGCGCCCGAAGGCGCGGTTTGCGCTGGGAGCGCCCGTCGATGAGCCCGGACCTGCTCGCCCGGCACTGGGATGCGCTCGTCCTTGCCCTGGCGGTAGCTCTCCTCGTTGCCGTTGTCGTCCGGCTGCAGCGCTCGCGCCGGCGCCTCGCCGCGGAGCTCGAGGAGCTCCGGCAAACCGAGCGGGCGCTGCGCGAGAACGAGCAGCGCTTCCACGCCGTGGCGGAGACCGCACCGTTGGGTATCCTCATCCTCCAAGACGGGCGACTCACCTACGCCAACGCCACGGCGGAGGCGCTCACCGGCTACCCGCGGGCTCATCTCGCCGACCTGGATCTGGCGGCGCTGTTCCATACCGAAGATGCGCCCGCGTTGCTCGAGCGGGCGCCCCACGCGAGCGTGGGTGAGACGGGCGGACCGATCCACCACGACGTGCGCTTGGTGACGCGCGAGGGACGCGTTCGCTGGTGCGATTTGGCGGCGATCCGGACCTCACTCGGAGGCACTGCGGCGTTCGTCGTCGCCCTCACCGACATGACCGCGAGGCATCAGGCTCAGGAGCTTCAGGCGGCGTTGTTCGAGATCGACGAGGCGGCCCACGCCGCCCAGGACCTGGAGGCGCTCTACCCGCGGATCCACGGCATCCTCATGCGGCTGGCGCCCGCCAAGAACCTCTACATCGCCCTCCAGGACGAGGCGACGGGGCTCATCTCCTTCCCGTACTTCGTCGACGAGGTCGATGAGCCTCCGACCAGCACCATGCCGGTGGGCCGCGGACTCACCGCCTACGTCCTACGCACCGGTCAGCCGCTGCTCGCCACCGCCGAGGTGTTCGACCGCATGCTGGCGGCTGGGGAGGTCGACTCGATCGGCGCCCCCAGCGTCGACTGGCTCGGCGTACCGCTCCGGACCCGCGACCGGACCTTCGGTGTGCTGGCGATCCAAACCTACACCCACGAGGTCCGCTACGGCGAGACCGAGCGCGATCTGCTGGTCTTCGTCTCCAACCAAGTCGCGCAGGCAATCGAGCGCAAGCGTGCCGAGCAGGCGGTGGGCGAAAGCCAGCGCCAGCTCGCGACCCTCATGTCGAACCTCCCCGGGATGGCGTATCGCACCCAGCCGAGGGTGATCGGGAGGATCCTCCGACACCTCGCCGCACCGGGGGTGGAGGCGCGCAGCCCACCCGGCGCCGATCCCTCCCCACCCCTACGCACGGTCACCGCCGCGTGACCGCCACGCCCCGACCGCCCATGCCGCGCACGACGCGAAACACGAGCCCGGCGAAGGTCTACCCGTCACCCCATCACCCGGGGTGCCGCCGGGCTCGTGCCTGTTAAGCCGCACCGGCACCTGCTCAAATCACCCCTTACCGCGACGATCGGGCCTCACATCCCCGCCATCGGCAGCTCACCGAGACCTCGATTCCACCTCTACCGAGCCCTCCCATGCCTGCAGTGAAAAAGGAAACTCCTATCCCTTACAGCCCACTCGAGCCACCGGAGTTCGGCGTGCGACTTCAGCGGGCGAACGGGCGGGCCGGCCCGCGAGGAGGAGGCGCGCTGGCTTCGTTCTCTGCGGCGGAGGTGCGGGCGCCGGTGGTCCGACAGCACCGGTTCTTTGCATACTGGACGGGCGACCTCGGCCCGCTCCGCGAGACGCTCGAGCTCAAGCCGGTGGAAAGTGGTGACAACGTCGTTCTCTATGAGCCGTACGACGAGGGCGTGCTCTATCCCGGGGACGTCGAAGGGGTCGCGCTGACCTGCCCCGTGCAGACGTATCTCGACCTCCGTGCGTCGCCTGCGCGCGGCGAGGAAGCGGCCGCCGCGATCTTTGACCGCTGCCTCAAGGGCGCCTACGAGCGATGAGGCTCGATGCTCCCGTGACTGCTCGCTCCTTCCGGCCCGACGCAGTGGCGGCGGCACGGAGCGTGATCCTCGAGCTGTGGCAGGTTCTGGGGGCGTTCCGGGATGCCGTTGTGCTCGTGGGGGGTTGGGTCCCGGAGCTGCTGCACCCACACGCCCGGCCGCCGCATACCGGCAGCCTCGACGTCGACGTCTTGCTCAACCCCGGGCCGCTGGGCCAGAAACGGTATGCGGAGCGGCTGCGCTTGCTCGAGGCTCGGGGCTACGAGAGAACGGAGCAGCCGTTCAAGTACCGGCGAAAGGTCGTGATTGGGACGGGCCGTTCGGTTGTCGTGGATGTCGACTTCCTGATCCCGAAGCGGACCGCAAAGCGCGGGAGGGGCGTGCTGAAGTCGTTTCGGGCCATCGGCGCCGACCGCGTGGAGCTGGCGCTGGCCGACAGCGCCCCCGTCATCGTGGACGGCACGATGCCCGGCGGGGCTCTCAACCGAGTCGAGGTGACCGTCACCGGGGTGGCCGGGTTCCTCGTGATGAAGGCGTTTGCGCTGCATGGACGGCTCAAGGAGTAGGACGCCTACGACATCTGGTTCTGCCTTCGGCACTGGCCGGGCGGGCCACGGGCCATCGCCGCGCTTCTGCAGCCCGCGGTCGCCCGCGCTGAGGTCAGCCGCGCCGCTGAGTTGCTGGAGGGGAAGTTCCGTTCGGTCGACGATTTCGGACCACACGCCGTGGCTGCGTTCATCGACTCCCCGAACGCCGACGAGCGAGCGTTCCTCGCACGCGATGCGTTTGAGCGCGTGCAGGCGCTGTTGGCAGCGCTGCGTGCTCGCTGACCCCGGGGCCCGCCGCGCCAGCGAGTAGCGGCTCCCGGCCCACCAACCTGGCACGCTCGTCCAGAGCGTGCCGTTCGGCGTCGACACGCTGTACCTCGGCGAAATCGTCGCCGTGCACGCCGAGGAGTCGGTGCTGACCGGCGGCAAGGTGGACTGGCACAAGCTGCGCCCGCTGCTGTTCACCTTCCCCGACCCGGCGTACTGGGCGATGGGCGAGTACGTCGGCAAGGCCTGGTCGATCGGCAAGCAGCTCCAGCGCTGAGCTGCCGCCTGCGCGGCGCGGTGCTATCCTCGGGGATCTGAGCCCACGCTCGAGGAGGTCGTCATGCCACCACGCAAACCAGCCAGCCGCAGCACGAAGGCCGTCGCCGAGGAGCCGAGCCTGCCGCTTGTCGTCGAGGAAGGTGAGGCAGAGGAGTCGCGTCCCGAGTTCGCCGAGGTCGCAGCTCGCGTGAAGGCACGCGAGGAGGAGCCGCCGCCGCGCCGGGCTGCCCGCGAGAAGCAGGAGCGCGAGGTGCAGGAGGCCGCGGCCGCTCTCACCGTCGAGTCGGTGGTGCGCGGCATCGGCAACCTTCGACTCGAGATCAACGCCGGTCTCGACCGCGTCTCGGCGGTGCTCACCGAGCAGGCCAAGAAGCTCGGACAGATCGAGGAGGCGATCGCGCTCCGCACGCGCCGGCTCGCCGAGCTGTACGACATCGAGATCGCCGCCGACACGGTGGCGGCGCTGGTGGCCCGCCACGCGCAGGAGACGCGCGACTTCGAGGCGCAGGCCGCGGCGCAGCGCCAGGCGCTCGAGGCGGAGCTGGCTGCGCGGCAGGCCGACGGCGACCGCGCGCAGGCCGAGCAGCGTGCTGCGTGGGAGCTCGACAAGCGCCGGTTCAAGGAGGCGTTCGAGGAGGAGAAGGCGGGCGCCCGCAAGGCCTGGGAGCGTGAGAAGGAGGAGTACGAGTACGCCTGGAAGCTGCGGCGCTCGCGCGACGACGAGGACTTCAAGGCCAAGCGCCAGGCGCAGCAGGTTGCGCTGGCGGAGGAGCGGGCTCGTCAGGAGCAGCAGCTTGCGGAGCGCGATCAGGCGCTCGCCGCGCGCGAGGCCGAGGTTGCCGAGCTGCGCGGTCGGGTACAGGCGTTCCCGGGCGAGCTCGCCGCGACGGTCGAGAAGGCGCGCCAGGAGGCCGCCGCCGTTGCAGAGGATCGCGCGCGAGTCGCGGCAGAGCTGCGCGCCAAGGACGCCGACGCCTCCGACCGGCTGCTCAAGCAGCGCATCCAGACGCTCGAGGCCACGGTCAAGGAGCAGGCGGGGCGGCTGGAGGAGCTGCTGCGCGAGCAGCGCGAGGCCACTGACCGCGTGCGCGACATCGCGCTCAAGGCGATTGAGGGCGCGTCGGGCGCGTCGGCGCTGGCGCGCGTGTCCGAGATCGCGATGCAGCAGGCCAAGCGCGGGGAGAGCTGACCTCCACCCACCCGGCGCGGTTGGGACAACCGCGCCCACCTCGGAGGCGCTACGTCGAGCGAGAGGGTCCGCCCTCCTCCTCGGGTGACGGGGGGGAGGGCGGTCGGGGCCGGGCCCGCCGGCGCTCGGTGACGGCCTGGCGCAGGAGGTACTCGATCTGGCCGTTGACCGAGCGCAGCTCATCGGCGGCCCAGCGCTGCAGCTCGTCCCACAGCTCGGGGCTGATGCGGAGCAAGAAGGGCTTCCTCTCCGCCACGCACCTGCCTCAGTACAGCGTGCCGGCGTTGATGACGGGACGCGGCTCGCGCTCGCCGCACAGCACGACCAGGAGGTTCGAGACCATGGCGGCGCGGCGCTCCGGGTCGAGGTCGACGATCTGGTCGTGGGAGAGCTTGTCGAGCGCCATCTGCACCATGCCCACGGCGCCCTCGACGATCTTCTGGCGCGCCGCGATGATGGCCGCGGCCTGCTGGCGCTGGAGCATGGCACCGGCAATCTCGGGGGCATACGCGAGGTGTGACAGCCGCGCCTCCATGACCTCTACGCCGGCCTTGTCGAGCCGCTCCTCGAGCTCGCGCTCGAGTGCTTCGGAGACCTCGTCGATGTTGCCGCGCAGCGACACCACGTTATCGGTCCCCTCCTCCCACGAGTCGTAGGGGTACGCGGAGGCGAGGTGGCGGAGCGCCGACTCGCTCTGGATGTTGACGTAGTCGACGTAGCTCTCGACGTCGAAGCAGGCGGCGAAGGTATCCCGGACGCGCCACACGACGACCGCCGCGATCTCGATCGGGTTGCCGGCGCGGTCGTTGACCTTGAGCTTGTCGCTGTTGAGGTTGTGCGCCCGCAGCGAGACCTTGCGCTTGCTCGCGAACGGGTTGACCCACCAGAAACCGTTGGTCTTGACGGTGCCGATGTAGCGCCCGAACAGCACCAGCACGCCGGCCTGGTTGGGGGCCAGGATCATGAAACCGGTCGACACGATGATGTTGCCGGCCAGTGCGAGCACGATCCCGACCAGCAGCGGCACGCCCACCAGCGGGCTCAGGTCGTACTGGTCGAGCAGCACCGCGGTTCCGATCAATCCCGCTGCCAGCCCTGGGTAGAGGAGTTGGTTGAGGGCCAGCATTCCCCAGCCGGACATCGGTTTGAAGACTCTCTCGTTGCTCATCGCTCCACCTCCGCCCACTGATACGACTATGATATCACATTGGTTTCATACTAGGCCCTCCTACCCCCAGGCACGGGGATTGCTTGGAGAATTCGCCCGGAGGTGGCGATGCGGCGTCTGGTGCAGGTCACGGCGGTGATCATCGGAGCGACGCTGGGAGCGGGTGTCGGGGCGCAGCACGAGCAGGCAACACCGGTCCCGACACTCGCCGAGCAGGGCATCGAGCTGTTCAAGCAGGAGAAGTACCCCGAGGCCAAGAAGGCGCTGGCACGGGCACTGGCGGCCAATCCAGCCGACGCCGCGGCGCACGCGTATCTCGGTCTGGTGCTGCTCAACCACGACCGGGACGCCGACGAGGCCGCAAAGCACGTCGCAGAGGCGGTACGGCTCGAGCCGGCCTGCTCCCGGTACCACCGATGGCTGGGCGCGGTGTACTCCCAACAGGCCATGGAGGCGGGAGCTCTGTCCGCTTTCGGTCTCGCCAAAAAAGCCCGCGCCGAGCTCGAGAAGGCGGTCGAGCTCGACCCCAAGGACCTCGCGGCTCGTCGCTCGCTGCTGCAGTACTACCTCTCCGCCCCTGGTATCGCCGGTGGCAGCGTCGCCAAGGCGCGCGAGCAGGCGCTCGCCATGACCGAGCTCGATCGCTCTGAGGGGCTGCTCGCGCAGGCCCGCATCGCCGAGCACGAGAAAGACGACCAGGGAGCCGAGCGCTTGTACCGCTCGGCCATCGCCGTCGATCCCGACCAGGGCGAGGCGTACAACCAGCTCGGCTACCTCCTGCTGCGCACCAAGCGGCGAGATGAGGCGGTGGCGACGTTCCGCACCTACATCGAGGTGTCGCCCGGTCAGGCCAACCCCCACGACAGCCTGGCCGAGGCGTTGCTGGCCCAGGGCAAAGTGGACGAGTCGATCGCCGAGTACCGCACGGCGCTCGAGATCGACCCGACGTTCTCTTCGTCGTTCCTGGGGCTTGCGCAATGCTACCAGCGCAAGGAGGCATGGGCTGAAGCCCAGGCCGCACTCGAGCGCTTCCTCGAGCTGGTGCCGGAAGGCCGCCGCGCCGATGACGCCCGCGGCCAGCTCGCAAAGGTCGCCAAGAAGAAGCGGTAGCCGCTCTCAGCCCAACTCACAAGGGCGTGAGGCAGGCGAGCACGAGCGGGGCGGCGCCGGGCTTGGCGGCCAGCAGGGCGCCCTCCACCTTCCACTCGCGTGCGCGCAGGGCCCGGTAGTCGACCGGGTGCCCATCGAGGTAGGAGAAGGAGCAGCCGGCCGCGCGGCAGATCGCGTGGGCACCAGCGATGTCCCAGGCATTGGCGCCACCGTCCTGGAGCGCTGCGACGATGCCGCCGAAGATCGCCGGGTACACGAGATGCAGTGCCGCGCTGCCGTGCCCGCGCACCTTGCCGGGGAAGCGGTGGAGGTCGAACGAGTGGTGCGCGCGCGACGAGATGGCGAGACCCGCCAAACGCGAGAGCGTCTTCACCGGCGCCGGTGCGGGCACCTCCCGGGCGCCGTTGCGCACGCGGCCACGCCCGTCACCGGTGAGCATCAAACCCAGCCGCGGAGCGTGCACGATCCCGGCCACGGGCTCGAGCGCCGCGTCGAGCACGCCCACCGACACCGCCCACGTAGGCAGCCCCTGACTGAACGAGTCGGTACCATCGATGGGGTCGATGACGAACGTCCAGGGTCGCCCCTCGGCGAAGTGACGGACCCGCTCTTCGGTCACCAGGTTGGCCTCGGGGATGCGGGCGAGGATCTTTTCGCACAGGAAGTCCTCGGTGTCGCGATCCACCTCGGTCACGACGGACCCATCCTTCTTGTACCCCCGCTCGGCAAACACGAGCTGGCGCTGGCGACCGGCGGCCCGCCGCCCGGCCTCCCGCACCAGCGCCACAAGCCAACGGATGTCGCGCATCGAACCTCCACCGCGCACCCCGCGGATGCGTGAGTCTACCGCGCCGCGCGCGGATGCTATGCTTGTGCTCAGCCATCCATTGCGGTCGCGGGTACGGCGAGGGAGGGCGCCATGCGGTTGATCACACGGGGAGACGTGGACGGGCTGATGTGTGCGGTGTTGCTCAAGGCCGCCGGCCTCGTGGACTCCTACATCCAAGCCCACCCCAAAGAGATGCAGGACGGTACGGTGGCGGTCACACCCGACGACATTGTGTGCAACCTTCCCTACGTCTCAGGGTGTGGCATGTGGTTCGACCACCACTCGAGCGAGAGCGTTCCCGGACGGCTGCCCGAGTCGTTCGTGGGCCGCTTCGGCTTTGCTCCGAGCGCCGCGCGGCTGGTGTACGAGCACTTCGTGGACGAGCACCCGGAAATCGAGAGCTTCGAGCCGCTCCTGCAGGTCGTGGATCGCTTCGACAGCGCTCAGCTCACACGGGACGACGTGACGAACCCGTCGCCGGCCATGCTGCTCGTGTACCTGCTCGACCCCCGCACGGGGCTCGGCTACCACCACGACTTCCGCATCTCGAACAAAGAGATGACCCAGATGATGCCGGACCTGCTGCTGAAGCACCCGCCCGAGACGATCCTCGCCATGCCGGACATCCAGGAACGGGTTGTCTACTACCGGCAAACCGAGGCAAAGGCGCGCGTGATCCTTGCAGAGCACACCCGCATCGAAGGCAACGTCCTGATCACCGACCTGCTGGGGGTGGACGAGATCCCGCCCGCGAACCGCTTTCTCGTCTACACCTTGCCCGGTGCCGAGGTCACCAACGTGTCGATCCGCCTCTCCCGGGTGAAAGACGCCGACAAGGTGTCGTTCCAGGTCGCTCACAACATCTTCAACCGCACCGCGCGCGGCGACGTGGGCGCGCTCATGGCCCGCTACGGCGGCGGCGGCCACCGCGGCGCCGGCACCTGTCAGATTCCCACCGCCTCGGCGCAGCGGGTGCTGACCGAGATGCTGGCGATCCTCAAGGAACGCTGACCACCTTCGACCCTCGACCAGCGGCTGAGCGGTGAGCTCCTGCTCGATCTCGGCGGCGGCGTCCCCGACCACGGCGCGGTCGGGCCCGACCTGGTCACGGCGCTGAGCTTTCTGGTGGCAACGGAGTACAGCCGGAGCAGGGGATTTTTTCGGCGGTCGGCAGGGCGCGCACCACGGGATGCTCGATGCGCTGCGCTACCGCGCCCGGATCGTCAGCACAGGGCAGCGAGCCGACCGCACGACACGCTCGGCCACCGAGCCGAACAACAGGTGCCCGACCCCCGAGCGACCGTGGGTCGAGAGCACGATGAGATCTGCTCCTTCCTCGTGGCCCACCCGGACGATCTCAGCGGCAGGGTGGCCGACAACGAGGACGCCGCGCACCGTGGCGGTGCCGCCGAGGCGGGTGGCGATCACCTCGTCGAGCGCCCGGCGCAGGCTTTCCCCGAGCACCTCTTGGTACCGGTCGACGTTGAAGCCGGCGTGGAGCGCCGGTATCTCGGCCACGGGAATCGGCGTCAGGACGTGCACTACCACGATCTCGGCGCCGAACACCCGGGCGAGCTCGGCCGCCACCTCCAGGGCTGCGAACGAGGGTTCGGAGAAGTCCGTTGGACAGAGGATCCTCTGGATCGGCAACATGGTCACCTCCAGCCCCTGGAAGAATCTACGGCCCTCATAGCCGGGCGGCAACCACCGCCCTGCCCGCTGGCGTGACCGGCCGGACGCGGGCGCGGCCGCTCTCCGCCGAGCCGCTACTCCGGCTGCAGGACGTGGCAGAAGTACCCACCCGGGTGCTTCTTCAGATAATCCTGGTGGTACTCCTCGGCGCTCCAGAACGGCCCGGCGGGAACGATCTCGGTCACGATCGAGTCCCGCCACTTCCCCGAGCGGTCCAGTTCGGCCCTGACCTGCTCGGCGACCCGCCGCTGCTCCTCTCCGTGAAAGAAGATCGCCGAGCGGTACTGGGGGCCGACGTCGGCATGCTGGCGGTTGAGGGTGGTCGGGTCGTGGAGCCGGAAAAAGAAGCGCAGCACTTGCTCGAAGCTGGTTCTCGCAGGGTCGAAGACCACCTGCACCGCCTCCGCGTGGCCGGTCTTGCCGGTGCACACCGCCTCGTAGGTGGGGTTGGGAGTAGAGCCGCCGGTGTACCCCACCTCGGTGGAGACCACCCCCGGCAGCTGTTTGAACAGGTGCTCGACCCCCCAGAAGCACCCGGCCGCCAGCGTCGCTACCTCGGTTTTCGCCGGCTGCTTCGGCCTCTCATCGCCCGCAGCGGCTACCACGCTTGCCACCAGACCGGCGACCGCCAGCCCGATCCACATCACCATGCTCGTCATCACGTCCCTCCCGCAGGACCCGCCAGCCGCTCGCCGGCCAGCTACGGGGCTCCTGCTCGCCCAAGCCAACGTCGCGGGGTCAACAGGTCTTTCCAGGCACCGGGTCCGGTCCCCGTCGGCTGTCGTGTGTCTCCCCTTCAGCGACGCTCCACCATCTCCCGCCAATCCTCGCCTTGCCTGCCGGTGTACGCTTGATGGTGGCTATGCCTCGTCCGTCTCGTGCGACGTTGCTGACGCTGGCGAGCCGCTACCGTCTGCGCGTGCGCAGCGCGCGCGAGATTGCAGCCAAGAGCGCTCAGATCGAGCTCGCCTATGCCCGTGTCGAGGAGCTGTCGCGCACCGACGATCTGACGGCGCTGCCCAACCGCCGCGCGATCCTCGAACGGCTCGCCCTCGAGCACACTCGCAGCCAGCGGACCGGCAAACCGCTGGCGGTGGCGCTCGCTGACGTCGACGACTTCAAGCGCTTCAACGATACGCTGGGGCACGATTGCGGGGACGCGGTGTTGCGGGCGGTGGCGAGCACCTTGCGCCGTACCGTCCGCGCGATCGACGAGGTCGGCCGCCTGGGCGGCGAGGAGTTCCTGCTGGTGCTCCCCGATACCGACCTCGACGGCGCCCGTCTCGCGGCCGAGAGGGCGCGGGCGAGTGTCGAGGCGACGGCGATCGACTGGCGGGAGCACCGGATACGGGTGACCATCACGGTGGGAGTGTGCGTCAGCGAGGACGAGACCCCGGAGAGCACCCTTCGGAAGGCCGACCAGGCGATGTATCGAGGCAAGCACAACGGCAAGAACCGGGTCGAAACAGCGAGCCGGGCTCAATCCACCCGGACCGCATAGACGAACCCGACCAGCTCCTCACCCGCCCGCACCGGCACCACGTGCACGACGCCCATGAGGCCCTCCGCCAGTGGCGTCTTGAAGATCCCCTCCTGGCCGGTCTGTGCCCGCTCGAGCAGGAAGGTGTCGGAGCGGTTTCCGAACGGGTCGAGCTGGTACGAGACCAGGGCGTTACCCGGTGGGTACCCGCCGACCACGAACCCCTTCGGAGTCATCCACTGGACGGCGTAGCACGGGTAGCGCTCGTAGTAGCGGCTCAGGAGCACCTGCAAGGTACGCCTCTCGTCTCGCTCCAGCGCCTGTACGAAGCTGGAATCGGCGGCAACTTCTCGCAGCGCCTCGGTCGCGCTCGGCAACCCCAAGGTCGCGAGCGTCCGCAGCGGCGAACGTCCCTCACCGATCGCGCCCACCACCACCACCCTCCAGGAGGTATCGGCGGCGGTCACCGACCGCCACGTGGCCTGCACCTCCAGGGTGTCGCCGGCCACCGGTGTCACGACAAAGCGCACGCTCCCTTGTCGGGCCTTGGCGATCGCCCGCCCGGCCTTGATCAGCCCCCGATGCGGGGCATACAGCGTGTCCTCGAGGAGGTTCTTTCCGACCTCCTCGAGGTCCGGGTCGAAAAGCAGCCGGCCGCCGGTCTCCATGACCCAGACATCGAACGGCTGGCTGCCTCGCGTGCGCTCCACCCAGGTGGCGAGCAGGGCCGTCGGGCGGATCGTCACGCTGAGGAGGCCGACCAAGCGCCCATCCCGTACGATGGGCGCGAGAACCGCTACCGCGTACAACCCCTCGAGCGAGAGAAACGCTCGGCTGACCATGGTCTTGCGGCGTGCGAGCGCGGCTTTCACCCACTCCCTGGAGGAGAGGTCCATACCCTCCAGAAACCGGTAGCCGGGCCCGATCGCCTGCACCACTCCCCGGTCGGAGATCAACGCGACGTGCAGCACGTGCGGTACATAGCGGGCACGCTCGGCGAGGAACTTTCGCATCACCTCCGGCCGTTCGCTCTCGGTCGGGGCCTCCCGGGCTGCCGTTTGTGCCACCGCCACGATGGCGACGAGACGTTGCTCCACCTCCCGCGCGATCGCGGTCGCCAGCCCAGCCGCGGGATCCGCTGGCGCCGCGACGACGGAATGCGCCGCGAGCAGGAAGACCAGCAGCACGGTGTTGCGGCCCATCCCGACCTCCTCCCGAGCCGTGAGCTATTGCCGCTGCCCGGGCTGGGCGTAGGGTAGCACCAGCTCGGCGACCGGCCGGGCTGGGCGACCGGCGGGGTCACACTGAGCCACCCGCGCTACACTGCCGGTGGAGGACACACCATGCCCGCCTGGCCCCGTACCACCGGCCTCTCGCGTCGCGAGCTGCTGGCTGCCGGCGCTGCAACTGCTGCCGCCGGCCTCGCCCCCCACCCCGCTGCGCCTGCCTCCGCCGCGCCCGCGCCCGCTCCGGAGCTGCCCGCGTTCGAGCTCGAAGAGATGGGGGTTGCCGAGCTCTCTGCTGGGCTCGGCTCCGGCCGCTTCACCGCCGTCGGGCTGGCCGAGGCGTACCTGGGGCGGATCGAGCAGCTCGATGGGCAGCTCCGCTCGCTCATCGAGGTCAACCCCCAGGCTCGTGAGCTCGCCGAGCAGAGCGACGGCGAGCGCAGGGCCGGGCGGGTGCGCGGCCCTCTCCACGGCATCCCGGTGCTGATCAAGGACAACATCGCCACCGCGGATCGCATGGAGACGACTGCCGGCTCGCTGGCGCTGGTCGGCCAGCGGCCGACCCACGACGCGTTCGTCGTCACCCGCCTGCGCGAGGCCGGCGCGGTGATCCTCGGGAAGACGAATCTTTCGGAGTGGGCGAACTTCCGCTCGAGCCAGTCGTCGAGCGGCTGGAGCGGGCGCGGCGGCCAGTGCCGCAACCCCTACGCCCTCGATCGCTCACCGTGCGGATCGAGCTCCGGCACCGGCGCCGCCATCTCGGCTAGCCTTGCCACCCTCGGCGTCGGCACCGAGACCGACGGGTCGATCACCTGCCCCTCGCACGTCTGCGGGTTGGTCGGTATCAAGCCCACCGTGGGGCTGGTCTCGCGCACCGGGATCATCCCCATCTCCTGGAGCCAGGACACGGCCGGTCCGATGTGCCGCACGGTGGCCGACGCGGCGACACTGTTGGCCGTTTTGGCCGGCGAGGACCCCCGCGACCCGGCCACAGCGGCCCTGCTGCGGCGCCCACCGCTCGACTTCACCGGCTCGCTCGATCCCGCCGGGCTCGCAGGGGCGCGGCTGGGAGTCGCCCGCAAGCACTTCTTCGGCTACTCGCCGGAGGCCGACACGGTGATCGAGGAGGCGCTCGGAGCCCTCGCTCGCTCGGGAGCCGTGCTCGTGGACCCGGCGGACATCCCCAACGCCGACGACTACGGCGACGAGGAGTACGAGGTGCTGCTGTACGAGTTCAAAGCCGGGTTGAATGCGTACCTCGCGGCGCTCCCTCCCGGTCAGGGGCCGCGCACGCTGCGCGACCTCATCGCCTTCAACCAGCAGCACGCCGACACCGAGATGAAGTACTTCGGCCAGGAGATCTTCCTTCTGGCGCAGAAGAAGGGTCCGCTCAGCGATGACGCCTATCGCAAGGCCCGGGAGAAGTGCATCAAGCTCTCGCGCCGCAAGGGGCTCGACGAGGTGCTCGACAAGCACAGGCTGGACGCCCTCGTCGCCCCGACCGGCGGCCCGGCGTGGACGATCGACCTGGTGAACGGGGACCACTACCTCGGCAGCTTCTCGCAGCCGGCCGCCGTAGCCGGCTACCCGCACGTCACGGTGCCCGCAGGGTTTGCCTTCGGGCTTCCGGTCGGGCTCTCGTTCGTCGGCCGGGCCTGGTCGGAGCCGCTGCTCATCAAGCTCGCGTTCGCGTTCGAGCAGGCAACCCGCCACCGCCGACCGCCCCGCCTGCGGCCCACGGCCGCGCTGTGAGGAGGATGACGGCGCCAACATGAGCGACGAGAGCGTCTCGTGCCCGCGCTGTGGCCAGCTCCTTCCGGCCGGGGTCGCGCTCTGCCCGTCCTGCCAGCGCAGCGACCTCACGCCGCTCGCCACTCAGGTCGTCTCATCGCCCGGGTTCGGCGCGCCCGGTACCGCGCTCGCCGGCCGCTATCGCGTCGTTCGACCCCTCGGGCACGGCGGAATGGGCGAGGTCGTCGAGGCGCTCGACCAGGAGCTCGGCGAGCACGTCGCGCTCAAGTTCCTGCGCCCCGAGCTGCACGCCGATCCCGTCGCCGGCGAGCGGTTCCGGCGCGAGATCAAGCTCGCACGCAAGGTCACCCACCCCAACGTCTGCCGGGTCTTCGACGTCGGGCACGCCGAGATCGACGGCCGGCACGCGATGTTCCTGTCGATGCAGTTGCTGTCCGGCGAGACGCTGGCCCAGCGGCTCGCTCGGCTCGGCCGGCTCACCACGGCCGAGGCGCTGCCGATCGTCCGCCAACTGACCGCCGGCCTCGCGGCAGCCCACGATGCCGGCGTCATCCACCGCGACTTCAAGACCTCGAACGTCATGCTGCAGCCTGGCTCCGGCGAGGAGCGGGCGGTGATCACCGACTTCGGGCTCGCCCGCAGCCACGGCAGCGACGCCTCGGTCAGCATCCAGGCCGGAGAGCTGGTGGGCACACCGGCGTACATGGCGCCCGAGCAGGTCGAGGGCGGGGAGATCACCACCGCCACCGACGTCTACGCCCTCGGTGTCGTGCTGTTCGAGATGCTCACCGGCTCGCGGCCGTTCGGCGGGGATACCCCGTTCGAGTGCGCTCTGCGCCGCCTGCGCGAGCCGCCTCCACCGCCCCGCAGCCTGGCGCCCGACCTCGACCCCAGGTGGGAGGCGGTCATCCTCCGCTGCCTGGCCCGCGACGGGCGGGACCGCCCGCCGGTCGAGGCGATCGTGCCGGCCCTGGAGGGCGATCCGAGCGCCGCCCTCCGCTTGCGGTCCGGACGTCGGAAGCTTTTCTGGATGGCAGCGGTGCTGGCCGCAGCGGGCGCCGTCAGCGGCGCACTCGTATGGCGGGAGGTCCGCTCGGGCGCACGGCCCCGGACCGGTCAGGCTCGGACGGCCGTGGCCGTCCTCGGGTTCGTGGACCTGACCAAGGACCCGAGCACCGCCTGGCTGGGCAACGCTTTCACCGAGACGCTGGGCAGCGAGCTGGCAGCAGAGGCGAGCCTGCGGCAGGTCTCGAGCGAGGAGGTGGCGCGACTGCGCGCCGACCTCGGCCTCGCCGAGGTCTCGACGCTGGCGCCGGCGACGCTGGCCCGCGTTCGCGGCCTCGTCGGCGCCGACCTCGTGGTCTCGGGTGCCTACACCGTCTTCCCCAGCCAGGCCGGGGCGCGCGTGATCAGCCTGCAGGTGAGCGTGCAAGCCACCACCACCGGCGAGCGTCGCGCTGGGTTCGCCGAGAACGGCACCGAGATGGAGCTGTTCGAGCTCGTCAGCCGCGCCGGGGCGCGGCTGCGGGAGGAGCTCACGGGCCTCCACGGCGGCGCCACCGTGACCACGCTCGGCGCCTCGTTCGGCGGCTCGCAGGAGGCGGCGCGCCTGTACGCCGACGGGCTGGCGCGCCTGCGCGAGTTCGACGTGCAGGCCGCCCACGAGCTGCTCGAGGAGGCGGCCAGGCTCGCGCCGGAGGCCCCGCTCGTGCACCTCGCCCTCGCCGACGCCTACGCCTCGCTGGCGCTGTCGGCGCGCGCGACAGAGTCGGCCCGGCGGGCACTGGCGCTGTCCGACCGCCTCTCGCCCGAGCAGAGACGCTTGGCTGAGGGCCGGGTTGCGGAGCTGGCGCGTGACTGGCCGCGGGCGATCGAGATCTACGCCGCCCTGGTGCGCGACGTCCCCGACAGCCTCGACTACGGGCTGCGCCTGGGTGACGTGCAGCTCGCCGCGGCGCAGAGCGCACAGGCGCTCGAAACCGCCGAGCTGCTCCGGCGCCAGCTTCCGCTCCCGCTGCGCGACGACCCGCGCCTCGACATTCTCGAGGCACGTGCCGCCTACTACCTGTCCGACCACAAGCGCCAGCTCGAGGCGGCGCAGCGAGCCGAGCGCAAGGCGCGGGAGCTCGGCGCCCGGCTGGTGGAGGCCCGGGCGCTGGACGCCGCGGGATCCGCCCTGCGAATGTTGGGCGACGTCGACGGGGCCATGGCGAGCCTGCAGAAGGCGCGAGCGATGTACGCGGCTGTGGGCAGCCGCCGCAACGTGGCGCGCGTGCTCAACTCGATCGGCAACGTGCTCTACGACCGCCACGATCTGCCCGGTGCGATCGAGGCGTACCAGCAGGCCGCCGACGGTTTCCGCGCGGTCGGGGACCGGCAGGTGCTGGCGCTGCAGCTCCACAACCTTGCCTGGCCGGTCTTCGTCGGCGGCGACAACGCCCGCGCCAGAGAGCAGCTCGTGGAGTCGGTGGCGATCCTGCGCGAGCTGGACGACAGCAAGGAGCTCACGGTGGCGTTGCAGAAGCTCGGTAACGTCCTGCTCGACATGGGCGAGGTCACACCTGCGCGCACGGCGCTGGAGGAGTCGGTGCGGATCGCCAGCGCCAGCGGGCGTCGAGGAACCGAGTCGGCCGCGCTTGCCAAGCTGGGCGACGTGCTGATGGCCGGCGACCGGCTCTCGGACGCCCGCGCCTTCTTCGTGAAGTCGGCCGAGATCATGCGCCAGCTTCCGGGCCTCGAGGCTGCGTCGAAAGTACAGGACCTGCTGCCCCTGCGCGTCGACCTCGAAAACGGCGAGGTCGCGCGGGTGATCGAGCAGCTCTCCCCGCTCGCCGCTTCCCTGGCGGAAAGCGTCGAGCTCGACGACCCGATCCAGCTCCTCGGCCTGTTGGCCCGGGCTCAGGCGGCGAGCGGACGGCACGCCGAGGCGGAGCGGACGCTCGCGCTACTCGCATCCGCCGCCGGGCGCAGCTCCAACCCGCGGGTGCCGATCATGCTTCTGGTCGAGCGCGCGTTCGTCGACCGTCTCCGTGGGGAGACTGCGCGGGCCCAGGTGACGGCCGCGGAGGCCCGGAGCAAGGCGCGCGCGGCAGGGTTCGTCCCTCTCGAGCTCGCGGCTCGTCTCGAAGAGGCTCTGGCCATGGACGCCGCCTCCGACCCACGGGCGCGCACCTACCTCGCGGCGCTCGAGAGCGACGCCGCCACCCGGGGCTTCGTGCTGGTCTCCCGCAAGGCGGCTCGGGCCATCCGCGCCTCGCGTTGAGCCGCCAGCGCCGATCTGGCTTCGTTCGGCTCAGCCGACAAACCTCAGGTGGGTCCGTCGATGGGGTGGGAAAGCCGATGATGGGCGAACGGCAGGGTGCGCCCAGCCCGTTCTCCGGTGCTCATCGCGGCTACGCAAGAGGAGGGCAAGCTCAGGCCAGCGTGACGCAGTTGCGGCCGG
The DNA here is from genome assembly GCA_012516935.1 of Holophagae bacterium. Lineage (GTDB taxonomy): Bacteria > Acidobacteriota > Thermoanaerobaculia > Thermoanaerobaculales > Thermoanaerobaculaceae > JAAYVZ01. The sequence continues at coordinate 17,086 of JAAYVZ010000262.1, forward strand.
CGCTTTTGCTACTGGCGAGGGCCTGCGACACACGCTCGACGATCGTGCCCTCGAGGTCATCGGCGCGAATCATCGTCGCCCCCACCGAGACCGTGACGTGGAGCGATCCACCTTTGGTTGACAGCGTCGAGCGCTCGACGAGCATGCGCAGCTTGTCGGCCACCGCGGCGGCGCGCACCCCGTCCACGTGCTGGAGCACGGCCAGAAACTGCTCGCCGTCCCAGCGCCCCACCGAGTCGGAGCCGCGCAGGTTGCGTTGCAGGGTCTGCGCCACCATCGCCAGCACCGAGTCGCCCACCTCCTTGCCGTGCGCTCGGTTGAACTCCGTGAAGCCATCGATGTCGCACAGCACCACGGCCGAGGGTACGCCGTGCCGTTGCAGCTCCGCGAGGCTCGCCTCGATACGGCCCTCGATGAAGCGGCGGCTGCCGACCCCGGTGAGAGGATCGCGCAGCGCCTGGAACTCGCCGCTCGGCCCGCTCTTGTGCCCAGCCAAGATCACCGGGTGGTCGATGAGCGTCTCGACCGCGCCGACGATCTTATCCTTATGGTTGCGGAGTGCCAGGTCTCTCATCAGCACCGGGACCCGCTGCCCACCGGCGTGGCGAATGAAGACCTCCATCTCCCGCGGCACGCCATCGGCGAGGGTGGCGGCGAGCGGACACCCGTTCTCGCAGACGTCGCGCCCGGCCGCATCCAGGGGAGCCAGCAGCCGGTGCGCCACGGCGAAGCCCAGCACCTCCCCTTCCGTGTAGCCGGTGATGCGCTCGGCACCCCGGCCCCAGAAAGTGATGCGCCGGTCGACATCGACGAAGTACACGCCGTCGGCCAAGCTGTTCAGGATGTCCTGGAAGCGCTCAGCGCGGACCGACATCTCGAACCCCCCTTGCCTTCCATGATCCGCGAGCCGCCGGCAAAGTCAAGCTCCGCCGGGCCGCGAGGAGAACCGGCCAGCAGCAAACGGCGCCACATCGCCGCGTGCAGAAAGACCGATCACGGGTACATCGGCCGCCCGTGGGCGAGGCAGGACCCGGAGCGTGTCAGCCTCCGCCTTCTGGCTTTGCGCGGGCTGCTCGCCGGCCGGACGGTGTCGAGGCTGCCGCGCGCGACCTGACCGCGCTCGCTGCACGAGCCCGGGCTCACACTCGGGAGGCCGTGGTACCGCCTTGGAGCGGACGACCACACACCGCCCGAGTGCCACGGAAAACGTTGAGCCCGAGACTACGGGTGGACCTCGAGGTAGATCTTGAGCGTCTTGGCAACATCGAGACCGTACTTGAGAGTCGAGAGGGTCACGGTGGCGGCGTCGTGCACCTCGCGGTCGTCGAGGCTCTCGCGGTCGCGGTAGCCGTCGATGACCTTGTCGTCGGCGTCCACCCACTCGACTCGCATGAAGCAGTCCCAGTCCTTGGTCGCGGAGTTGGAGTACTCGAGCTGGATCTGGACCGTCCTCAGGTACTCCGAACCGATCGGCCGGAAGATCTTCGACTTGGTGATGGTGCCGGTTTGCTCGACGAGCCGGATGCGGTGCAGCACCACCGGGCCCTCGGTGTGCTCGAGATCGATCCACTTGCCGAGCTCGAACGGTACGGCCTTGTCGATGGGACCGCCGGCCAGCGCCGAGGCGGCGATGAGAAACGCGAGACAGGTGGTGACGGTGCGCATCGGGGCTCCCTTCGCGGCTGGCAGCGCCAGCCTGAGCATGCATCGCCTACGCGGCGCCAGCATAACACCGAGCCGGCTGGTGTACCCTGCTTACCGCATGGGCAGCCGCCTTCGCGTCACCGCTGGGTTCTTCATCCACCTACTGAGGGACATGTGCGGCACCTTCCGGGCCCGCCTGGCCCGCTGGTACGCCCGTAGCGTGCGCGGCGAGCTGGGCCTCACCGTGGGCGTCGACATCTTCCCGTTTTTCGAGCGCATGACGGGGGTCGGCTGGTACGAGTGGAACGTGTTGAGCAACCTGCCTGCGGCGGACCCACAGCTCGAGCTGCGGCTGTACGCCCACAGCTTCGCTGCCCCGGACGAGCCGTCGCCACCGGCGCTGCCGGCCGGCGAGCGCACGCGCTTCCGCTACCACCACATCCCGCACGGGTTCCTGCTGCCGGTGCGCCCGACCCTCGCGGTTCTCCGCACGGTGGTCGAGCCCATCCTGCTGTGGCTCGACGGCAACGACGTCTTCTTTGCACCCAACTTCTTCGTTCCGCGGCGACACCAGGCGGCGGTACGCGCCCTCGTGCCGACCGTCCATGACCTCGCTTTCCTGCGCCTGCCACATACGGTGCAGCAGGAGACCCTCGACAACCTGCGCCGCAGCCTGCCCCAGACCTTGTTCGCCGCCGCCGCGCTGATCGCCGTCTCGGCCGCGACCGCGGACGACCTCGTGGTGCTGCTGGCGACGAGCCGGCGCCGGATCCACGTCGTGCATGAGGGCGTCGACGAGGCATTCACTCCCGACGGCCCTCGCCCTACCGGCCTGCCGCCTCGCTACCTGCTGTTCGTCTCGACCCTGGAGCCGCGCAAGAACGTGGAGGGGATCCTGGCCGGCTTCGCCGGGGCGGTTGCGGCCGGGTACCCGGGTTGGCTCGTGCTCGTGGGCAGGTGGGGCTGGCGTACCGAGTCGATCCAACGCGCCCTCGCTGACAGCCCGGCCCGTGACCGCATCCTCCACCTCGACTACCTCGACCGCCCCGGCCTGCAGGCCGCCCTGCGCGGCGCCGAGGCGCTGCTTTTCCCGTCTTGGCTGGAAGGCTTCGGGTTGCCGGCGCTCGAGGCCATGGCCTCGGGAACACCCGTGATCCTATCCCGCACCTCGTCGCTGCCCGAGGTGGGCGGGGAAGCGGCGGTGTACGTCGAGCCGGGCGAGCAGGCGACCATTACCGACGCGATTCTCCGCTTGGCCGTCGATTCCTCGCTCCGACGCTCGTTGGCCGTGGCCGGCCGGGCGCGCGCCCAGCTATTCCGCTGGTCGCAAGCCGCGGAAGCGACCGCTCGAGTGCTGCGCCGCGCCGCGGACCTCCCCCATGCTCAGCCCGACGAGTATCGCCTTTGACGCCCGGCCGCTGCTCGGGAGCTGGACCGGCGTCGGCTGGTGGCTGGCGGGGTTGCTGCGCGAGCTGGCCGCCCGCACCGAGTGGCGGTTCGTGCTCGCGGTGCCGAGACCGGTCGGCAACCTCCAGCTCGACGGCCTCGACGGCCGGGCCGTGATCCTCGCGCCGCCCGTGCCCCTCCCCGGCACCCTCTGGCTGCAGACCCTCGCCGGACCCGCCGCCTCGATGCGGTCCTCGGCGTACGTCGGCTCGCTCGGCATTTTGCCGCGCCGCCTCACCGTCCCGGCCGCCCTGGCGGTCCACGATCTCACACCGATCTCGCGGCCACAGCACCACACCCTCGCCAACCGCTTCTGCTTCTCCGCCTACTTCGGCGAGTCGTTGGAGTGTGCCGACGAGCTGGTGTGCGCCTCGTCGGCCACCCGTGAGCGCCTGCGAGCTTTCGATGCCCGGCACGGCGCGCGCGCCCAGGTCATTCCCCTCGCCGCCGACCCGTTTTTCTCGCCGCCACCGGCCGGCGAGACCGGTGACGCGGTGCGCCGGCAGCTAGCCGGCGGGCGTCCATTCGTCGTCCAGCTCGGCACCCTCGAGCCCCGCAAAGGGATCCCCGTCCTGCTCCAGGCGCACGCCCGGCTTCTCACAGCCGTCCCGTCGGCCCCCGACCTCGTGCTCGCGGGGGGCGGCGGCTGGGGGGGCCGTTGGCTGGCTCGTGCCCTCGAAGCGCACCCCCACGCGGAGCGGGTGCACCTTCCGGGCTACGTGAGCCGGGAGACAGCGCGCGCGCTGCTCCGCCATGCCGAGGCCGTGGTGCTGGCCTCGGAGGAGGAGGGGTTCGGGCTGCCGCTCGCCGAGGCGCTGGCGTGTGGGGCGCCGTGTGTGATCTCGGACGAGGCGGCGCTGCTCGAGGTAGCGGGCGAGTGCGCGCAGGTGTTCCGCCGCGGTGACGCGTCCGGGCTCGCCGAGGCGCTCGTGCGTACGCTCGGCGGCGAAAGGACACGGCTGCGCGAGGCGAGCCTCGCCCGTGCCCGCCAGCTCGCCTGGGACGGCCCTGCCACCGCCTGGGTCTCCCTCCTGACCGCCCTCCTGGCCTGACCCCCACCCGCCCGGCCGAGGGTCGAGGGTCCCGGCCAAGATCACGGCCCTGGCACGGCCAGACCTCTGACTTTCGATCTCAGACCTGCGCCGGGCAGGAGGGCGGGTAGAATGCCGGCGATGCGGCGAGTGGGAATTGATGCGCGCAAGCTGGCCGACTTCGGCATCGGCTCCTACCTCCAAGGGCTGCTGGGAGAGATGGCGCGGTTCGAGCCGGCGCTCGACCTCGCCCTGTTCGTGAGCCGCGAGCACCTCCACCTGCTGCCGGCGATGCCCGAAAGCTGGCGGCTGGTCGAGGTGGACGCCCCGGGCTACTCGTTGCGGGAGCAGCTCGCCCTCGTCTCGGCAGCGCTACGCGCCGGGGTCGACGTCCTCCACGCGCCGCACTACGTCATTCCCCTGCTCTTCCCACGACGTCTCGTGGTTACGGTACACGACATCATCCACGTGCTCTTCCCCGAGTTCCTCCCTCACCCACTGGGGTTCGCGTACGCCCGCTTCTTCATCCGCGCCGCCGTGCGGCGGTCGCGCCGCGTCCTCACCGTCTCGCGCGCCACCGCTGCCGACCTCAAGCGGCTGTTCGGGGCCTCCGAGCGGCGCCTACAGGTGATCCCCCACGGCGTGGCCCCGAGCTTTCTCGGCGAGGCCGAGCCGGGTCGCGACGCCGCGATCCGGAGCCGCCTCGGTGTACCCGACCGCTACCTTCTCCACGTCGGCAACCACAAGCCGCACAAAAACGCCGAGGGGCTGCTCAAGGCCTACCAGCTCCTCTCCTTCGGCCAGCGCGAGGCGATCCCGCCGCTGGTGCTGGCGGGAGGGTTCACCCCCGATGGTCCGCTCGCCCTCCGCGCCGCGACGATGGGGCTCGGAGGTCGCGTGCTCTGTCTCGGGTACGTGGAGCAGCGCGAGCTGGCCGCGCTGTACCGGGGGGCGACACTGTTCGTGTACCCGACGTTGTACGAAGGGTTCGGACTGCCGTTGCTCGAAGCGATGGCGTGCGGTGCACCGGTACTGGCCGGCGATATCGAGGCGGTGCGCGAGGTCGGGGGCGATGCCGTGGTGGCGGTCAACCCCCGCGACCTGGTAGAGGTCGCCAACACCGTGCGACGCCTGCTGGACCGTCCCGAGCAGCTGGTCAAGCTGCGGAGCCGGGGACGGGCTCGGGCGCGCGAGTTCTCGTGGGAACGTGCCGCACGGGCTACCGTGGGCGCCTACCAAGCGGTGCGAGGGGAGGGCTGATGCGAGTCGCGCTGGTGCACGACTGGTTGACCGGCATGCGCGGAGGCGAGGCGGTGCTGTCCGAGATCGCCCGCTTTTTCCCCGGTGCCCCGATCTACACGCTCTTCCACCGCCCTGGCGCGATCACCGGCGAGCTCACCAACCACCCGATCCGCACCTCGTTCCTGCAGAAGCTCACCGGCGGCGGCCGCTGGTACCGCGGCCTGCTCTCGCTCATGCACTACGGCGTCGCCGCCTTCGACCTCGAAGGGTACGAGCTCGTGATCTCCTCCTCGCACTGCGTAGCCAAAGGGATCATCCCCCCGCCGGGCGCCGTGCACCTGTGCTATTGCCACACCCCGATGCGCTACCTGTGGGACCAGCGCGAGGAGTACCTGCGGCGGATGAACCCGTTGCTGCGCCCACTGGTGCGCGCCAAGCTCGAGGACCTGCGAGCCTGGGACGTCGTCTCGGCAGCCCGCGTCGACCACTTCATCGCCAACTCGCAGCTCGTTGCCAAACGCATCGAGCGCTACTGGCGCCGGCGGGCCGAGGTCGTGCCACCGCCCATCGAAGTGGACTTCTTCTCGCCCGGTGATACCCGCGAGGACTACCTGTTGATGGTGGCGGCACTGGTTCCGTATAAGCGGGTGGACGTGGGGATGGCGGTGGCAGAAAGGCTCGGCAAACCGCTCCATATTGTCGGCGAGGGACCGCTGGGGAGCCGGCTGCGGCGGGTAGCGGGCCCGAGGGTGCGCTTTCTGAGGCACCTGGACGCCGCCGAGCTGCGTGAGCAGTTTCGTCGCGCCGCGCTCCTGCTGGTCCCCAACGTGGAGGACTTTGGGATGGTGGCGGTGGAGGCCTTGGCGTGCGGCACGCCGGTCGTCGGGCTGGCGGCAAGCGGCACCGCGGATGCGGTGCGCGGCGGCGTGCATGGCGAGCTGGCCGCCGACGGTTCGGTGACGGCGATCGCTGCTGCCTGCGAGAAGGTCATGAGCCGCGACTGGGACCGCACGGTGCTACGCCAGCGGGCTGAAAGCTACTCCCGCCAACGCTTTCGCCAGCGTTTCGGCTTCCTGCTCGAGCGCCATGTCCCCGGGTACAGGCAGGCATGATCGGCGAGAAGCTGCGCTTCAATCGGACCGGGCTGGTGGTGATCGACCTGTGCGCCACCTACCTGGCGCTGTCGCTCGCCTTTCATCTCCGGTTCGAGGTCGAGGTCTTTCCCGTCACCAAGGGCATCCCGCCGTTCACCCCGTACCTGGCGCTGTTCCCCATCATCACGCTGATCTGGCCGGTGATGTTCTATTTCCGCGGCCTGCTCGAGGGACGCCCGCAGCGCTCGCTCGTCGAGGAAGCGTTCGCTGTCACCGTCGCGGTCGGTCTGGCCTCGATCGTGTTGTACGCCGGCCTCGGCTTTTACCGCGACTTCACCTACTCCCGCCTCACCCTCGGCCTCTTCGCTGTGCTCGACGTGGCCTTGGTGACCCTCGGGCGGGCGGGGTTCTGGAAGGCGCAGGCCCGGCTATGGGCCTCTTCCCGCCACCGCAAGCACGCCCTGGTGGCCGGAGCCGGGGAGCTCGGACGGATGGCCGCTGCCAAGCTCGTCGAGCACCGCGAGCTGGGCTTGGACGTCGTGGGGTTTTTGGACGACAACCCTGGCAAGGTGGGGATGCATCTGGACGGCATCCCCGTCCTCGGCACCCTCGACGAGCTCGACGCCGTAACCCACGCGCACCACGTCAAGATGCTCTATGTGGCGCTACCGCTCGGTGCCCAGCGGCGGGCGGTCAAGCTGCTCAAGGCCGCCGAGCCACTGCTGCTCGACGTGCGCGTCGTGCCCGACCTGCTGCAGTACTACGCCCTGCGCGCCGGAGTGGAGGACCTCGACGGGCTACCGGTCATCAACCTCACACAGATCCCTCTGGCCGGCTGGAACCGGCTCGTCAAACGGACAGCCGATGTCGTCGTCGCGTCGTTTGGGCTGCTCGCCCTCTCACCGCTGCTGGCGATCATCGCCGCCTTCGTCAAGCGCCACGACGGCGGCCCCGTCTTCTACCGCCAGCTCCGCATGGGACTGGACGGAAAATCATTTGAGATCATCAAGTTCCGCACCATGATCCCGGATGCCGAGCGAGCCACCGGCGCCCGCTTCGCCCACGCCAACGACCCCCGCACCACCCCGGTCGGCGTCGTGCTCCGGCGCTACTCCCTGGACGAGCTGCCGCAGCTTTGGAACGTCCTCAAAGGCGAGATGTCGCTCGTCGGCCCGCGTCCCGAGCGGCCCGAGTTCGTCGCCCGCTTCCGCGAGCGCTACCCGGAGTACATGTCGCGCCACCGCGTGCGCGCCGGCATCACCGGCTGGGCACAGGTCCACGACCTCCGGGGGCAGACCTCGATCCGCAAGCGCATCGCCCACGACCTCTACTACATCGACAACTGGTCGCTGGCCCTCGACCTCAAGATCATCTGGCTGACCCTGCTGCGTTTCTGGCGCCACCGCCACGCCTATTGACCCCCGCGCGCAGGTGCGACCCGCCCCATCGCCCAGGGTTGCGTGATCGGCAACCGGTGGTCTCCCGACCACCCACTCGACGGTCCCCGCGTCGATTGGGACCCGGCCTCCGAGCGGTGAGCCCCGAGAGCCGATCACCGAGAGGGTTGACAGCGTCGGTGGAGGAACGGTAGGGTACGCGGCGATGACGCACGGTCTCCAGCCCACGGTCACCACTCGCGCTGCCAACTGGTGGTGGTGCACGCACACGACCGGAGGGCGTGAGGCCATGCCGTAGCACCAGCCGTACTCGAAAAACCTCAGGCCCTCCGGCGACGGAGGGCCTTTTTGTATCTGCCCGAAAGGAGGGGCACGACAATGGCAAGCGCGAACCTCGAAACCACCGGCCCGAGCATGCTCCCGACAACCGCGGCGACTGACCGCATCACCCTACCTGTCTCGGAGCTGCCCGAGCACTGGTACAACGTGCTCGCCGACCTGCCGGTCCCGCTGGCGCCGCCAATCCACCCGGGCACCGGGCAACCGTTGGGGCCTCATGACCTCGAGCGGATCTTTCCGCCCCAGCTCATCGAGCAGGAGATGAGCGCCCAGCGTGAGATCCCGATCCCCGCGCCGGTACGCGAGATCCTCGCCATGTGGCGGCCGACGCCGCTGATTCGCGCTCGCAACCTCGAGCGCGCCCTCGGCACACCGGCCCGCATCTATTTCAAGCATGAGGGAGTCTCCCCGGCTGGCAGCCACAAGCCCAACACCGCGGTGCCGCAGGCGTACTACAACAGCATCGCCGGCATCACACGCCTGGCCACCGAGACCGGCGCCGGGCAGTGGGGATCGGCACTGGCGTTCGCCACGCGGATGCTCGGCATGGCGTGCCGCGTCTTCATGGTGCGCGTCTCGTACGAGCAGAAACCGTACCGCCGGACGTTCATGCGGCTGTTCGGAGCGGAGGTCTACCCCAGTCCATCACCGCTGACCAACGCCGGCCGCGCCATCCTCGCCGAGCACCCCGACTCGCCCGGCAGCCTCGGCATCGCCATCTCCGAGGCGGTGGAGGAGGCGGCCTCCCGCGACGACACCAACTACTCGTTGGGATCGGTGCTCAACCACGTGCTGCTGCACCAGACGGTGATCGGCCAGGAGGCGCGCAAGCAGCTCGAGCTGGTGGGCGAGGAGCCGGACTTCGTGGTCGGCTGCCACGGCGGCGGCTCCAACTTCGGCGGCATCGCCCTACCGTTCATGCCGGAGGTGCTCGCCGGCGGCAAGCTACGGGCGGTAGCCGTCGAGCCAGACAGTTGCCCGACCCTGACGCGGGGCCGCTTCGCCTTCGACTTCGGCGACACCGCAAAGCTCACGCCGATCTTGCAGATGTACACACTGGGCCACGACTTCGTGCCGCCGGCGGTGCACGCCGGGGGGCTGCGCTACCACGGCGCGTCGCCGATCATCTCGGCGCTCGTCCACCGGGGCGTGATGGACGCCGAGTCGGTCGGGCAGAGCGAGGTTTTCAAGGCCGCCGTGCTGTTCGCCCACAGCGAGGGGATCGTCCCCGCCCCGGAGTCGGCTCATGCCATCGCCGCGGTCGTCCGCAAGGCGCTCCAGCTCCGGGACGAGGGGCGCCAGGCGGTGATCTTGTTTTCGCTTTCGGGCCACGGGTTCTTCGACATGGCCGCTTTCGACGCCTACCTCGACGGTAAGCTCGAGGACTTCGAGTACCCGGAGCACGCCATCGCGACGTCGCTCGCCCGGCTCCCCAAGATCAGCCAATAAAAACCGCAGGGGCGGCCTGCCCGGGCCGCCCCTGCGCGCCTCGTTGCCCAACGCAACCGACCGAGCTACCGCGGCTACCTCCACATGGGGCGATCGATGGCGAGCTCCGTGGGCTGGTCGTAGACCTCCGGATGGAGGTACAGCCCGTGCTCCTCGGCGGGCTTGTCCACCTCGACCTGGATCCGGTTGTGCTCCGCCCACGGGTCCTTGCGGATGCCGGTGACCTGCCACGAGACCTCCACGCCGGCCAGGTTGGTCCTGATCACGAAACGGTTGCGCTCGATCTTCTGCTCGACGATGGCCTGCGCGAAGCGGCCGATCACCGTGAGCTGATAGCGGAAGTCGCGGTTGAGCACTTCGAAGTAGGCCGGCAGCTCCACCACGGCTCGGCCCTCCTCGTCGGTGACGACGTTGCCGTTGTAGACGTTCATCATGTCCGGCGACTCCACGAACGAGTGGTACAGGTACTTCCCCGTCGGGTCGAGCGGGTGGTCGATCTTGAAGCTGCCGCTGCTCTTGGA
>JAAYVZ010000263.1 GCA_012516935.1 Holophagae bacterium
AGTCTCACCGCGCTCATCTCTGCGACCACGAGCCAGCAGAACACGGTCGCGCCCACGAGCCAGGACCGGCCGCGGCGCCGGTGCACTGCCACCGCCGCCAGCAGCGTCCCCGCTCCCAATATCACCCCGAAGAGCACCGTCAAGACGTGTACCGCACCTTGCCAGCCTGGACGGTAGAGCGAGGCCGCCGCCAAGCTGGTCACGGTGTTGGCCCAGAAACCCTTCTCACCTCCCCAGTCAGCGACGTAGTAACCGATGCGCTGCAGGACCTCGGGACGGTAAATCACGGCCGTGAGGAGCGCCCCGATCAGCCATGGCAGGGCGGCGGCTGCGACCATCCGTCCCGCCTCGCGTCCGGAAGGGCCAGACATCGACCGCATGGCCGCGTCGGCGAGCACGAGCAGGCCCAGCGCCACAGCCCCGTAAAGCAGCGACAGGTTCGCGGTGATCGCAAGTGCGGCCAGCCCCGCGGCCGGGCCGTGGCAGCGTGCGACCCGCCAGAAGCTCGCATTCTCGCACCTCTGGAACGCACAGGAGGCGGCGAGGACCAGCATCCCCGAACCCAACCCGTAGCCACGAGCCAACGTGTGCAGGTCGAGAAGGAACGGATGGGTGCCGAGCAACGCGAGGCCGAGCGCGAAGCGGGGTCCGGAGGCGAGGCGCCGAAGCAACCGCCAGCACCCCACAAGGTACATCCCGAGCCCGGCAAGAGCTGGCAGGCGGATCACCCATTCGAACGGGGGCAGCACCCCGAGCAGCAGCTTGAGCAGCACCGTGTTGAGGAGGTGGTTGTTGGAGCCGATGTAGAGGCGGTGGGCGAAGACCTCGCCCCAGCTACCACGCACATGAATGAGCAGAGTCAGCGCCTCGTCATGGGTGATCCCCACCAACGCCGCACGCGCCACTCCCCAGGCCGCGATGGCGGCGACAACCGCGATCCCAAAAGCCGCTCCCTGGCACGTCCGAGGGTCCAGCCACCGCCCCAAGCCCCGCGTTGATGCCTGCCAAGCCACGGGAGCAGCATCGGCTGAGCCGCTGGCGTCGTCAAGCGGCCTCGAAGAAACCGCAAGCCCGCTTCACCGTACAACCATGCACGACGGCCGGACCCGACCGTGCTGTCGCTGGAGGCGACGATGGGTGAGCACTCGTACTGGGAGACGATCAAGCTCGAGGGCGGCCAGCTCCTCGACAAGGTCAAGCAGGTCATCCGCGAGGGCAACGTGCGCCGGATCGTGGTCCGCCAGGGTGAACGCTCGATCGCTGAGTTCCCGCTCACGGTCGGTGTGGTTGGGGCAGTCATCTCACCGGTCCTGGCCGCCGTCGGCGCCCTCGCGGCGCTTCTCACCGACTGCAGCATCGAGATCGAGCGCGAGGTTCCACCACCAACCGCCTCGACCAACGACTCTTCGGGCTGACCTCTGGCAATTGCAGCAATCGGGCGGCGCTGGATCCTGACGACTCCTCACCGCTTCCCCTGCCAGGGACCGGTACTGCTCCACGCCGACGGCTCCCCGCTCGGGCTGTCGATATCTCCTGTGTCCAAATTAAGCCATAGATCCTGCACCAGGCGTCCCTCCGCCACCGCGAGCTTCCGTGCGTGCCGCTCCTCCAGCCCTGCTCCGTACCTCTCCACCGCCCCGTCAACGCGAGCCAACGCCATGCGTGATATTCTCCGCCTACCCCCCTCGACCATTCCCGAGGAGGAACGCTTTGGCCTTGAAATGCTCCCCTTCACCAGCGAGCCGCCCTGCAAGCCCCGACCCGAACGGCGCCGAGCGCGACGACGACTGGCAGTGCGACGATGACCTCGCGTCGCTTCCGGGCTGCCTCCACACGCGCAAGACCGTGCAGCCCATGCGTTCGGAGGGTGGCGGTGGTGAGCTGGCCCCCGAGCAGACCTGAACGGCCCTCGTCCGAATAGGTCCTGGGCTGCCTTCAGCGCACGGGAAGAGCATTCCTGCTGGTGACTGAAAAACCCCGCTCGGCGCTGGGTCGGCTGCTGACGCCGGTCATGGTGGTGCCGGCACGAGCTTCCCCGCGACGCCAATTGACGCCCGCAGCAGACCCTCGACGGCCGGGTTGTCGTCGATCAGGTTGCCAGGAAGATGCCATCGATCCCCTGGCCGGTTCCAGCCGTTCGCTGTACCCTGTCTCGGTGACCGCCGAGGATCCTCGCACTTCCGTGCTTCTCGATCACCCGACGCCGGATCGCCCGATCCGGCTCTACTTCGCGATCACCAACAAGTGCAACCGGGGCTGCCCTTGGTGTTCGGCCTGCTCGAAGATCAAGGGCAAGACCTTTCTGCCCGTCGAACGTTTTCGCGAGCTGCTCCCTCCCGAAGGGAGGTTTCAGGTCCAGCTCGAAGGCGGTGAGCCACTGTGCCACCCGGATTTCTGGGACTTCGTCGAGGTCGCGAGGGCACACCCGGGCTGCCATCGGCTCGTGCTGTGCACCAACGGGACGCTGCTGCCCCGCAGGCCTCGAGGGCTGCTCGTGTGGCTGGAAAAACTCGGCATACCTCTGACGATCAAGCTCTCGTTCAACCATTTTCTGCTTGGCCGCGACCCGCACCTGGTCCAGCTCGCGACACTGTTGCGCGACCTCATGGGCGTCAACCCCGAGCGCTCGCTGGTGATCAACGTCCGGCGCCGACGGGGCGTCGCCGATGACGATCAGGCGGTCGTCGACCTGGTCGCGCGGGCCGGCCTGGAGCCGTTTGCCAACATCTTTTTCCTGCAACGCTACGGCAACGCGGCTCGCGAGCTCGACTGGGAACCACCGACGGTTGTCTGGGACAACTTCCAGCTCATCAACCCGGACGGCCGAGTGTTCGGGCCCGACCTCATTGCCCGCTCTGAGGCGATGCGGCTGTTGCCGTGAGCGCTTCGCCTTCCCGGACCGCAGCGAGTGCCCCGGACCCCGGGCCCCGGCCCTCTGTCGGACGGCGCCCGCCGCACCTCCGATCCTTGGCTCGACAGCACCGGAGGACGGTTCGTCGACGTCAACCTTGGGAGGCGACGCGGCGCGTGTCCCCCAACGCCGTGCTCTGCTCCACCTGGCAGTCGTGGGACGGCGTGCCGGGACCTCCGGGGGCTGGGAGCGGCAGATGAGCGGCTTCGACGGGGAGCGGGCATTCCGGCTCGTGCAGGCGCAGTGCGCGCTCGGGCCCAGGCCGACGGGGTCGCCCGCCAACCGACGCTGCGCCGAGCTCATCGCGTCGACGCTTGCCGAGTGCGGTTGGCCGGTCGAGGAGGACGCCTTCCTCCTCCGCGGCCAGCGGTGCCGAAACCTGCTGGCGCGAACCGTGCGGGAACGGCCGGCGCTGCTGCTCGGCGCCCACTTCGACACTCGCCCGCGCGCCGACCGCGAGCGGTCATGGTGGCGCCGCAGAAGGGCCGTGCCGGGGGCCAACGACGGGGCCAGCGGCGTGGCGGTGCTGCTCGAGCTGGCGCGGCTCTTCCACCCTCCCCCCGGTGACCTCTGGCTCGCCTTCTTCGACGCCGAGGACCACGGCCGTCTCGACGGCTGGGACTACTGCGCCGGGTCGGCGCGCATGGCCTCGACGCTGCTTGTCCGACCTGCCGCCGTGATCGTGGCCGACATGGTCGGCGCCGCCGGCGCCCGGTTCTTCGTCGAGCTGTACGCGCCGCTCGGAAATTGACCCATCCAACGTTTAGAAATTGACCCACCCCTGGCACCGTAACCGGCAGCACGAGCGG
>JAAYVZ010000264.1 GCA_012516935.1 Holophagae bacterium
CGGGCGCCGGACAGCCGAGCCACGGCCTGCCCGGCCAGCTCCTCGACCGCCTCGTCGCCGGCGTCGGCGGCGGGAGTCAGCAACGTCAGGTGGGTGGAGATCAGGCCGAGATGGGTGAGAGCGTCGAGCACAACCGACGGGCCCGAGAGCGCCGGGTCGAGGGCCTGCAGTCGGCGAGCGCCCGGCCGCGGCTCACGCAGCATGCCGAACGCCGCCGCTTGGCCGGCCGGCAGCACCGGAGGCAGTGAGTAGTCGACGACGAGCAAGGTCGGCTGGCTGTCGAGCCAGGCGGCGAGGCGCGCCGCGATCGCCGGGGCTGGCGGCGCGGTCAGGATGAGGGCAGTGCACCGCGCCAGCTCATCGAGGTCGTCGAGCGGTCTCACGAGCCTGGCCTGGCCGGCGACCTCGGCCAGCAGGTGCTCGTCGGTACCCGAGGTGTGGAAGTAGGTGTGGGCCTGATCCGGGAGCGCCTCGGTGAGCGCCTCGCACAGCTCTCGGCCGCGGCGGGTCACGGGATCAAGGACGGTCAGCATCGCTGGTGGCTTCCGGGGTCACGAGGCCGACCTCGGCGGCCTCGCCTTCGAGCTTCAGGTTGATCGGGCGGCCGCTGGCCCATCGCCACAGCGCCTCGGTCGGACCGGCCAGCAGGTAGACGCCGATCAGCACTGCCAGCGCCACCTCCTGGAGGAGGACCGGCAGTGCAATGGCGAGGGCGACAGCGAAAAAGGCGCTCGCGGGCCACCGCTGGCGCAGGTTCACGGTCTTGAAGGAGCGGTAGGGGATGGTGGATACCATGAGCAGCGAGACGCCGAGCACGTACCCCCACACGGCCAGCGACCAGGGTCGAGTCAAGACCGGCTCGGGGTTGACCAGGCACAGCACGGTGATCGCGCCGGCCCCGGCCGGGATCGGTAGGCCGATGAAGAAGCGGCGATCGGTCATGTGTACCCGGATGTTGAAGCGGGCCAGACGCACCGTGCCGGCAACGAGGAAGACGAAGGCGACGAACCATCCCCAGCGGCCCAGCGAGCGCAGCGACCACTGGTAGGCGAGCAGCGCCGGGGCCATCCCGAACGACACGACGTCGGCGAGCGAGTCGTACTCCTTGCCGAACTCCGAGGTGGCGTTGGTGAGGCGGGCGATGCGCCCGTCGAGGCCGTCGCAGACGGCGGCGAAGACGATGAGCCAGCCGGCCAGCCAGAAGCGATCGTGCAGTGCGGCCAGGGTCGCCGCGAACCCGCACCCCATGTTGGCAACGGTGAACAACGTCGGAACCAGGTAAATCCCGCGCCGCAACGAACCGCGGGCCGGGAGCCGGACCGGTCGCATTCGCCGGGGGCGGAAAATCCTCATTCGGACCGCCCGTCCGCCGCTTCGTACGAAGCCACGATGGTCACCCCGGCGCGGGTGCGGTCTCCCGCCCCGACGCACACCCGGACACTCGCAGGGAGGAAAAGGTCGACCCGCGACGAGAACTTGATGATTCCCACCCGCTGCCCGCGCTCCACCCGCTCACCGGCTGCAAGATCGCAGACGACCCGACGGGCGAGCGTGCCGGCGATTTGCTTGAACGCCACCGGTCCCCGCGCCCCGTCGAGGACCACGAAGCAGTGCTCGTTGGCGTCCGACGACTTGTCCCGAAACGCGGGGAAGTGGCGGCCCCGCGAGTACCGGGTCGTGCGCACGAGACCGGCCACCGGCGCCCGGTTGACGTGGACGTCGGCGGGCGACATGAAGATCGAGATCTGCCTCGGCAGCCCGAGCTCAGCGACGGAGGGTGGCGAGGCGCCCACCGAGAGGACCTTGCCGTCGGCCGGGGCGAGGATCGCCTCCGCCGGCGCGTCGGAGGTGCGGGCCGGGTCGCGGAAAAACGCCACGCAGCCCGCTGCCACGAGCCACAGCACGATGGCGACGGGCCAGGACCCAAACGCCACAGCGAGCACGCCAGCGGCTCCGGGCACGAGAATGAAGGGGTACCCTTCGGGGGCAAGCGACAGCATCAAACCTGCGCCGAGTGTTTGCGCAACCGCGCTTCCATCTGGTCTTTGTACCGCAGCTTCTCCTTCTTGAGGCGCTTTTCTTCGAGCTCTTCCTCGGTTGTCAGCCAGCCCTTGGCGCGCAGCGCCGCGATCCGCCTCTCACGGTTCTGGTGCTCCTGGAGCAGACGGGCGAACTCCGGATCCTGCCGGGCAAGCTCCTGACGCGAGTCCCAAGTCGAGCTCATGGACACCTCCGTTTCAAGCGCGTGCACGCCTCACCTGAGTCATGCTAGCACACGTAAAATCAGCGTATGGAACCGCCTCGCTTGTGCTGCGACGCGATGCTCGGCGGGCTCGCCCGCTGGCTTCGCTTCGCCGGGCTCGATACCACCTTCTCGGCCAACGCGAGCGACGCCGAGCTGGTAGCTGAGGCGCGGCGGGAGGAGCGTTGGCTGCTGACGCGGGACCGCCGACTGGCGGCGAAAGCGGGGCCGCGGGTGCTGTGCATCCAGGCTCTCACGGTGCGGGAGCAACTGCGTGAGGTCCAGGCGCGACTGCGGCTCGTTCCCGACCCGGCGCGCTTTTTCACCCGCTGCTCGCGGTGCAACGGTGTGCTCGAGCCGGTCGACCGCGAGCGGGTTGCCACGTTGGTGCCGCCGTTCGTGGCAACCCACGCCTCCTCGTTCTCACGTTGTGCCGACTGTCGGCGGTTGTACTGGCCAGGTACGCACCACGGACGCATCCTGGCGCAGCTCCGCGAGAGCCTAGACAGCGGTGAGGACGACGGCGAGCGATGACCCGCCACCGGCCACGGCGGTGACGAGCGCCGTGCGTGGCTGCGAAGCGACCGGAGGAAAGCCCATGGCGGCGAGGTGCGGGGCTGGCGTCCAGGCGGGCCGAGCCCGGCCGGCGACGACCAAGGCCGCCACAGCGACGCGCAGTATGCTGGCGAACCCGGCCTCACCGAGCCTCTCGTTGGTGGATAGCGCCGCCGGCCGGTGGTCGCCGAAAACCTCTGCCAGCGCGGCCAGCTCCAGACCACCGAGATAGGGGATGCCGTTGGCGAGGGAGAGCACGAGGTCGACGTCGGTGGGCGCGCGTTCGGCGTTCTCAAGGGCCCGCCGGCTGGCGTCTATCAGAGCATCTGGACAGTCGGGATAGAGCCAAGGCTCGCTGGCCGTGCCCGACGAGGCCCAACCGGCGAGCCTGGCCAACGGCACACCGATCGGCTCGGGCGCCAGAATCAGCACGGCCGCGCCTTCTCCCATGCGCATACCGGTATGTCCCGGCGCGTCCGCCAGGACGCCGAGGCGCGCGTAGCCTTCGGCGTTGAGCCAGTCGGCCTCGTCCACGCCGCAGGCGAGGATGGCCGCAGCGCGCCCGTGCGTCAGCAGCCGCCCCCCTTCGATGACGGCGCGCAGCCCGCTCGCTTGCTTTTCGGCGAACGTCAGGTTGGGTCCGCCGAGCCGCTCGAGGATGCCGAGCTGACTCGCCGGGGCGTTTGCGACCGTGGACGGGAACTGGGCTGGCGGGGCCTCCTCGGGAGAGGTCAGGAACACCGCCCTGAGCACGTCGACGAGGGCGGAGGTGCCGGCGTTCCAAGTGCCAGACGTGATCCCCACCTGCGTGCGGTCCCACGGCAACGGGTCACCGATCGCGGCGAGCGCCTCGCGGGCCGCCACCGCGAGCAGCTTGGCCGGTCGGTCCAACCGGCGTGCCACCATGGGGGACAGCACGTTGCGGGGGGAGAAGTCGTGGCAGACGGCGACGGGCAGCGGCGGGCCATCCGGACGATCGAGGCCGACCGTCGGCTCCCACGCGGGATCCGCGAGCGCCGCGACCAGGCGCTCGACGCCGGTGCCGGCGGGGCTCACCACTCCGACGGAGCAAATGAAAAGGTCGTGGCGGCTCACGAGTAGCTTCCCAAGGCCAGGACGCCCGAGTTGCCGCCGAAGGCGAATGACGACGAGAGGGCGTTGCGTATGGTGTGGGGCCGACCGCTGCCCGCGACCGGGTCGACCGGGCAGGCTGGGTCGGCGTCGCGGAAGCCGGCCGTGGGCGGCACGATCTGTCGGGAGATGGCGAGGGCGGTGATCGCAGCCTCGATTCCGCCAGCGCCGCACAGGCAGTGGCCGAGAGCGCCCTTGACCGAGGACACCGGAAGGCGGGCGAGACGGGCGCCGAAAACCCGCTGATACGCCGCGCACTCGGCCGCGTCGTTCTGCTCGGTGGCGGTGCCGTGGGCGTTGATGTAGTCGACCTCGTCGGGCCCGATCCCAGCGTCCGCGAGTGCCGCCTGGATGGTGCGTGCCCACGCCTCTCCGGAGGGCTCGGGTTGAGTCATGTGGAACGCGTCGTTGGTGGTGCCGTAGCCGAGCACCCGGGCATAGGGCGTTGCCCCGCGGGTCCGCGCGTGGTCGGCGTCCTCCAACACGAGAACCGCCGCGCCCTCGCCGATCGTGAGGCCCTGCCGCGTGCGGTCGAACGGCCGGCAGGGCCTGAGGTCGGCGGCGCGCAGCGAGTTGAACCCGGCGTGGGTGAGACGGCAGATCGCATCGGTGCCACCGGCCAGCGCCACCGGTGCGAGGCCATCGACGATCATCTCCGCCGCCATGCCCACTGCCAGGGTCGAGGAGGAGCAGGCGGTGGTGACGGTGAGGCGAGAGCCGCCGAGGCCGAAGCGGGAAGCGAGGCGGTCGGTCGGGGAGTCCTGCAAGAGCTCGAGAAACTCCGTGAGCCCGCGCGCCTGCTGGCCGCGACGCAGGCGGCGGGCGATGAACCCCTCGGTCTCGAACAGGCCGGCAGCGCCACCGCCCATGACGAGGGCCCAGGGCCGCGGCTGTGCGTCGGTCGGCAAACCCGCGTCGCTCAGCGCCTCGACGGCCGCGACCAGGCTGAAGCGGGTGGCTCGACTGGCATGGCGAGGCGTGTCCACCGGTGGCAGCGCCGTATCGTCGACTTGAGCTGCGATGCCGGTGCGGAAGCCCGCGGGGTCGAAGAGCGTCAGCGGGCGGATGCCGCTCAGGCCAGCCACCAGATGCCGCCAGGTGGTCTCGCGATCCGGGCCGAGGGCGGTCACCAGCCCGATGCCTGTGATCCAAACGTCGCTCACCGCGGCGAAGTATAGCGAACCGTCAGATGGTGTCCGGCGGTGCGCGTGCTCGTCTTGACCGAGCTTGGTACGATGCGATCGTGCTGTTGGAGACCAGAAACGCACGGACGACGAAGGGAGAATCGGCATGCTCAAGGAGTTCCGAGAGTTCGCGATGCGGGGCAACGTCATGGACATGGCCGTCGGCATCATCATCGGCGGCGCTTTCGGCAAGATCGTGGCGTCGCTCGTCAACGACGTGCTCATGCCGCCGATC
This sequence comes from Holophagae bacterium, assembly GCA_012516935.1. GTDB lineage: Bacteria > Acidobacteriota > Thermoanaerobaculia > Thermoanaerobaculales > Thermoanaerobaculaceae > JAAYVZ01. Next base: position 5,348 of record JAAYVZ010000264.1, read on the forward strand.
GGCCTGCTCATCGGCGGCATGAATTTCACCAACCTCGCCGTCACCCTCAAGGCGGCCGAGGGTGAGGCGCCGGCGGTGCTGCTCAAGTACGGTATGTTCATCCAACAGATCGTCGACTTCATTATCATCGCTTTCGTTATCTTCTTGATGATCAAGGGGATGAACAAGCTGCGCCGGAAGCAGGAGGAGGCTCCCGCGGCGCCGCCCGCACCACCACGCCAGGAAGTGCTCCTCGAGGAGATCCGCGATCTTTTGAAGTCGCGTTCCTAGCCGCTGCTCATCCAGCAGCGGCCGTGGGGATGAAACCCGGCGACCATCCGGTGCGTACACGCTCCCGGTTACCGACCGGTAGGTAGCCCTTGCAAGGATGGGTGTGGAGGGTTATATACCTACCGGTACGTAGAAGCCGGCCTTGGCGCCGGCGCTCGTGCACCTAGGGGGCAACATGGTGGTCGGGGACGACAGGGCGGCGACGGACGAGTCGGTGCGCCGACGCCTCCTCAACGCGGCGATCAGCATCTTCAACCAGAAAGGCTACGCGGCAACCTCGGTGCGCGAGATCGTCGAGGCGGCCGGGGTTACGAAGCCGGCGCTGTACTACTACTTCCAGAGCAAGGAAGGGATCTACCTGGCGATCCTGGAGGAAGCGCATCGTGAGTTCGCGCGTTGTCTCGAGGTGTGCCGCCAGGCGACCGGTGGGGTGCGGGAGCGCCTCAGCGAGCTTTTGTGCACGGTCCACGAGCGGATGCGCGAGAACCGGGGTGTCGTGCGGCTGATCTACGCGGTGTTCTACGGCCCGCCCCAGGGTGCGCCGCCGTTCGACTTCGAGCGCTTTCACACCGCACTGTGGAACGCGATCCGCGCCCTGGTGGGTGAGTGTATCGAGCGGGGAGAGATGCGTGAGGGAGATACGGATGTCTTGTCGCGACTCCTTGATAGTGTCCCCTGGTGGGCTCGATAGAAATGTCCCCTGGTGTTAGTGCCCGTGGGAGGGCAGAGGACCTTGGGGGACGTGGTGGCGATGAGCAAGAAAGAGCGTGCGCGGTTGGTGGAGCTGGAGC
>JAAYVZ010000265.1 GCA_012516935.1 Holophagae bacterium
CCAACACCTCGGCGATGTTCATGCCCTTGTAGCGCACCTCGAGCGTCTCCCGCCCGTATCGCTTGCCCTTGCACACCTCGCACGTGACGTAGACATCGGGCAGGAAGTGCATCTCGATCAGCCCGGGCCGCCAGCGGGACTTCGTCGCGAGAACGCAGGTATGGGCGCCATGGTGGGCGCACGGAGGGGCGAGCACCCGAGGCGTACTTCCACGTACGCCGCAGGGGGCGAGTCCCCGAGTACGCCCGCCAGGGAGGCCATATCTGCGTTCGCAGCAGAAGGACCGCGGGCGGCCCGGGCAGGATCTGCCCATCCCCTTTGCAGGCCTCGCAGCGGCCGCCCGCGACGTTGAACGAGAAACGCCCGGGCTTGTAGCCACGGGCCCTCGCCTCCGGGGTCGAGGCGAACAACTCGACGTACACCCCGGTGTCAGCGAGCGGAGCGACAGCTCGCGTGTTCTGACGCGCTGGCCGACCGGTCTCCAACCGCCGCCGACGGCTGAGCGGCCCGCCCCTCCACGAGGCAGCTATGCGCCCAGCACCTGACGCAGGTACTGACCGGTCCAGCTCTCGGGAACGCGGGCGACCTGCTCGGGGGTGCCCTGGGCGATGACCAGGCCACCCCCGTCGCCACCCTCGGGACCGAGGTCGATGACGTGGTCGGCGGTCTTGATGACGTCGAGGTGGTGCTCGATCACCACCACCGTGTTGCCGCGGTCGGCAAGGGTGTGAAGCACCGCCAGCAGCTTGCGGACATCGTCGAAATGCAGCCCCGTTGTGGGCTCGTCGAGGATGTACAACGTGCTGCCGGTGGCACGCTTGGCAAGCTCGCGCGAGAGCTTGATGCGCTGCGCCTCGCCGCCCGACAGCGTCGTCGCCGGCTGCCCGAGGGTGATGTAACCGAGCCCCACGGCGATGATCGTGTCGAGTGGCCGAGCGATCTTCGGGTGGGCGGAAAATAGCTCCCTCGCCTGCTCCACGGTCAGGGCCAACACCTCGGCGATGTTCATGCCCTTGTAGCGCACCTCGAGCGTCTCCCGCCCGTATCGCTTGCCCTTGCACACCTCGCACGTGACGTAGACATCGGGCAGGAAGTGCATCTCGATCTTGATCTGCCCATCCCCTTTGCAGGCCTCGCAGCGGCCGCCCGCGACGTTGAACGAGAAACGCCCGGGCTTGTATCCGCGTGCTCTCGCCTCCGGGGTCAAGGCGAACAGCTCGCGGATCGGATCGAAGGCCTTCGTGTAGGTGGCGGGGTTGGAGCGCGGCGTGCGGCCGATCGGCGACTGGTCGATGCTGATGACCTTGTCGAGCACGTCGAGCCCCTCGACGGCATCGTGGGCGCCCGGCCGCTCGAGCGTACGGTACAGCATTCGGGCGCACGCTTTGTAGAGGATCTCGTTGACGAGCGTGGACTTCCCCGAGCCCGATACACCCGTGACGCAGGTCAGGGTGCCGAGAGGGAACGAGACGTCGATCGACCGCAGGTTGTTCTCACGCGCGCCCCGCACCACCAGCCGTTTGCCATTGCCGGGGCGGCGCACGGCCGGCACCGGGATGTGTATCTCGCCAGCGAGGTAGCGGCCGGTGAGTGAGCGCGCAAACGAAGGTATCGTCGAGGGTGTGCCCTGGGCCACCACCTCGCCGCCGTGCACGCCGGCGCCGGGTCCGAGGTCGATGAGCCAGTCGGCTTCGCGCATCGTCTCCTCGTCGTGCTCGACCACGAGCACGGTGTTTCCGAGATCGCGCATCTCCTTGAGGGTATCGAGCAGCTTTCGATTGTCGCGCTGATGCAGACCGATCGAGGGCTCGTCCAGCACGTACAGCACACCCATGAGCTTGGAGCCGATCTGGGTCGCCAGGCGGATGCGCTGCGACTCGCCGCCCGAAAGCGTCCCCGAGGTGCGGTCGAGCGTCAAGTAGTCGAGCCCGACCGAGACGAGGAACTGCAGGCGGTCGTGGACCTCTTTGAGGATCTTGGCGGCGATCTGTCGGTCCCGCCCCGAAAGCGTCAAGGCAGAGAACCACGCGAGGGTATCCCGGACCGATTTCCCCACCAGGTCCGGGATGGCGAGGGAACCGACCTTCACCGCCAGAGCCTCGCGCCGCAGCCGTTTGCCGTTGCAGGTGCGGCACGGCCGCATCGACATGTAGCGCTCGATCTCCGCCCGCATCTCGGGCGAGGCGGTCTCGCGGTGGCGGCGCTCGAGGTTGCGTACGATCCCCTCGAACCGGCCTCGGTACTCCCAGCGGCTGCGCTCACCGACAAACGCGAAGTCGATCTCCTGCTCGGTGCCGAAAAGGATGGCGCGGCGGACCTCCTCGGACAACGTCCGCCACGGCCGGTTGAGTGCGAACCCCATGGTCTGCGCCAGGATCTGAACCTGCCGCCAGCGGAACGAGCGCCTCACATCCTGGATCCCTGCCACTGCCCCGGCAGCCAGCGAGCGGTCGGGGTCCTGCACGACCTTGTCGGGGTCCACCTCGAGCACCACGCCGAGCCCGGTGCACTCGGGGCAGGCGCCCTGCGGCGAGTTGAACGAGAACAGGCGCGGTGACAGCTCCGAGAGCGCGAACGAGCAGTTGGGGGAGGAGTGGCGCGAGGACAGCACGAACTCATCGCCCTCGACCGGCGCAATGCGAACCATCCCGTCGCCGACCTTGAGCGCGGTCTCGAGCGAATCGACGAGGCGGTTGCCGAGGTCGGAACGCACCGCCAGGCGGTCGATCATCACCTCGATCGTGTGCTTGCGCTTCTTGTCGAGCTCGGGCGGGTTGGCCGCGTCCACCAGCTCGCCGTTGACACGCGCTCGCACGAACCCCTCCTTGACCATCTGCTCGAAGAGCTTGCGATGCTCTCCCTTTTTCGAGGCGGTGAGCGGGGCGAGGATCGAAAAGCGGGTACCCTCGGGCAGGGTGAGGATGCGGTCCACCATCTGCTGGGTGGTCTGGCCCTGGATCGGCAAGTGGCAGTCGGGGCACTCCGGAACCCCGATCGAGGCGTACAGCAAGCGCAGGTAGTCGTAGATCTCCGTGACCGTCGCAACGGTGGAACGCGGGTTTTTCGAGGTCGTCTTCTGCTCGATCGAGATCGCCGGCGACA
>JAAYVZ010000266.1 GCA_012516935.1 Holophagae bacterium
CCACGTCGCCGACCGTGAGGGCGCGGCGCCACCAGCGCACGGCCTTCTGCTTGCGCAGCGCGTACCGCACCTTTCCCTCGTGCCCGGCGCCGAACAGCCGGGCGAGGAACGCCATCGGCACACGCGCGGCGTCGATGTCGTGGAACAAGTCGTCCGAGACGTGCTCGAGCACGCTGCCGTCGCTCTGGGCCATCACCGGCGACATCGGCGGCACGTAGTACAGCGTCGGCATGGTTCGGAACTCGATGTGGGGCGGGAGTGCGATCTTCCAATCCTTGACGAACGCGTACACCGGCGAGCGCTGCGCGAACTCGATCACGTCGTCGCCGATCCCGTTGGCTCGCGCCCCCGCGATCACCTCTGGGTCGTGCGGGTCGAGCACGAGCGAGCGGTGCCCCTCGATCAGCTCGTCGTCCGGCAGGCTCGCGACCGCCTGAATGCGCGAGGCGTCGTACAGCAGGACACCGAGGTACCGGATGCGTCCGACGCATGAGTGGAAGCAGGCTGGCGCCTGCCCGGTTTCCAGGCGCGGGTAGCACAGCACGCACTTTTCGGTCTTGCCGGTGAACCAGTTGAAAAACGTCTTCTTGTAGGGGCATGCGGCGATGCACGAGCGCCAGGCGCGGCAGCGCTTCTGGTCCACGAGGACGATGCCGTCCTCGCCACGTTTGTACAGCGCGCCCGAAGGGCAAGCAGCAACGCACGCCGGGTTCAGGCAGTGGTTGCAGATGCGCGGAAAGTAGAAGAACACCAGCCGCTCCACCGCCATGAGCTGCGCGCGTTGCTCGCGCGTCAGGGCCGAGAGGTTGGGGTCGTTGGCGGCGTAGATGGGGGAGCCGCCGAGGTCGTCGTCCCAGTTCGGTCCCGCCTCGACGTCGATGTACTTGCCGGTCACCATCGAGATCGGGATCGCGGTCGGCTGGTCCGGGCCCTCGGGCGCATTGAACAGGTTCTGGTAGTCGTACGTCCACGGCTCGTAGTAGTCGTCCATCGTGGGCTGGTGCGGGTTGTGGAAGATGTTCGCCACCACGCGCGCCTTCCCGGTGGAGCGTAGGCGCGGCGTGCCGCGCTTTACCTCCCAGCCGCCGTTGTATTTCTCCTGGTCCTCCCAGCGCGTCGGGTACCCGGTACCGGGCTTGGTCTCGACGTTGTTCCACCACATGTACTCGGTGCCCTTGCGGTCGGTCCAGATGTTCTTGCACGCGATCGAGCAGGTGTGGCAGCCGATGCACTTGTCGAGGTGGAACACGGTGGCGATCTGTGTCCGGACGTCCATGCCGGTTTCCCTCCTCACCACACCAGCTCGGGGCACTTGCGCACCAGCACGTGGGTGTCGCGGTTACTCCCCGTGGGGCCCCAGTAATTGAAGTGGAACGTGAACTGCCCATACCCGCCGACCATGAGGTTGGGCTTGAGGCGCGTTCGCGTGAGCGAGTTGTGGCCGCCCGCGCGACGAAAGTTCCGGAGCGGCGACTTGGGCACGGAGTACGTGCGCTCCGGCGAGTGGTACTGGAGGCAGATCCCCCTCGGAATCCGCGCCGAGACCGCGGCGCGCGTCACGACGACGCCGTGGTCGTTGTGGACTTCGACCCAGTCGTTGTCGGCGATTCCGATCTCCTCCGCGTCGCGGTCGTTGATCCAGAGCGGCTCGACGCCGCGCGACAGCGTGGTCATGCGTTGGTTGTCGCCGTACGTCGAATGCATGTGCCACTTCCCGTGCGGCGTGAGGTAGTTCAGCGTCTTCGTGGGTCCCACCTCGGTGGAGAACCGGAGGTCGGCGTACTGCGTCGGCAGTGGCTTCGGCTTGTACGTCGGCAAGTGCTCGCCGAACTGCAGGTACACCGGGTGGTCGAGGTAGAAGTGCTGACGACCCGTGAGGGTGCGCCACGGGACGAGGCACTCGACGTTGTAGGTGAACGGCGAGTACGCGCGGCCGTTCTCGAGCAATCCCGACCACATCGGCGAGTTCACGAACCGGAACGGGCGCGCCTGCAGCCCCTTGTAGTCGGTCCGGACACTTCGGCTACGCTCGGCGAGGTGGGCGAGGGGGAGACCGACCTTGTCCTCCATCTCCTTGTACGAACGGTATGCGAGCTCGCCGTTGGTCACCGTTGCGAAGCGCAGGATGATGTCGCACACCTGGGCGTCCTGGGCCAGGGAGGGGTAGGAGCGCCCGCCCCAGCTCACCGTCGGGAGCACGCGCAGCGCCTCGTCGTACTCGCTCTCGACTCCATAGTGCGTGCCGTGTGCGCCGAGCCCGCCCGAACGAACGAGCGGGCCGAACGACTCGTACTGGCGGGCGAGGTTGGAGTAGTCGCGCGTCACCACGCGCAACCCCGGCATCGTCTTGCCGGGGACCGCCGCGACCTCGCCTTTGCTCCAGTCACGCATGTCCGGCTGAGCGATCTCGGCGGCCGAGTCGTGGCCGAGCGGGACGGCGACGAGGTCACGGACCGGTTCCGGGAAGTGGCGCTCCGCCAGCTCCGAGAACTTGCGCGCGATAGCCCGGAAGATCTGCCAGTCGGACTTTGATTCCCAGCACGGCGGCACCGCGGCCGACAGCGGGTGGATGAACGAGTGCATGTCGGTCGAGTTGAGGTCCGCCTTCTCGTACCACGTCGCCGCCGGCAGGACGATGTCGGAGTACAGCGCCGACGTGTCCATGCGGAAGTTGAGGTCGACGACGAGGTCCATCTTCCCCTGCGGGGCGTGCTCGTGCCACGCGACCTCGCGGGCGCTCCCCTCGGCGATCTCCTCGGCGATGGCGTTCGAATGCGTACCGAGGTAGTGCTTGAGGAAGTACTCGTGGCCCTTGGCGGAGGCCAGCAGTGCGTTGCCGCGCCAGATGAACCACACGCGCGGCCAGTTGGCCTCCGCGTCCGGATCCTCGATCGCGAAGCGCAGGGACCCCCGTTTCAGGCGCTCGACGACGTTCGCCACGACCTCTTGGTCGCTGGCCGCGCCCTCCCGTTCGGCGTCGCGCACGACCTCGATCGGGTTGCGATCGAACTGCGGGAAAAACGGCAGCCAGCCCGCACGCACCGCCCGCGTCTGGACGTCCATCGTGTGGCCGGTGGCGAGGCTGCCCTCAGGCTGGTGCTGCGGCACCGTGTGATAGTCGGTGAACGCGCGCTCGTAGCGCCACTGGTCGGTGTGGACGTAGTGCCACGACGGGGCGTTTTGCAGTCGGGTCGCGGGGAACCAGTCGCGCGCGAACGCGATCGCGTTCCAGCTCTCGCCGGGTGCCAGCTTCTCCTGCCCGACGTAGTGAGCGAGTCCACCGCCGTTGACGCCCACGCAGCCGCAGAACATCAGCGCGTGGATTCCCGCGCGATACATCAGGTTGTTGTGATACCAGTGGTTGACCCCGGCCCCGATGATGAGCGTGCACTTGCCGCCGGTCAGCTCAGCCGTGCGTCCCCACTCGCGCGCGAAGCGCAGCAGCGTCTCGCGTCCCATCCCGGTGTACTTCTCCTGCCACGCCGGCGTGTAGGGTGCGTCCGCGTCGTCGTAGCCAGTCGGGTACTCCCCGCCGAGCCCGCGCGCGACGCCGTACTGCGCCAGCAGCAGGTCGTAGACGGTGGTCACGGTGACGGTTTCACCGCTCGCCGTGACGAGACGCCTCACCGGGACACCGCGGCCGACCTCGCGGCCGGCGCCGAAGTCGTCGAGCCGGACCTCGCACGTGCCATCGTTGTCGCCGAGGAACGTCAGCGCTGGCGCGATCGGTGAGCGGTCGAGGCCGTCCTCGAGCAAAAGGTTCCATGTGCCCTTCTCCGAGCCCCAGCGGAATCCGACGCTCCCCATCGGCATCTTGGGCCGCATCTGGGCTTCGTCCCACATCAGGAGCTTCCACTCGCCGTTCTCGACATCGGCGTAACGCTGCAGGCGGTTGGCGCGGAGGAGCTGCCCCGGTCGCCACACCCCATCCGACTGGGAGAGCTCCACCAGCAGCGGCGCATCGGTGTACTTCCGGGCGTAGTCGAGGAAATAGGGAGTCTGTCGTTGGTGATGGAACTCCGAGAGCAGGACGTGGTTGACCGCCATCCACCAGGCGCCGTCCTGTCCCGCGTTGAGCGCGACCCACTCGTCGGCGTACTTGGCGACCTGGTTGAAGTCGGGGGCGAACACCCACATCTTGGAGCCGTTGTGGCGCGCCTCCGCGGCGAAGTGACAGTCCGGCGTGCGCGTCATGTTGAGGTTCGAGCCGGTCACGGCGAGCAGCTTGGCGTTGTACCAGTCGGCCGACTCCTGGACATCGGTCTGCTCCCCCCACGTCTCCGGCGAAGCCGGCGGCAGGTCGCAGTACCAGTCGTAAAACGAGAGCGCGACCCCTCCCATGAGCTGCAGCATGCGAGCCCCGGACGCGTACGAGATCATCGACATGGCCGGGATCGGCGAGAACCCCGCGATGCGGTCCGGTCCCCACTTCTTGATCGTGTACACCTGGGCGGCCGCGATCAGCTCGAGCACTTCGTCCCACTCGGTGCGCCGGAACCCACCCTTGCCGCGCGCCCGCTGCCAGCGCTGGCGTGTCTCGGTGTCCTCGACCAGCGATGCCCACGCCTCCACCGGGTCATCGAACCGCTTCCGCGCCTGCCGCCAGAAATCGAGAAGCGGGCCGCGCGCGTACGGGTACTTCACCCGCAGCGGCGAGTACAGGTACCACGAATACGAGATCCCGCGCTGGCAGCCGCGAGGCTCGTACGGTGGCAGGCCCGCCTCGAGCGAGGGGTAGTCGAGCCCCTGCATCTCCCAGGTCACGATCCCGTCCTTGACGTGGATCTGCCACGTGCAGCCGCCCGTGCAGTTGACGCCGTGGGTCGAGCGCACGACCTTGTCGTGCTGCCAGCGGTTGCGGTAGAACTCCTCCCAGCTCCGCAGCGCCGGCCGCTCCTCATCCTTGATCCAGGCGATCGCGTCCCTCGTCTTCATCGCTCACCTCGCACGAGCGGCCGCCGCACCGCGCGGAAGCGCCGCTTCCAGGCCGCCCCGAACGAGGCGAGACAAATGACCGCACCGCCGAGCCCGAGCAAGAAGAAATCCAGCACCGTCACGGTGTCGGCCTGGCCACCGCGCTTCGCGGCGTCCTCGAAATACGCGGTCAGCGGCAGGATCTCGGACGGCTGCAGCGCGCGGCCGCGGAACAGCGG
>JAAYVZ010000039.1 GCA_012516935.1 Holophagae bacterium
GAGAAGAACCTCAGGTTCGAGCGGTCGCTGGGTCTCGGCCCCGATACGGTCCGGGAGGAGCTGCAGAGAAAGGGCCTCTACAGGGCCGAGCACGAGTAGAGCGCCGGCTGTGACCCCGCAGGGACCCCGCAAGTAGGCAGCCCCCATTGTCGGTCGAGCCAGGGCATTGTGATGGCCAAGAACTCCACCCGGGCGGGGAGCGGGGGTGCGACAGCGGTTGTGACGGGGGAGATCGGGTGGTTGGGGGGCAGCGAGGGGGTCTTTGACAACTGAAACGGATCAGAGCCGGCGGGCAGGGACGCGTGCCCGCCGGCCTGGTGCGCCGGGAGCCGTGGTTCAGGTACGGCGTCGCCCGGCGCGCCGGGAAGTGGCGCAGGCCGGACGTGCCCTCAGCGAGGCAGTATCAGGCCGCGCGGTCGAGCCGATAGTCGTGGTGCAAGCCGCCGAGCACCGGCGTCGCCGTAATACGGCTGCCCTGTGGCAGGCGGAGCCGGTCCTCTTGGAGCCGTGCCGGCAGACCCTCGGCAGGATCGGGAAAGCCTGGTCCCAGGCTCGCATGCGGGCGGGCACCGTTGTAGTACGCCACCCACTCCCGGAGCACCCGCAGCAGATGCCGCGCGTTGATCGGCATGAGCGAGTCCAGGCATTCCCGGCGGCACGTCCCGACGAGCCGCTCCACCAACGCATTGCCCGTTCGGGCCACAGTATCGAGCACGGCTTCTACCGCATCGCCGCCCCGGCCGGGACCTACACCCTCACCGTGAATGGCGACGAGGGCTACACCCCGACCTCCGTGCCGGGCGTCACCTTCACCGACGGCACCACCCAGCCGCTCAACCTCACCGTCGGCATTCAACCCGGGTGGGACATCGCCTCCATCACCCTCGACCCCACCACCGTCGACCCCAGCGGCACCGTCACCGGCACCATCACCCTCATCGGCCCGGCCCCGAGCCGACTGACCTTTGACCAGGCGAGTTTGGCTTTCGGCAGACCTCGGCTCATGCGACCGAGTGGCTGATGGCCTATGCGGTGAATCGATGGAACAACCAGCAGGCCTTCTCTCCTGGGGAGTACGACATCAACTTGACCCCGGGTAACCTATAGTGGGAGGCATTCCGTTGGCTGATCTTCGACCGACCTCTGCGGTTTTCGAGAAGTGCCGACTATTTGGTTGTAAGCCCGCCCCGGGCGGACCAGTCGCTCGAGCGGTTCTTTGTCGAGCGCGTGCCGTTGTGTGAGTTGGGAAGGAGAAGCTGCCGGTGAGCATCCGCAAGACGCTGGGACTTGGAGCAGCATGGTTGGGACTCGCCGTTTTCCAGTTCCTTGTTGTTCTCCACGGGGCGCTTGCCGTAGGGGATTACGAACATCCTCTCGTTTCGGGGCCGATCTACTCACCAGTGCGACTTCCTCGACCGGCGATGGTGGCGTTAGGCAAGTGTGGGCCGGTCGCCACCTTCCCTCTCAGGCATGTGGTGGCGCTTTCATACAGGAGCAACTATCTGAAATGGGACCAGCGCCAGGGGTGGCAGGGACTTGTCGCCCGAGTGCTTTTTCCCTTCTGGAGCCCAGATTTCCAGAATTCCAAGGATGACATCCGGCTGACTCGACTCAACGCGGCCTGGTTCAGCGCTCTCAATAGTCTGCTGTGGCTTGTCGGGATTCTCGGTGCGGCCCACCTGGTTTCGCGCTGGCGGTCCCAGCGAGCCCACAGTGCAGAATCGGGCTGTCCTGACGACGGAGGTGGACAGCAGCCACCCGCCTCTGTTGCCAAGAGTTGACAACCGAGACAGACAACCAGCGGCAGATGGGTACCACGTCCACCGTCAGTGACAAAACATAAGCCTCGCCCTTTCGCGCCTGTATGGCGTCGGTCCCGGCTGGATGCTTCCCGGCACCGCCGACACCATCGTGTACGGCGCCGGCTTCGACCAGGGCTCGGTCGTCAGGATCGAGGGCCCAGTGCACGCCCTCGGCCAGGACACCGTGCTGCTGTGCGACGTCGTCACCTTCGCTTGCCCGGCCCAGACCCTCGCCGCCGCCGTCGACCCCGCCGATGACTGGCCGGCCGGCACCGTGAGCAGGCCCATCACCCTCGACTTCCAGGGCGGCGAGACCCGGATGCTGATCGCCAAGCAAAACTACGACGCGCGCTTTGCGGCCGATGATGGCGCCATGCCGATGACCGTGAGCCCGGGAGCCGGGGAGGGCGGCCTGCCGCCCAGCC
>JAAYVZ010000267.1 GCA_012516935.1 Holophagae bacterium
CTTGCCGCGGAAGGCCATCTCGGTGGCACGCTCGACGAGCCGAGACTCGAGGCGCGGGTGGACCTCGCGAAGGTCTTGGCCGCCGGCGTGCCGTTCGGCGACGGCAGCGGCCAGGTTCGTCTCGAGCGAGGAGTCTTGAGCGTCGACTCCTTGCGGGTCGGTTCTTTCTCTGCCAACGCTCGGCTGGACTTGGGGCAGCGCCTCGCCGACGTGGATGCCACGGTGGCGGGGCTCGGATTGCAGGAGATCTCGCCCCCGCTGGCTCGACTCGCTGGCGGCGAGATGGACCTGCAGCTCGCTGGGAGCTTCCCATTCGACGCCCCCATGGGGAGGTTGCGGGTCTCGAGCACGGGAGGTGGGCGCGGGTTCGTCGAGCTCGGTCCTCGTGGCGTGCGAGTCGAAGTTGCAAGGCCGGCTGTGTGGCGGCTCGAGGGCGAGCTATCGCGAGACGACCAGGGGTATGCTGGGGAGGTCGGCTACGCCGTCGAGTCCCTGCGGCAGCTCGCCCGCGATCTGGCAGGGTTCGACGTGCCGGTGGAAGGCTCCTTGGCGGGTACGGCTGGCGTGAGCTTGGCGTCGTCCCAGCCAGCTCGTATCGACGGCACGGTGCGCGAGCTGACCGTCGTGGTGGAGGGCGAGGAGGCTCATCTCGAGCGCCCGTTTCAGTTCACGGTCGAGGGCAGCCGCATCGAGCTCGGCAGCACCACTCTGGTCGGTGAGCACGCCAGCCTCACCGCAGGCGGGGTGAGAGAGGCCGACGGCCGGCTTCGGGGACGGGTCGATGGCCAGCTCCCGGCCGCCCTTCTCGAGCTGGTCTGGCCGGCGACCCGGCCGACCGGGTCCGTCATCGTCCATACCGAGATCGGTGGTACCGATGCGCAGCCCAGGTTCGCCGGGACGGCGGAGGTCAAGGACGGGTCGCTGTTGGTGCCTGGACTGCCGGCGCCCGTGTCGCATGTCCACGGCCGGTTCGGCCTCATTCCCGAGGCGGTGCGGTTGGACAACGTCGAGTTCACGCTCCTGGGCGGTTCCGGGCAGTGTACGGGGCAGGTGGCTCTGTCGCCGAACGTGGAGCTGGATCTGGCGATGCGGTTCAACCGGCTGCGCTGGCCGCTGGGGAGCGGGCTCAATCCGGTTCTGGCCGGGACGGCACGCTTGGTCGGTCCGCTCTCGAACCTCTCGCTGACCGGCGACGCGACCCTGCAGCGCACGCTCTACACCCGGCCCCTCGACCTCCAACGGTTGATCATCGAGGGGGTGTTGGCTCCGGTGCGGGCACGGGCCGTCGATTCCGCCCCGGTGGCGTTCAACCTTGGTGTCGAGGTGCCGGGCACGTTGGAGCTGCGCACCGACCTTGCCCGGCTCGTGGCCCGCGGGGACTTGCGGGTGGTCGGGACGAGCGCCGAGCCGGGCGTCCTCGGCAGTCTCGAGGCGCTGCCGGGGGGCGAGCTGGAGGCCTCGGGTATTCGCTATGAGCTCGTACGGGGGCAGGTCTCCTTCACCGACCCGCAGGCGATCCGACCGTTCCTCGACATTCTCGCCCGTACCACCATCCAGGGTTTCGAGATCACGGTCGGCTTGGTGGGTACGCTGGACCGCATGACGCCCAGCTTCACCTCCAACCCGCCGTTGCCCCAGTGGGACATTATCTCGCTGGTTTCCATGGGCAAGCGCGCCGACGAGGCCGGTTCGGCGCAGGCCGGGACGGTGGCGAGCTCGTTCCTGACCGACCAGCTCACCAACGCGGTAGCTAGCCGCGCCCGTACTTTGCTCGACGTGGACCAGCTCAGGGTCGACCCGTTCGGGGCGACCGAGAGCGGGGACCCCACCGCCCGTCTCACCGTGGTGAAGCAGCTCTCGCGCAACTGGTCGGTGACGGTGGCCACCAACCTCACGTCCAACCGAGAGGAGGTCGTCACCAGCCGTGTCCGTCTGGGCCCCGGGCTGCTCCTCGATGCGCAGCGCCAAGCGGATGGGTCGTACTCGCTGGAACTCAAGTGGCAGCACCGCTACTGACTGCCGGCTGGTTGTGCGCCGCTCTCGCCTGGGGTCAGGCGCCGGTACGGGAGGTCCGTATCGACGCTCCCGGTGCCGCCGATCCCACACACCTGCGAAGGGTCCTCGGACTCGAGCCGGGGGCGCCGCTGTCGCGTTCGGAGATCCGTACCGGTGTGCAGGCTCTGCTCGCAACCGGCGAGGTCGAGGACGTGTCGGTGGACGTGGAGGCAGAACCGGACGGTGTCATCCTCAGGGTCAAAGTGCAGGCAGCAGCGAGGATCGACCGGGTGAGGATCGAGGGTCTCAGCCGGCGGTATCGGAACGAGCTTGCGGCGCAGCTCGCGCTGCGGGTGGGAGCGCCGCTCGGTGTCAACCGTTTCGTGAGCGATCTGGATAGGGCCGCAGAGCAGCTGCGCGCGTACGGATACCCGGATGCGCATCTCGACCCCGAGCTGGATGCCGACACCCAGGCCGGGACGGTCTCGGTCACGGTCCGTGCCACCCTCGGGGCAGCGCGTACGCTCGGGCTCGTGGATGCGCCCGGGAGTGACCTTGCGACCGACGAGCTCCTGGAGGTATGTGAGCTCAGGCCGGGTATCCGCCTGGGGGAGGGGAAGCTCGAGGGGGCGCGCCGCAGGCTGGAGCAGCACCTACGCAGGGCGGGGTACTGGGAGGCCGAGGTCGAGGCGCCACGGTTGGAGCGCTCGGGGGCGCTCGACAACCTGGTGCTGCAGGTGCGCAAGGGTCCCCACTACCGGTTTGCCCTCACCGGAATGAGGGCCCCAGAGGAGCTGGGCAAAGACGCGCTACCGTTCCTCGATGGCACCGAGCCGTTTGCGGACTCGGCGCTCGATATGATCGCGAAAGAGGTTCGCATCGCTTTACAACAGCAGGGTTTTCTCGCCGCCAAGGTGACCGCGACGCTGGATGCCGAGGTGGATGACCGGGTACTGCATCTCGAGGTGCGGCGCGGTGAGCGGAAGCGGATCGGGGCGGTGCGCTTTCCGGGCGCGACGGCGATCGGCGCCGAGGTGCTCCTCAAGAGGGTGGGGGCGCGCACAGGGCGACCTTGGCGGTGGGGGGGCGAACCGGTTGATGAGACCACGCTGGCGGAGGACGTGCTTTCGGTGCTCGGCACCTATCAGGCGGCAGGGTTCGCCGATGCGGTGGTGGGCACGGCGCAGGTGCTCACGGTCGGGGACGCCTGGGTCATCGAGTTCCCGATCGAGGAAGGTCAGCGTCGCGAGGTGCGCCGCCTCGAGGTCGAGGGCTGGCCACCTGACCTCGTGATGCCGAAGCTCGGGCTCACCGTCTCAGGGGCGTGGAGCCAGCTCGCCGAGGACGCTGCGCGCAGTGCCCTGCAGGCTGCACTGGCCGAGGCCGGCTACCTCGACGCCCGGGTTGAGGCACGCCATGCGTGTGTCGACGGTCAGTGCGACGTGACCTTCGAGGCGACGCCGGGCGAGCATGTCGTGGTCGGACGGGTCGTGGTGGCGGGGCTGCACCGCACGACCTTGGCGACCGTCGAGCGGGTGGCCAGCCTGAAGGCGGGAGAGGTGCTGGGCCCACAGCGCCAACTCGAGATCCAGCGTCGCCTGCTGGGGCTCGGGATCTTCAGCTCGGTCACCCTGTCGCCGATTCCGGGGCAAGTTGGAGGAGGGCAGCGAGGGGTGCTGCTGGCGCTCGCTGAAGGGGCGACGCGGGCGATGGCGTTCGGGTTCGGTTGGGATACCGAGCGCGACTTGCAGGTCTCGGCCCAGTGGTCCGAACTCAACCTCTTCGGATCTGGGCGCGCGGTCTCGGTCGAAAGCCGCTACTCCAGCCGCGAGCTCCGTGCCCAGCTCACCTACAGGGAGCCCGCCCTACTCGGCATGTTCGGTGCGCCCACCGCCGTCTCGATCTATCGGACCGAGGAGAAGGCAACGACCTACGAGCTGGTGCGCCGCGGGATGTGGATCGAGATCGGCGACCGCCTGCGGCGAGTGAAGCGGGCGTTGCTCCGCTACGAGTATCAGATCGTCGATCCCGACGCCCCATCGGAGGTGCTCTCGTCGCTGGAGCGCGAAAAGCAGCGGGCGCGGATCGCCTCGCTGACACCGACCCTCGAGTGGGATACCAGGGACGACCTGTTTCTGCCGACGCGCGGCGTGCTCGCTTCGCTCCAGTTCCAGTCCTCGTGGCCGATCTTCGAGGCGGACGCGTTGTTCGACAAGCTGACGGCCTCCATTTCCGGCTACGCACCGTTTGCCGGAGGAGTGCTGGCGGGCTCCCTGAGGTCGGGTTTCATCCGCCCGCGTTCGGCGCACGACCCACACACCAAGGGACCTATCGACGTACCGATCAGCGCCCGCTTTTTTGCCGGCGGGCGGATCTCCCACCGGGCGTTCGCAACCGACAAGCTCGGCATTCCCGGGGAGACGCTCACCGACGCTGGCGACCCGGTCGGCGGCGGCGGATTGGTGCTGATCAACCTCGAGTGGCGGC
>JAAYVZ010000268.1 GCA_012516935.1 Holophagae bacterium
ATCAGCTCTCAGCCGGGTGGCTGGGCGGGGGAGAGCCTTCGACCTTCGGCTTTCGACCTTCGACCGGGCGGGCGGCGGCGGGGCGCCTGACCCGCACCACCACGGTGTGGGCGGCGCGGTCGTGGGCCATCCGGCGGTTGGGGTCGTGCCAGAGATCGAGCAGCCCGAGGCCGAGCGTTCCAGGGATGTGCAGGTAGCCGGCGAAGCGCTCGACGCCCTCCCACAGCGACAGCCGGTGGTCGTCCAGCCTGACCACCCGCAGGCCCAACAGGCGCTTGCCGAGCGTGGCGCCGCGCCGGGAGCGGGTGAGGAGCGTGAAGTAGACCGCCGCTACCCCGTACGCCGCGACGCCCCGGAGCTTGGCCGGGATCAACCGCTCGAGCGGCAGGCGGACGAACGGGCGGGCGCCGGGCGCCGGTGCCACCGGGGGGGACTTGTGCTCGAGCGAGAAGGCGATGAGCAGCTCGCTCGCCTCGAGGTCTTCGGCCGCGCGGTCGAGCTCGCCGGCCTTGACCGCCTCCTCGACCTCACGCGGCAGGCCCTCGGCCTCGAGCCGCACGAGCAGCGGCGCCAGGTTCCGGAGCGCGGCGCGGTGCTCCTCACGTGCCGTCTCGTCGTGGCGCAGGATGTAGACCAGGGCGTCGAACGCCGGTCGCTCCTGCAGGCGCATCACCAGGGCAACCCATCCCAGCGCAGCCAACATCGTCGGCAGCGAGAGGATGGCGCAGTCGAGGGCGAAGGCGGCAAACCGGCGGCGGGGGGAAGGAAGCTCGGCTCCGACCAGGTCGGGCACGACCTGTAGCGGCTCAGGGCTCAGGAACCTCGTGGGCATGCGCGAAGGGTACCAGAGGCGTGTTCACCTGCGTCCGAGACCTCCCGCCCCACGTCCAGGCTACCGGGGGCGGAGGGGCGGAGGAGGGGGAGAGGGCGGCAGCTCTGTGTGGGGGGAGCGGGGGAAAGCTCTCGGCTCTCGGCTCTCAACTCTCGACTCGGGACTCTCGACCGGGCGGGTGGGGGCGAGGGCGTGGGTCGATAATGGGGCATGCGTCGCTCGCGGCCTCACTCCGTCGCCGTCTCCGATCTCCTCTCGCTCGGCTTCGCGGCGGTGGTCGCACAGGCGGTGCTGCTGCGGGAGGCGATGGCGGCGCTCGGGGGCTCCGAGTTCGCCTGGGGTGTAGTGCTTGCGGCGTGGCTCGGTGGCATGGCGCTCGGAGCCCGAGCCGGGGGCCGCGGGCGGGTGGGTGGAGCCGTCGGACCAGCCCTGGTACTGGCACTCACGCTGGGCGGCGTGGTCCTGCTGCGCGCGGCGCCGAGCCTCACGGGACGGGCGCCAGGTGAGGTGCTGTCGTTGCTCCACGCGGTGTGGGTCTGGCTGGCGGCGGTGTTGCCCGGAGCTGGGGTCGGCGGGTGGGCGTTCGCGCGCCTATCGAATGCTTCGGTGGCAACGCTGGGGGCGGGTGCGACGTACGCCTGGGAGAGTTTGGGCGGGGTGGTGGGAGGGCTGGTATTCACGTTGCTTCTCGCCGCCACCGGCTCGGCCGCGGCGATCCTCGTGGCGGCGGCGGTGGTGGGACTCGCGGCGCTCGTCGCGCGCGGCCGCCTGTGGGTCGGGCTGGGGTGGGTGGCAGTGTTGCTTTTTACGGCTGTCCCTAGCGAGAAGTGGTTGGCGGCGATGGGTTGGCGGTGGGCAGGTCGTCCCGGCGCGCTCGGAGCGGCTCGGAGCACCAGCCAGGAGCGGCTCGAGGTCTCGGCCGGCTCGCCCGCGGTGCTATTTGCCGATGGACGGCTGGTGGCGGAGCTTCCGGACCCCTACCGGGCGGCACTACGAGGGCACCTGCTCATGCTCTTGCAGCCCCACCCGCAGCGAGTGTTGCTGGTGGGCGCCGTACCCGGCGAGCTGGAACCGTACCTCCTGCGCCACCCCGTGGAGCGGCTCGACATGGTGGTCGAGGATGTCGGAATGTCCAAGCTCCTGGAAGAAATCAGGCTGAAGCCGGCGCTCTCGCCGGAGCAGGAGCGACGGCTGCACGTGGTGGTCGGCGACCCTTTGCGGGTGGTGCGGCGGGGAGGCCCGTGGGACCTCGTCATTCTGGCGGACGGCGATCCCTCCACGCTGCGAGGTCACCGCACGCGGAGCCGGGAGCTCGTTGCCGCGTGTCGGACGGCCTTGGCGCCGGACGGCGTGCTGGCAATGCGGGTGGGGGTGAGCGACACCTACCTCGGCGGGGTCGGCGGGGCACTTCTCGCCACGTTGGCGAGCACCGTGCGGGCGGAGTTCCCGGTCGTGCGGGCGATCCCCGGTGAGGAGGTGTGGCTCGTCGCGAGCCACGGCGAACAAGATCTTTCACCGGAGCGGCTGGCTGCGAGATGGCAAAGGCGTGCGATCAGTGACGCCATCTTCCGACCCGAGCTGCTTCCTACTCTCCTCGACCGCGGGCGCGCCGAGTCCCTCGAGGAGTTCCTACGGCGACCCCGACTGCCGCCGACGACCAGCGAGCATCCGCGCGCTGTGATCCTGGCCGCTGCGCTGGAGGAAGGGCGTGCTGAGGGTCGGGTCGGACGAGCGCTGGTTCGGGTGGAGCGGCTCGCCCATTGGGCGCTACCGCTCGGCCTCGGCATCTGGGCGCTTTGGCTCGTGTTTGGCGGGCTCAGGCGTCGGGTGAGCCGGGCGGGGCTGTTGGCGACGGTCGGTTTCTGCTCGATCGGCTGGTGGTTGCTCATGTTGGGGGCATGGCAGGTGACGCGTGGCTCCGTCTATGCCGAGGTGGGCGCGTTGAACGCCGTGCTGATGGGCGGGCTGGGCGCGTCGGCTCTTGCCCTGGGTCGACGCACACATCTCGCCGAGCGCTGGCTGCCGATCGTGCTTGCGGGAGGCGGCGCCCTTTCCGGGGTGATGACGGTTTGGTGGGTGTGGGGAGGGGAGGCGTGGAGCGTCCTGCCTCTGCTTCTGGTGGCTGGGAGCGTGACCGGTGCGGCGTTTTCCGGCACCGTGGTGCTTGGGGACCTCGGGGGCGAGGTGTTTGGCGCCGCCAGAGGGTTCGCTGCCGACGAGCTGGGGGCGGCCGTTGGTGCGGCACTGCTCGGGCTGCTCGGGCTGCCGGTGCTGGGGGCCGTGCCGTTGGGGCTGACGCTGGGCGGGCTGTGCTTCGGCGCTGCTGTCGCGGCGGCGCTGGCCGCGCGCCGGTAGTGTGATCCCCACCTCGGTCGCTTCTGAAACGGCCTGAAGGTCGGCAGCTGCCATCGTCGTGGTGGGGGCTGGCGAGCGCTCCGCGTGTCGAGGTGGGTGTGGATCCTCACCGCGAGCACCCGCTGAGAGGAAGGAAGGCGGGTACCTTGCCGTGTTGGGGCACGGGGAGCAGCTTTTGGCTCGTGAGTTTCGACTCTCGATCGGGCGAGTGGGCAGGCGTCAGGCGAGAGCGCCGAAGATGAGCTTGGTGAGTGCCTCGCGCTGGGCGTGGTCGACGCCGGTGAACTCGACCCCGAGCTGGTAGGTACGGTTGCCGGAGGCGTCGGCGAGCTCACGGCTGAAGACGACGGAGAAGGTGACCGATACCGCAGCATCGGACGAGCGGATCGAGACCGTGGACGAGGAGCCGACGAGCAGCGGCAGCTCGGTCTCGATGAGTGCCCCGTACGGGCTCATGTTGCGGATCCGGGCCTCGTAGCTGAACTCGAGGGTGACGGGCTCGTGCAGCTTTCCGACGGCGCCCAGGGGCTGCTCGCCGTCCGCCGCCACCGCTATCTCCGCCTCATAAACCGACACCGTGCGTCCGCTGGGTAGGGTCCGGACCTCGCCGAGACGACAGGAGGCGATATGGCCCCGCAGCCGGAGTGTCTGAGTCGCCTTGGTATGGAGCACCAAGGTGCACGTTCGGTCGAGGCGGACTTGGCGTGCCGTTTCGATCGTCATGCTGCTGGCTCCCATCGCCTTGACCCGGCCTTCGACGGTGGTGAGCAGAGCTGCGCTCACGTTCGTGACCTCATGGCGCGGCGAGCGGCGACGTTCCATCAAGCTGGACCTCCACGAAGCTCGGCGCCGATTATACGTGAGTTGGCGGCTATACTGCCGGGGTGCGGCAACCCCTGCTTCTGGTCTGCAACGACGATGGCTTCAGCTCACCCGGCATCCAGGTACTGATCGCCACCCTGGCACCGGTGGGCGACGTCTGGGTAGTGGCTCCGGATCGCGAGAACTCGGCGGTTTCTCACGCCCTTACGTTGTCGCGGCCGCTGCGGCTGAGCGAGGCGAGCCCACAGCGGTTCGTGGTCGACGGAACGCCCACGGACTGCATCGCGTTGGCGCTCGGGTACGTGCTCAAGGGCCGCCAGGTGGATCTGGTCGTTTCGGGTATCAATCACGGCGCCAACATGGGCGACGACGTTCACTACTCCGGCACCGTCTCGGCGGCGTTCGAAGCGGCGGTGCAAGGGCTCCCGGCGATTGCCATTTCTTTGGTGGCCGGCAACGGCTGGGACTTCACCTACGCCGCCCGTTGCGCCCGCTGGCTGGCCGAACGGGTGCTCGCTCGCGGTATGCCGGCCGGTACGCTGCTGAACGTCAACGTGCCTCCGGGTCCGCCACGGGGTGTCGGGTTGACCCGGCTCGGCAAGCATCGCTATACCGAGGGGGTGATCGAAGGGACCGATCCGCGGGGCAAGAAGTGCTACTGGATCGGCGGCGGCGAGCCGGTGTGGCAGCGCATCCCGGGTACCGACTTCATGGCGATTGCCGATGGCTACGTTTCGGTGACGCCGCTGCAGCGCGACATGACCGATCTCTCCAGCCTCGAGGCCCTGCGCAACGACCCGGGATGGGAGCTGGAGGAGACACCGTGAGTGCGGGTGTGCCGATGCGTCGGCGGCTGCTCGTCGAGTACCTGCGGGCAACGGTCGGAGTGCGTGACGAGCGAGTGCTGGATGCCATTGCCGCCGTGCCGCGTGAGGTCTTCGTGCCGCCGTCGCTGTTTCCTCAGGCCTACGAGGATTACCCGCTCGAGATCGGCGATGGGCAGACCATCTCGCAGCCGTCGGTGGTGGCGCGGATGCTGGAGCTGGCGGCGGTCGGCGAGCGGGAACGGGTGCTCGAGATCGGCGCCGGCTCGGGGTACCAGGCGGCGGTGCTGGCGCGGCTGGCCCGCTTCGTCTTCTCGGTCGAGCGACTGCCGCGTTTGGCGGAGGGCGCTCGCACCCGCCTCGCCCAGCTCGGCTTCCGCAACGTCTCGATCCAAGTCATGGACGGCACGCTCGGCTGGCGGGCGCAAGCACCGTTCGATGTCATCATCGTCGCGGCGGCGGCCCCCGCCATACCGCAGGCACTGAAAGAGCAACTCGTCGAGGGCGGGCGCTTGGTCATCCCGGTGGGGGATCTGCGGCGTCAGGAACTGCACCTGCTCGTACGGCGGAGCGAGTACTTCGAGCAATCCGTTCACGGCCCCGTGACGTTCGTCCCACTGGTTGGCAAGGCAGGGTATCCCAATGGCGTGTCGTCCTCCTGAGCCGCGGGCGACAGCAGGTGGCAGGGCTCCATGAGGGTGATGACCTGCCACTACCTAGTGAGTGGTCGTGTGCAGGGCGTCGGTTACCGCTACTTCACGGCGCGTGAAGCGCGAGCGCTCGGGCTCGACGGTTGGGTGCGCAACCTGCCGGACGGGCGCGTCGAGGTGGTGGCGCGCGGTGAGGTCGGCGCTGTCGAGGCATTGCTCGGCCGCCTGTGGCAGGGGCCGCCGATCTCGAAGGTCGCGGACATCGAAATTGGGCCCTGGGACGGGCCTCTCGAGGGTGGGTTCGCGATCCAACGCACCCCCTGGTAGCCGTTGCCAGCCAGGGTCCAGTCGGCTACGATCGTGGGTGATGGGGCTGTAGCTCAGTTTGGATAGAGCAGCGGTTTCCTAAACCGCGTGTCGGTGGTTCGAGTCCACTCAGCCCCGCCACTTTCTCGTGGTTCCCGAAAACCCAGTACCCGGAGGCGGGATGCGCGTGGTGCTGATGCAGGAGGATGGCGGCAGCGCGGTACTGACCGACGAGCACGAGGCGGCTTCGCCCGGGCGACCGGTGTTGGTGGTCGAAGCCGCCGATGTACGCGGGGTTTTTCGGCCGCGCGACCTGATCACCGGACCGGGCGGCGAGCAGATCCACGCCGTCTCGGTGGTGATGGGGTGGGCGTCCGAGGACGGCCGCCTGCCGGAGGAGCTCGCCGCCGCCCACGCCTTCGTGTCGCAGCTCGCGCCTTGCGCCTCGGCCTCCGAATAGCCCCCAGCCAGGAGCCGGCTCGGGCGCCGCTCCCTGGCGATGTGACGGGTTTCGGGGCGCGCCTCGGCCCGGGAATCCGCACGAGGTGCGCTGCACGATGGATCGTGGAGGTGGACCTCTCGACACCCACCGGCACGGCTCGGGAGGACCCTTCACGACATCATCAACGCGGCCCCGCTGTGGTCGAAAGGGCAGTACACTGCCGCGATGCTGGATCTCTCGTGGTGCGTGGCGACGGCCGAGGTCCTTGCTCAGGACCGAGCCCTGCTGGCCGAGGTGGACGCGGCGCTGAGGCGAGGAGTGCAGCGCGCGGGCCCGCACCTGGTGTGCCGACCGGGTTGCACACCCTGCTGCATCGGCCCGTTCGACATCACGCCCCTGGACGCGGTCCGCCTGCGAAGCGGCCTCCGAGCTCTGCGCTCGATCGACGCGGCGCGGGCCGAGCGGTTGCAGGGGCGGGCGCGGGACGCTTGGCGGCGCTTGGAGGGCGATTTCCCGGGCAGTGCTGGCGACGCCAGACTCGACGACGACGACGAGGCAAGGGAGAGGTTTTTTCGGCGTCACGCCGGGGAGCCGTGTCCGGCGTTGGATTCCACCAGTGGGTGGTGTGAGCTATACGCGTTTCGGCCACTGTCGTGCCGCACGTTCGGGCTTCCCGTGCGCACAGCCGGGATCGTGCTTGGGCCGTGCTCGCTCGGTTTCCGTACGGCGCAGCCGGCCGAGATCGTGGACGCCACCGTCGAGCCCGACCCTGACGACCGCGAAGGCAGCCTGCTCGCTTCGCTCGCGGCCACAGGGGTGAAGGGCGACACGGTGGTTGCGGCGGTGCTCGCTGCCGCCGAGGAAGGGGCTCGGTGGGAGCCGTGCTCTCGACCACATCCATGACGTCGCTTTCGACCCTCGACCAGCGGCCGGGTAGGCGAGCCTGGCGACTGTTGGCGACCTGCTCGCGAGGTCTGGAGGGGGTCGTAGGCGCCGAACTGCGGGCGATGGGGGCCGCAGGCGTCGAGGAGGGCCGAGGGGTGGTGGAGTTCAGCGGCGGCCTGGAGGAGGTTTATCGCGCCAACGTCGGCCTGCGGGCGGCGATGCGGGTGCTGCTCCACCTCACCCAGGGCGAGGCAGGGGGCCGCGAGGCGCTTTTCGCCCTGGCTTCGGCCGTGGCCTGGGAAGACTGGGTTCGGCCCGAGCAGACGATCGTGGTCGATGCCGCGGGACGCACCCAGGCGTTTCGCAACTCGGGGTTCGCGGCGCTCGTGGTCAAGGACGCCGTGGTCGACCGTCTGCGCTCCCGGACCGGCC
>JAAYVZ010000269.1 GCA_012516935.1 Holophagae bacterium
CGGATACTCCCTTCACCTCCCAGCACCGGATCCGGGCACCCTCAGGGTGTCCAATGTCAACCGGCGCTTCTGTCCAATCTAGAACCGGCGGCGAGAGAAGCAGGAGCCCGAGCCCTGGCAGCTCACGCGCCCTGCCGTGCAGGGGCAGCTCTTTACCGATCAGGTCGTCGCACCGGCGCCGTTCCGCCCGCGAGTCGTCGTCCCGGACGCCGAATCGCGGTACGTGACCTGCGTGCCGTTGGTCCCCCTGAAGGCCGCCGCCGGCGCCTTCGGCGATCCACAGCACGTCGATGATGACGATTTCGAGTGGGTCGAGATCCGCTCGGCGCGTCGGCTGCGCCGGGGAATGTTCGTCGCCCAGGTCGTCGGCACGTCAATGGAGCCTGCCATCCCGGACGGCTCCTTTTGCCTTTTCGCAGCCCCCGTCGAGGGTTCCCGCCACGGCAAGACCGTCCTCGTCCAGCTCCGCGACCAGGTCGATCCCGAGACCGGCCACCGCTACACCGTCAAGCGCTACGAGAGCGCGAAGACTACCGAAGGTGACTCCTGGCGCCACACCGCCATCACGCTCAAGCCCCTCAACCCCGCCTTCGCCCCAATCATCCTGACCGCCGACGAAGCAGACCAGCTCCAAGTCGTCGCCGAGCTGGTCGAGGTGCTCGCCCTGTGACGTACGGCGTGACAACACCTCCTGCGGTTTTGGCTTTGCTCGATGCGCTAGCCGGCACCCGGACCGTGTACATCCTCGGAGCCGGTGCATCGGCTCCCGACATGCCTATCGTGGTGGAAGGGGTAGCCAACGACCATCAACCAACAACTGCCGTCAAGCGGCGGCGCAGGGCGGCGAGCTCGTCGCGCAGGGCTTGCGGGAGCCTGTCGCCGAAGCGGGCGTAGTGCGTGTCGATTTGCTCGCAGTTGGCGAGCCACCCGGGCACGTCGACGCGCAGCAGCTCCTCCATCGCCCCGGGGGCGATGGCGAGCCCCTCGGTGTCGATGGCACCCGGAGCGGGAACGGTGCCGATCGCCGTCTGGACCGCGGCGCCACCGCCCGTGCAGCGCTCGAATATCCACTTGAGGACACGGGAGTTCTCGCCGTAGCCAGGCCACAGGAAGCGGTTTTCGGCGTCGCGGCGGAACCAGTTGACGTAGTACAGGCGCGGGAGCTTGTCGGGGCTCGTGCGCTGGCCCACCTTGAGCCAGTGGGCGAAGTAGTCGCCCATGTGGTAGCCGCAGAACGGCAGCATGGCGAACGGGTCGAAGCGCAGCTCGCCGACCTTGCCGGCGGCGGCCGCGGTGGTCTCGGAGGACATGATCGAGCCGAGGAACACGCCGTGTTGCCAGCCGAACGCCTCGCACACCAGCGGTACCACGCCGGCCCGCCGGCCACCGAACAGCATGGCGGAGATCGGCACGCCTTTGGGGTCCTCCCACTCCGGGGCGATGGCCGGACACTGCCGCGCCGGGGTGGTGAAGCGGGCGTTGGGGTGCGCGGCCTTGCGCCCACACCCCGGCTGCCACGGCCGCCGGATCCAGTCCATGAGCGAGGCCGGCTCCCTCTCGGTCATCTGTTCCCACCACACGTCGCCGTCGGTGGTCAGGGCGCAGTTGGTGAAGATCGAGTTGGCGCGCGCGGTGAGCAGCGCGTTGGGGTTGGACTGCATCGAGGTGCCCGGAGCGACACCGAAAAACCCCGCCTCGGGGTTGATCGCGTACAAACGGCCGTCAGGCCCGAACTTCATCCAGGCGATGTCGTCGCCGATCGTCTCGACCTTCCATCCAGGGACGGTGGGGATGAGCATCGCGAGGTTGGTCTTGCCGCAGGCGGAGGGGAAAGCTCCCGTGATGTACCGCACCTCGCCCGCCGGGCTCGTGAGCTTGAGGATGAGCATGTGCTCGGCGAGCCACCCTTCGTCGCGCGCCTGCACCGAGGCGATGCGCAGGGCGTGGCACTTCTTGCCGAGCAGCGCGTTGCCGCCGTACCCGGAGCCATACGACTGGATCTCGCGTGTCTCGGGAAAGTGGGTGATGTACTTGTTGGATGCATCGCACGGCCACGGTACATCGGGCTGGTTCTCTTTGAGCGGTGCCCCGACCGAGTGCATGCCGCGCACGAAAGCGGGGCTGTCGCCGAGCACCTCGAGCACCCGAGTGCCGACGCGGGTCATGGTGTGCATGTTGGCGACGACGTACGGCGAGTCGGTGATCTCGACCCCGATACCGGCGATCGGCGAGCCCACCGGACCCATGCTGTAGGGGATCACGTACAGGGTGCGCCCCTTCATGCAGCCGGCGTAAAGCTGCCGTAGGGTGGCGCGCATCTGTTCGGGGTCCGTCCAGTTGTTGGTCGGCCCGGCGTCCGACTGCGAACGCGCGCAGATGTAGGTGCGGTCTTCGACCCGTGCGACGTCGCCGGGATCCGAACGCACGAGCACGCTGTTCGGGCGCTTGCTCGCATCGAGCGGAATCGCGGTGCCGGCATGCACCATCAGGCGCAACATCTCCTGGTACTCGGCCGGGGAGCCGTCGCACCAGTGGACAGCGTCGGGTTGGCAGTGACTGACCCAATCATCGACCCACGCGGCCAGGGTCGGGTTGGTGCTCGGTGTGCCTGTCGTCGGAACGGTCATCGGAAGCCTCCCTCCCACCACGGGACGAGCATTACAGCCTTCCCCGCCCGTGGCGTCAACCCGCGGGCATGCCCGAGCCCGTGCCCACGTTGTCGTTTCCTGGAGGTGAAACCACGATGTCAGAGGCCCGAGCCGTCACCCGTATCCTCACCCGCCGGCCGACCGTCGAAGGCGCCGGGGTGCGCCTGCAGCGGGTCTTCGGCCAGGTGGACGCGGCGCTTGACCCGTTCCTGTTACTCGACGACTTCGGCTCGGAGGACCCGGCCGACTACCTCGCCGGGTTTCCCTGGCACCCGCACCGCGGGATGGAGACCGTCACCTACGTGCTGGCCGGCTCGGTCGAGCACGGCGACAGCCTCGGCAACCGCGGCACGATCTCGGGCGGCGACGTGCAGTGGATGACGGCCGGCTCGGGCATCGTCCACCAGGAGATGCCGCAGCGCTACGAGGGGCGGGCGCGGGCGTTCCAGCTATGGGTGAACCTGCCGGCGGCCGCCAAGATAATGGACCCGCGCTACCAGGAGGTAGTGGCGGCGACGATCCCGGAGGTGACCCCGACCACCGGCGTCAAGGTCAGGGTCATTGCCGGGGTGGTCGGCGGCGCCGTGGGGCCGGTCACGGAGGTGATGGCGCAGCCGACCTTTCTCGACGTGACGCTCGCGCCCGGGGTAGCGTTCGAGCACGCTGTGCCCAATGGCCACACGGCGCTGGCGTACGTGATCGACGGAGACGGAAGGTTCGGGGCGTCGAGCGGTCGAGCGCTCACCGACGGGCAGCTCGCCGTGCTGAGCGACGGTGACGCCGTGGCCGCCGCCGCCGGCCCGCTCGGGATGCGGTTTCTGCTGTTCGCCGGCAAGCCGCTGCGCGAGCCGGTGGCGTGGTACGGCCCGGTCGTCATGACCACCGAGGAGGAGCTCGAGACCGCCTTCCGTGAGTACCGCGCCGGCACTTTCGTGAAGAAGCGGGGGTAGCGCTCCCGAACCAAGACCTGGGCGTGGTCCTGAACTCGGGTTTCGGTCGAGTTGCACGACCGTGTCGACGCCCAGCACCACGGCTGGGTCCAGACTACGCCGGGCGGAGCGGCGGCGGAGGGGGTGAAAGGCCTGGCCGTGTGGGGGGCGAGGGGGAAAACCAGCCGTCAGCCACCGATCACGGGGCGGGTCGGGTGAGCAGGGTGCGAGGGAGAGGCCCCCAGGATCTAGCCCGGAGCCCACACGCCGTCACGGATCACCAGCTCACGATCGTCGACCAGCACGCGGCGGCCGCAGCCGCCGGGGCGGAAGTCGGCGACGATATCGACGTGTTGGGCCGAGCGGTTGAAAACCCCGGCCGCTTCGAGCTCGGCGATGTGCTGCCGGCCTTCGGCACTGGCCGGGTCCTCGACGAAGGCGCGCTCGTAGCTCTGACCGATCGCCACGTGCAGCGTGCCGCCGACCTTCTCGACCAGTAGTGGGTGCTTGAACGCCCGCCGAAACCCCGGGTTCATGCCGAGGGCGACCTCCCCGAGGCGGTGGGAGCCCTCGTCGGTCTCGACGATCGCCGCCAGCCGGTCTCCCCCGACGCGGGCGGAGTGCTCGACGATCCGGCCGCCGACGAAGCGGAGGTAGACCCCTTGAATGTCGCGGCCGCCGTACGATACCGGCAGATCGAGGTACAGCTCTCCCTCGGTGGCGCGGGCGTCGGGGCTGGTGAAGATCTCGCCATCGGGGAAGTTGCGCAAGCCGTACGAGAGTGCTGGCAGCGACGGAGCGATGCCGAGGGAGAGCACGAGCTCGCGGTCGTCGCCGGGGCGGGTCGTCACGACGGTCATGCGTGTGCCGTCACGAAACAACGGCGCCAGCCGCTCCTCGGCGTCGCGTAGTGGGCGCGGGTCGGTCGTCGAGGCGGCCACGATCTCGCGCACGTACTCCTCGAGCGGCAGCCCCTCCATTGCCGCGAAGCCCGGCGTCGGGTAGAGCGTGAGCGTCCAGGTGCGAGCCAGGCGCAGGTTCGCGAACGGCCGGTCGGACGCGGCCAGTGCCTGGAGCTGTCCGGGCTCGAGGTCGGCGTACGTCGAGGGATCCTCTGCACCGAGCACCTCGATGTACTTCTGCATGCTCTCGTAGCGCGCCCGGTGCCAGTCGGGTACGGCGGCCAGCTGCTCGGGTGTGCCGAGCCGCGCCATGGTCGCGGACCACACCCGTCCTCGCTCGTTGTTGGGCGGGACCACGAGCACGTCGGGCACGCCGCCTCCGGCGATCACGCCTTCTTCGAGCACCGCCATGAGCGGCCAGCAGATCCGCTCGCCCTTGATCATCACACGATCGCCGGGCGAGATCCCGCCCAGCGAGTGGTCGAGGAGGATACGGGCCCAGGTCTCGAGGTCGGCGCGGTCGATGTGTGGCTCGATCATGGGCAGATTCTACCGCCGCGGCAGGAGTGGCCGCGGAGGCTCCCGCCAGGCCCTGTCGACGACCACTTCCACGACCAAGTCCAGGGCCACGTTCAAGATCAGGTCGGTTCAGGCGGAGGGGCGGAGGAGGGGGATGGAAAGCCGTGCTGTGTGGGGGGTGTGGGGGAAGGCTCTCGACTCTCGACCCTGCGGCGGGTTACCCCCGCCGACGCAACAGATGCGGAGGGACACGCCACCACTGATGCGGCGGTCGTCCGTCCTCGGTTACCGTGACGGTGCGCCGGTTGACACGCCGTACCGTCCCGGTGTGGCTGCCGCCGCGGTGGTCGGGCCAGACCACCCGGTCCCCCGGTGCCACGGCGGTGGTGGCGGGGTGCGGCGACCGGGTCGGCCGCGACGGCCGCCGGCGCAACGTCGGGGCACCGTGGTTGGGCGGAAACGGGCGGTCCAGCTCGGGCGCCGGAGCCAGATCGCGTAGGCCCTCCCAGGCGCGGCGGGCGAAGCCGCGGGCGTGGAGCTCGAGCAGAACCGCCTGGAACTCCCGCCCGTGGGTACGAAGACGCCGCTCGGGCTGGTGCCGGAGGTGGGTCACGAGGTGGGCGATCTCGTGCACGAGCACACAGGCCAGGCGGGCCCGCGGGGTGTCGCCCCACGGCCGGTCGAGGCCGAACCGGCGCCGCTCGCGCCCGGCGGTGTCGGAGGCTGCAGCAGCCTCGAGCTGGTGGGCGACCATTCGGGTGCCGATCTGGATCACGTGTGGCCGGTGTGGGCACGACGGGTGAGGAGGACGGTAGTGCGTCGCCCACACGCTGTGGCGGACGCGCACGGAAACGGGAACACCGACAGCCTCGGGTAGGGCGGCGAGCAGCTCGCGGCAGACGTGGGCAGCCGCATCGGCCAACAGGGCGACTCGATCACTCTCGGAAGACCGGTAGCACAGCACCCGCGAAAGGTACACCAGCCGGAAAGCCGCATGCTCGGCTCACCAGTAGCGCTCGGCGTGGACCTCGCCAGCCGAGCCGGGGCGGTCGGCGCGGAACCCCTCGGCCTGGAGGAGCACCGTCATCTCGTCCACCATTTTCGGGTTGCCGCTCAGTAGCACGTGGGTGTTGGCCGGAGAGGGCTCGAACCCCCAGTGGGTGCCGATCGCATGGGCCCGCCACACGTCCTGGACACGACCCACGCGCCCCGACCAATTCGCTTCCGGCTCGGGCGCCGAGACGACCGGGTGGTAGCTCAGGTGCCGGTGGTCGCGAAGCGTAGCCTCGATCTCGTCGCGGTACGCCAGGTCGGCGACGAGGTGCGCGCCGTGCACGACTGCGAGGTTGCGCCCGGAGCGGGCCTCGAGATGGGTACGCAGCATGCTCATGTATGGGGCGAGGCCGGTGCCGGTGGCGATCAGCACGAGGTGCTGGTCGGCGGGCACGCGGTCGAGCGTGAACGTCCCGGAGAAGTACGGGCGCAGGTGCAGCCGATCGCCGGGTTGCAGCTCGCACAGGTGTGGCGAGAGCTCGCCCGAGCGGATGCGGGTGACGCAGAACTCCAGGTGGTCGCGCTGCCGGGAGCCGGAGGCGATCGAGTAGGCGCGCTGCACCAGGCTTTGCTCATCGGGGTGACCGGATCTCGATGGCGAGGAAGCCACGAGCCCCAACACCGCGTACTGGCCCGGTCGGAACTCCGGCAGCTCCCACCCGATTGGCGCTACCCGCAGCACCAGGGTGTACGGCGACAGCTCCTGCCGATCCAGCACCACCGCGTTGAGCACGTGCATCTCCCACCCCCGACGGCGACAACGCCGCTCGATTGTCGACGCACGGGAGCTACCCGAGATTCCCGGGCATGCTACCGTTCACGGCGATGGGGGGACGCAACACGACCGTGCGCCGCTGTGACCGGCCGCGCCTGCCGCTCGAGCGGATCCACGTCGAGGTAACCAGCCACTGCAACTTCGCCTGCGAGTTCTGCCCCAACCCGACGCTCGAGCGACCCGGCGGCCTCATGGACCTCGCGCTGCTGCTGGCGATCCTCGACGAGATCGCCGCCTCC
>JAAYVZ010000270.1 GCA_012516935.1 Holophagae bacterium
CGCCGCTGCGGCCCCCTCCAGCACCACGTCCGACCAGCCCGCCGCCTAGTAACACGCGAAAACCAGCAATCTCAACCGCAACCCTCTGCGGTGTCAATCGTTCTATGCCAGCGCGTGTCTAGCAACTGTCGAACGCGGGTCAAACGGGCGGTAGAGAATCGGGCTGAGAAAACGTTGACTAGGCCCGCTTGCCGCGAGGTCAGCCTTCGCACCTACAACCGTCCAATCTCGGCCATCCCTACCGAGCTCGAACTCATCTCGGGCTCGTTCTGCGGGAAGGGATGCAAAGCGCTGCACCTGCTCCCACATCTCTGTACGTGTGAACGCAACACATAAACGATCGCGTTTTGATTGAATACCAGATGTCGCGACCTCAAACACCGATTTGATCGGCAGCCATCCTGAGTATTCGGCTGCCGCACTCGCCGTGCACATAGAAGAATACGGAACCCATCGGAAGTACGGGGGAGAAGATGCAATGTCAGTGAGTGCTATATTGATTGGCTCCATAGCTGCTAAATCACCGTACTTCTGCGTACGCGTACCTACGCAGGACATGAACCGAAGCCGAGGACTGACTCCTTTCCTGCAGAGAACAGCGATAGCAACACCCTGTTCGATCTCGAAAACGTTCTCGTCAGCGATGTTGCCTTTTACGTCTCCGTTTAAATCAACCACAATGCGGAGCGGGAATACCTCTCCCAGATGTTCTCGCATTCGCCGTTTCACAATGCCATCGAGAAAGTCACGGTTGACAATGACTCCCACGATTCCGACGCCGGTAACAGTGCATTGATGTTGGGCGAACCGGAGGAATTTCCATTCCTCTCGATTCAGGTCGATCTTCGTTTCATTGAGACCCTGTTTCCAGTCGTCAAGCAGCCGCATCAGCCATTCGGGTTCGGATAGCGAAGCCGAATAAGGCGGATTGCCAATCACGGCGGTGAAGTGCGCGCTTTGCTTGACCTGATTCACCGCCTGTGCCTCTTGCGCCAGTGCCGGCATAAATCCTTCAAGGTTCATCTGCCCGACATCGCTAGCACGCTCCAGTGCATTCGTCAGGTACACCCGCGCCCGCTCGTCGCTCCCGAAGCGATAGCCCGTCTCGTAAAGCTTGAGGCCTATCTTGAGGTGCGCAATGGCGTAGGGCGCCATCAGCAGCTCGTAGCCGTGCAGCCGCGTCAGCAGGTGCTTCGGCACGTACTCGTTCCACAGCGCGTCGATGTTCTTCTCGCCGTGGCCTTGCTTTCGCCACTTGGCGACGAGCGTCTTGTGGATGAGGTCGATGACCTCGACCAGGAACGTGCCGGTGCCGGTCGCAGGATCCAGGATCTGGACGAAGTCCTGGCTGGGCGACAGGCCCTCGGGAATCTTCAGATCCTTGTGGCGAATGACCATCTCGCCCCAGGTGGTGGTGTCGGCAAGGCCATCCTCCAGGCCGAACTCGGTGCGCAGCAGCTCGTCCACCGAGCGGACGATGTAGGAGACCACCGGGCGTGGGGTGTAGAAGACGCCGCGCTGCATGCGCTTTTTTGCGTCGTACTCCTTGAGGAAGAGCTCGTAGAAGTGGATGACCGGGTCTTCCTGCGGGTTGCGGTCGCCGAAGTCCGAGACGACGGCCTCCATGTTGGCGTCGTCGAGCAGCTCGACGACCTCCGAGACGCCCAGCTCGTCGAAATCGATGCTCGGCCCACCCGGCTTGCCGTGCCGGCCGCCGACCTTGAGGAAGACCTCCATCAGCTCGCGGAGGAAGGGGTTGGTGCGCATATGCGCGGCAAAGTCGTCCCCTGTCTTGCGCTGCGGGTCGGCGATGCGCGCCGAAAGCAACCCGTAGGCGATCGTCTGCGCGTACATGTCGGCGAAGCCATCGGCGTCGAGGTCGTGAACGAGCGCGGTCTGGAACGCCTTCATGAGCTGGGTGACCGGGCCGTTCTCGGTCTCGATGGCCAGGGCGGTCTTGATGCGATCGCGAATGGAGCGGGCGAGCTCCGCCAACCGGATCGAGAGCTGCTTCGAGGTGGTGACGACCTCGCGGTGGCGGAGGGTGAACGCGGCGCGCCACTGCTCGCGCCAGGCGTCGACGTCGTTCTCGTTCGCCGGCCAAGAGAGGTGCTCCCGTAGCTCCCTGGCGACGGCATCGAGGTGCAGCGCGGTGTCGCGGTTGTCCCAGCCGAGCACCTTGAGGGTCGGCAGGTCGCGACCCTCCGGGGCCGTCGAGAAGTGGGCGAAGCTGATCTGGCGCTCGTCCCCATCCCCGTAGTTGGAGACGAAAAGCAGGTCGCCCGCGGCCCAAGCTTGGCGCTCGGAGCTGTTGGCGGAGGCGCGCTTTTTGAGCGCGACCTGGCTGAGGATGCGCCGGAGAGCGACCACGGGAAGCCGCTTCGGCTCGAACTTGACGAAGAAGATGCCCCACGGCTGGGTCGGCGAAAGCGGCCGGAGGCGCTTGATCTCCTAGATCTTGGCCGCGTTTCTCGTGTCGATGCCGAGCTCCTCGGCCGTGTACTCGAAGGTCAGCTCCTCGAAGTCGGCCCGTCCGATCGGCCAGCCCATGTCGTCGCGCAGAAACGCGACGAGAGAAGAAAAGCTCCGGATGTCGCGAAGCCGCTCCCGATCATGCCCGTTCATACCGTCCACCCCCGCGATCCGGTATCATGGCTAGGTGAGAGTAACCCTTCTGAAGAGTAATCCGCACCTCAGTGATCCGGCTCGACGCTGCCGGCTCCTGTCGGTTTGCGTGACCTCCTCGACGGCGATCGAGGGCGTCCACCTCGACCCCCAGGACCTGCTGCCAGCCGAGCCTTCGCAGCCGACCTCCCGCCCCCGTCAGAGGTCTTCAAGGTCCGGCGGATCACGGCCAGAAACACGCCCGTCATTGGGGCGTAGTCACGGTCCAGCCCGGATCGCACCGCCGCGAAGTACCCCGAACGCGCCCTTCCCCTCACGCCGGAGAAGTTGAGCAGCGGGAGGCCGGCCTGCGCGGCCATCAGCACCGCGAGCATCCGCGCCGCCCGACCGTTGCCGTCACGGAAGGGATGAATCAGGATCAGCTCGGTATGAACCATCGCCAGGGCCGAGGCCAGCCGGCCGGTGTCCATCCCGGCGCACGGGGTGTTGGCGGTGAGCACTTCTCGTTCGAACTTCGCCATCAGGCACGGCACCCGCGCCGCTGCGGCAAACGGGAGGTCGCCCTTGCTCAGGTTCACCTGACGGTACTCGCCGGCCCACTCGTAGATCTCCTCCAACCAGGTGCGATGGACATGGCAGACGTCGGCAGCGGTGAAGCGATGCCCAGGCCCGTACTCGCCGAGCATGCGCTCCATGGCGCGGTACTGGGCCTGCGCCTCGAGGCGGTCCATCTCGCGTCTTCGGGTTACCCCGAGCAGGTTCCGCAGGACCCGGCCGCGTGAGCCCGGCTGGACCTGGGCCTCGACGAGCCCCGACGCGTCGTAGCGATCCAGGCCTCTCACGTCAGCTCCATCCAGCACTTGAGCACCGGCTTGACCCCCACGGGCGCGTCGACGCGCTTGAGGTAGGTGTTTTTGATGTGCTTCTCGACCCTGACCCGGATCTCGATCAGCGTGTGCTGCTCCATGGTGCAACGGCGCGGTGTGTCGTGCGTCGATCGGATGCTGGCGACGATTTCGGCTGGTTCTTCAAGCACCGTGTCGCGATCCAGGTCGACGAGGTACCAGCGGGTGGTGCCGGCCGCCTCGGTGAACTCGCCCCGTTCCTTGTCGAGCGCCGGTAGGGCGTAGCAGAAGAACACGCCCCGGACGCCCTTCGCTGGCCTCGTGCGGCCACTGAAGGTGGCGCCGGGGAGGCTTCTGAGCCGGTCTTCCAGCTCGGGGTCAGCCTGCAGCAGCGCCTGGTACTCGAGGTGCATGTCCTCGACGGCGCTGCGGGTCCCCTCGTAGGCGTGGTTGAACTCCTTCAGCGCCGCGTAGTCGTCCTCGGGAGTCAGGAGCTTCTTGCCCTCGATACCGAAGGTCTTGGAAATGAGCAGGGTCTTACGGGTCACGCAGGTGTACAGGGAGAGCAGGGCATTCAGCTCGTCGGGGGGGAGAAAGTTCCAGAAGCTGACCTTGCCGCGGGAGGACGCGGCCTCTGGATGGTCGGCGACGAGCTGCGCTTCCACGGCTGGGTTCATGCGCCGGTCCACGCGGCCGATGCGTTGCATCAGGCGGACCGGGTTCCAGTGGATGTCGTAGTTGACCATGCGGGAGGCGTCTTGAAGGTTGAGACCTTCGGACAGGACGTCGGTGGAGATGAGGATGCGGATCTCCTGGCAGCCCTGGGCGGCGAGGGTTGCCGAGGTCGCACCGTTGTAATACGGCGAGAAGCGCTGAATGATGTCGGCGCGGTTGCCCTTGGTGCCGCTGTCCACCTGAGCCACACCGTCAATGCCGGCCTTGTCGAGCTGCCGCTTGAGGTAGCGGGCCGTGTCGGCGAACTCCGTGAAGATGAGCACCTTCTGACCGGCCAGCTCCTTGGACTTGAGCAGACGGATGAGCTTCTGGAGCTTGTCGTCGTGGCGCGGCTCGAACTGACGCGCCTCGGCTAAGAACCGGGCGAGCTGGTCGAGGTCGAGGAATGTCTCCAACATCATCTCGGCCACGTTGAATTCCTCACGGTCCAGGCGCTCGATGCTCGCGAGCATCTCCTCCGGGACGACGTCCTCCTCCTCGGGCTCCTCCCGCTCCTGGCCCCAGAGGTCCAAGCTAAGCTGCTGCAGGAAGCCGAGGATCTCGGCATTCTGCAGACGCCATCGCTCCAAGCGTTTCTTCTCGGGCTCGGTCTCGCTGTGTACCTCGAGGAAGGCGAGGAGCTTGCGCACGAGACGGCTGCAGGACATCTCGAAGGCGGCGACCGAGCTTTCGAATCGCTTGAGGAACTGCGTGCGGATGAGGCCAACGACCTGCTTCTGACGCCCTTGCTCCAGGGGGTCGATGGAGGTGTCCGGTCCCTCGTACCAAGCGAGGGGGTAATACATGGGCAGCGTGAAGAGGGGGTTCGTCTTTGTGAACGCACGCTCGAAGATGTCGAGAAGACGACCGTAGGTGGTCCGGATCGAGTAGGCGGCCACCTGCGGGGGTCGGCGCTCGGGAAAGGCGGTGGCCTTGCCGGTATCGCGGAGCTGGCTCTCGCGGGCATAGGCGCGGCTGCGCTGCACGACGAGGTGGCGGAAGAACTCGTCTGCGGAAAGCAGTGCCTGGGCCTCGACCAGGTGCTCGGTCAGGTCGCCAACACTGAGGTCGACCTGGCTGCGCAGTGCCTTCTCCATGGAGTTGAAGTGAGCCCGGAGGTTGTTCACCCCGAGGGTACGGGCGAAGTAGGCTTCTTCACCCCTGGTGAACAGCTCGGTCATGTGGCGAAAGTCAGCGAGGCGATTGTTGATCGGGGTCGCCGTCAAAAGAAAGAGCGTCTTCGGGCGGACCGAGGCATCGAGGAGGTCAAAAAGCTGCCAGTAGCGCGACGGGTGGCCCTCCCCCTCAGCGCTGCGCCGGCCCGGGTTGCGGAAGTGATGGGCCTCGTCGACCACGACCACGTCCGCCAGCTCGGTGATGCGCTTGAACCGCTCCGGGAAATCGCCGTGCCGCCCGAGGTCGGTGTGGCTGAAGACAGCGAGGTTCGAGAAGTCGGCGCTGCCCCCCACACCGCCAATGTGTGGCAGCCACTCACGCAGGTGCGGCTCCCACACCGCTTCCTTGGAGGCCTTGGGGGCAAACAGCACGACCCGCTTGCCCTCGTGAAGAACGAGCCGTTCGATCAGCATGAGGCCGACGAAGGTCTTGCCGAGGCCCACACCGTCGCAGAGGAACGCACCGCCGTACTGACGGGCGATCTTCATCAACGCCCAGTACGCCTCCTGCTGGTACCGGTCGAGGCGTGGGAACATCTTCGAGCGGGTCTCATCCCACTCCGTCGCCGTCAGCTCGCGACCGCGGAAGAACTCTTGCAGCGCCTTGCCATAGACCTCGAACGGCGTGTACAGGCGGGTGTGGCGCTCGATGCACTCGACGATGGCGTCGGTGACCTCGCTGGCCTGCTGCCAGTGTGCTTCGAACCACTCCTGAAGCTGGGCGACCTCACGGGCGCTCTGGATCTGTACGTTGAGCTCGATGTTCTGCGTGAGTCCCGGTAGGGTGAAGTTGCTCGACCCCACGAGCGCCTGGGACCCGACGACCTCGAGCTTGGCATGCGTGATGTACGCCTTGGCGTGGAACTTCTCGCGGTCGTACACGCGGCACTCGATCTGGCGTGACCGCAGGGCCTCGACGATGGCCGGGACACCGGCAAGGAATGGGTTGGTGTTCTTGGTCTCTTCGAGGCTGCGGTCGAGCGCACCAAGGGCCTGCGCGCGAACTGCATCGAGGAGAACCCGCCTCGTGCGCTGCGTTGTCTCGGCGCCCATCAGGATGCGGAGCTTGTCGAGCTGCTGCCACCTGCCGTCCAGGGCGAGCAACGAGCCGATCTCGAAGAACCCTGTGGCGATGTCGAAGGCCCGGGCGATGGAGGCCCACTCCTCCAGGTACCGCAGGCCGGTCCAGCCGGAGACGCTGTTGTCGACGATGAAGAGGTCGCGGCCGCGAGACTCATGGGTCATCTGCGACCCCTTGGTCGATCGCCGCTCCATCGTCGGTCTGAGTGCTGGACGCGCTGGTCGAGGAGGGTATCTCGACGGCCCGAGCAGGTGTCACCGACCATGCCGGCAGTGTAGCCGAACTGAACGCAGGCAATGCCCACAAGTTGCGACGGCGGTTCGAGGCCGGCGGTCAGTGGCCGAGCGGATGCAGCAGCACGCATGGACCCGATCCGGCGCCCGTGGCAGCCGGGGTGCGGGCGCAAGGCTGCGCACCCCAACGCCCGCTTCACCACCCCGGCACGGCAGTGTCCGGCCATCGCTGTGGCCGGGTGGCTCGCCAACTGCGAGCAGATCGACACGCACTACGCCCGCTTTGGCAACAAGCTCCCGCAGGCCCTGCGCGACGAGCTCGCCGCCCTGCGCCGCCGCTTGACGGTAGTCGTTGGTTGATGGTCGTTGGTTGGCGGGGGTGAACGAGCCACGACAAC
>JAAYVZ010000271.1 GCA_012516935.1 Holophagae bacterium
AACGGGTGGGCGGGGGACTCTCGATTCTGGACTCTCGACGCTCGACCGGGTGGGTGGGCGGTCAGAGACCGTACTTCTCGATGATCTGGCTTTTGGTCAAGCCGAGGACGCCGTACTTCGCTCCGATCTTCCGGAACGCCGCGAGCGCCTTTTCGAGGTGGTGCCGGTCGTGCGCGGCCGAGAGCTGGGTGCGGATGCGGGCCTGCGCCTTGGGCACCACGGGGAAGAAGAACCCCACCGCGTAGATCCCCTCGCCGAACAGGTCGCGGGCGAAGTCCTGCGCCAGCTTGGCGTTGTACAGCATCACCGGGACGATCGGGCTATCGCCTTCCTTGATGTCGAGCCCGATATCCTTCAGGCCCTGGCGCCAGAACAGCGTGTTCGCCTCGAGCTTGTCGCGCCGCTCGGTGGAGCGGGTCACGAGCTCCATGACCTTGAGCGCCCCGGCCACGATCACCGGCGCCACCGAGTTGGAGAACAGGTACGGCCGCGCTCGCTGTCGGCACAGCTCGACGAGCTCGCGGCGCCCCGACACGCAGCCGCCGGACGCCCCGCCCAGCGCCTTGCCCAGCGTCGTGGTGATGATGTCGATCTTCCCCATCACGCCGCAGTGCTCGTGCACACCGCGCCCGGTCTTCCCGATGAACCCCGAGGCGTGGGAGTCGTCGACGAACACCATGGCGTCATACTTCTCGGCCAGCTCGACGATGACGTCGAGCTTGGCGAGGTCGCCGTCCATGGAGAAGACGCCGTCGGTGATGATCAGCCGCTGGCGCTTGTCCCGGTGCTCTCGGAGCTTCTCCTCCAGGTGCCCCATGTCCGAGTGCTTGAAGGTGTCCTGCATCGCCTTGCACAGCCGCATGCCATCGACGATCGAGGCGTGGACCAGGCGGTCGGAGATCATCACGTCCTGGTCGGAGAGCACCGCTTCGAAGACACCGGCGTTGGCATCCATGCAGGACGGGAACAGCAGGGTGTCCTCGGTGCCCAAAAACTCCGTGAGCTTGACCTCCAGCTCGCGGTGGATGTCCTGCGTGCCACAGATGAAGCGCACCGAGGAGACGCCGTAGCCGCGGTGGTCGAGGCCGGCGTGCGCCGCGGCCACCACCTCGGGATGGCTCGACAGCCCGAGGTAGTTGTTGGCGCACATGTTGATCACCTTCTTGGGTGCCACCCCCTGGCCAACCGGAAACTCCACCTCGATGTCGGCGCCTTGCGGGGCATGGATGTAGCGCTCTTCCTTGAAGAGCCCCGCGTCGCGAAGGTTCTGGAGGTCCCTCTGGTACGACTCACGAGCCGCAGCGCTGTAGGCCATCCTGACCTCCTCACGCGTCCGGCTTGAAGCGGCGCACGAGCTCGGCGATCTTGGTCACCGAGTCGAACGCCTCGGGGGTCGCCTGCGCGTCCGGGATCTGGATCTGGTACTTGCGCTCGAGGAACCGCTTGAGCGACACCATCGAGAACGAGTCGACGATGCCCCCGGAAATCAGCGGCGTGGTGTCGGTCACCTCGCGGTCGTCTCCCTCCTCGATGTACTCCCGAACCACGTACTCTCTCACGGTCTTCATCAGCTCATCCATTTCCGCCTCCCTTTCCAGCCGAGAGTCGAGAGTCGAGAGGATGGAGCCGGGAAGTCACACCGGACTCTCGACTTTCAACTCCCGACTTCCTCGCTCACTCGTCCATCAGCGTCGAGATGTCACCTACGGGCTCGCCGAACTCCCGAGCCCGCAGCACCCTCCGCATTATTTTGCCCGAGCGCGTCTTCGGCAACCCCGGCGAGAACTCGATCTCCTGCGGCATCGCCAACGGCGAGAGCCGCTTGCGGATGAAGTTCATGATCTCGAGCTCGAGGTCGTCCGACGGCTCGAACCCCGGCTTGAGGGTGATGAACGCCTTCACCACCTCCATGTTGACCGGATCGGGCTTGGCCACCGCCGCCGACTCCGCCACCGCCGGGTGCTCGAGCAGCGCCGACTCGATCTCGAACGGCCCGACCAGATGCCCGCCGGTGTTGATGACGTCGTCGTCGCGCCCGACGAACCAGTAGTAGCCGTCGCGGTCGATCGACGCCCGGTCGCCGCACAGGTACCAGCCGTTCGCAAACTTGTTGGCGTACCCCGTGGGGTTGTTCCAGTAGCCGCGGATCATCGATGGCCAGCCGGGTCGCAAGGCGATGAGCCCGACCATGCCGACCTGGTTCACCGGCTCGAACGTCCTGGGGTTGAGCACGGTGGCGGTGATCCCCGGGAACGGCTTGCCCATCGAGCCGGGCTTGATCGGCATTCCGGGGTAGTTGGTGATGACCATGCACCCGGTCTCGGTTTGCCAGAAGGTGTCGTGGAACTGCAGTCCGTAGGCTTCCTGAGACCAGATCACCGCCTCCGCGTTGAGCGGCTCACCGACGCTCGCCAGGTGCCGCAACGACGACAGATCGTACTTTCGTGCCACCTCCGTACCCTCGCGCATCAGCAGCCGGATGGCGGTCGGTGCCGAGTACCAGACGGTGATGCGGTACTTCTGGATGAAGGCGTACCAACGCTCGGTACCGAATCCCGAGTCGAGCACCGCCTGGGTCACCCCGTTGGCCCACGGCCCGATGATCCCGTACGAGGTGCCGGTGACCCAGCCCGGATCGGCGTTGCACCAATAGATGTCATCGGCCTGCAGATCGAGCACCCATTTTGCTGTAAGATACTGAGAGATAATGGAATAGTGCACGTGCTGGGCACCCTTGGGCTGGCCGGTGGTGCCC
Source organism: Holophagae bacterium (assembly GCA_012516935.1). GTDB lineage: Bacteria > Acidobacteriota > Thermoanaerobaculia > Thermoanaerobaculales > Thermoanaerobaculaceae > JAAYVZ01. Next base: position 2,756 of record JAAYVZ010000271.1, read on the forward strand.
GAGGTGTAGTGCAGCACCGACGGGGTCTCGGCGGTCGAGGGGTAGACCTCGAACACGTCGACTTTGGGGGCCTCATCGAGATTGAACGAGGTCTCCCCCTCCCTGAGCGTCGTCTGCGGTGCGTCGACGACGATGATGTGCTTGAGATACGGAAGCTTGTCCTTGATCTTGCGGACCTTCGGCAGGTGCTTCTTCTGGGTCACGATAGCGGTGGTTTGGGCGTTCTCCAGACGCGTCCACAAGGATTCGTCCCCGAAGGCCGAGAACAACGGCTGGACAACCGCTCCCATCTTGAGGATCGCCACGAAGCCGATGTACAGCTCCGGTACCCGGTCCATGAACAGGCAGACCCGCTCACCAGGTTGAATCCCGAGCCCCTGGAGGAAGGCGGCGATGCTGTTCGAGTAGCAGCGGAGATCGTCGTAGGTGAACTTCTTCGCGACGCCCTGCGCGTCCTCCCAAAGCAACGCGTGCTTCTGGCCCAAGCCCAGGTCGCAGATCCGGTCAGAGCAGTACCACCCGATGTTGATGCGTCCGCCCGGCGTGTAGCCGAGCTCCTGCTCCGCAATCGACCAGTCGAAGCCCTGCAAGCGTTCCTCGTAGCTACCGATATTGCTCATACCTTCTCCTCGTCCATCACCGCGCGCTCTGCCACTGCCACCGCGAGGGCCCTGCCTTCCGCCTCGCTCGTGGCCACACGGATCCGATCCGCGCCCGCACCCTGCGCCGCCGCCAAGGCCCGTCCCACGAGCCGGGGGACGGTGCAACCGTCGGTCTCATGGAGCTCGATGTCCCCGAGCAGCACGCCGTCGGCACCGTCGACCCGGAGCAGCTTGACGATCGCCTCCTTGGCCGCGAACACTCGCGCCGCCAGAGCTATCGGGTCGGTCGAGTGCGCCCGAGCCGCGTTCTCGGAGGGGGTCATGAAGGCGGTAGGAAGCTCACGATCCTCGCCCAGGCGGCGTCTGAGCCTCTCGACTGCGACGATGTCCACACCGACGCCGACGATCATGCGTGGCGCCCCTCGTTCGTGCGTGACCTGGCGATTCGAGACCTCCGAGCACCCGTCCGGCGACCGGGGCGATGCGCGGCTTGTAGCATCGGCCCCCCCCGGTGTCAAGAAACCGCCCCTCGCCCGCCCGGCTCGGAGTCGAGCTCGGCGAGTCGGGAGTCACCCCAGGCCACCCCGGTGGCCATCCTGGCCGGAGACGATCGACTCTCGGCTCTCAGCTCGCGAGCGGATGAAAAGGGGGACCTACTTCGTGATCAGGAACTTGACCTCGTCGTTGCCGCGCGGGTGCTGAACCGAGACGATGAGCAGTGCCTGCCCCTTCTCGACCTGGGGGATCGTCGCTGTCAGGCTCAGCACACCGTCCTCGTCGCTCTCGCCCGCTGCCAGCTCGACGGGCTTGGCGGCGCTGGTCACGAAACGCACCTTCACCCGGCCACCACCGAGCGGTGTCTCCCCGGGCGTCACGACCACCTTTGCGCGCAGGCTGAGCGAGCTCCCGAAATGCGGGTCATCAGCCCCCACTACCTGGAGCCGCACCCGCTCGTCGCGCTGCTGCTCGGCTAGCCAGTCGGAGATCACCTCGTCGAGGCTACGCGACGCCTGCTTGGCCGCCTCGATGGCGCTGGCGCTCACGCGGGCGGTCGCCACCGGTATCTTCCGGCTCACCGTGGTGTCGCCCTCGGCGCCTACCGGCGGCTCCGTGAGGAGGTCGATCCGGCCGATCCGGATGCTCTCGACGATGACCCGGTGCTGGCGCTCCATCAGCGCCTGGATCGCCGTGCGGTCGGCGCCCTGGTCGATGAGCTCGCGGTACTCGGTACGGCGGGTAGCCAGGATCTCGCCCCGCACATACACGAGGGACTCGATGAGCGGATGGCCGGCGCCGCGGTCCTCGGTCTGTACGTGGTAGATCACGCCGTCCCACTCGACCTCGGAGTTGTACCCGGTCAGCACTCAACCTCCGCCTGCGGTGATGCTACGGGAACCCCCGAACGGTGTCAATTTTCTCGCCGACGATGGCCATGCCCCAACGGCGTGGGGCACGCTTTCGCCTCCCGGCCCGCGGCCTTCGACCTTCGCCTCGCGGCCTCCCGGGCGGGTGGCGGTGGTAGACTCCGCCAGTGCAGGACCGCCGGCCTTTGCTCATCTTGTTCGATGTCGACGGCACGCTGATCAGGACCCACGGACGGGCAGGACGCGCTCTCGCGGGTGCGATCCAGGATGTCTTCGGCGTCGACGTGCCGCTCGACGGGTACCGGCTCTCGGGCAAGACCGACCCCCAGATCGTGGTCGAGCTGATGGCGACGTGCGGTTGGGGGCGCGAGCAGGTAGCACCACGTCTTCGCGAGCTTCTGGACCGCTACCTCGTGCGCCTCGAGCGTGAGCTGCCGCCGGAGCTCGTGAGCGTCCTCCCCGGCGTGCCCGAGGTGCTGTCGCACCTGGGAGGGAGAAAAGACGTCAGGCTCGGTCTGCTCACCGGCAACGTCGAGAAGGGCGCCTCCCTGAAGCTCGAACGAGCCGGTCTGGCACATCATTTCGGCATCGGCGCCTACGGCTCCGACGAGGAGGATCGCAACCTCCTGGTGCCGGTTGCCCGAGCCCGAGCAGCGGCACGCTGGGGTGACCGGTTCGAAGGGCACCGAACGATCGTGGTCGGTGACGCCGAGGCTGACGTTCGCTGTGCTCGGGCCGGTGGAGCCCGCGCCGTCGCGGTAGCGACCGGCGGCACCTCGATCGAGGCCCTCGCAGACCTCGGCCCGGACGCCCTGCTGGCCTCGTTGGCCGACCCGGCAACGCTGCCCGCACTGCTCGAGGGCCAGCCGGGTGGGAGCGAACACCGACAGCGGGCGGCCGAGCCCGATAGGGAGAGGTGATGCACGAGTTTCTCCACCACCTGCAAAACGAGATCGACAAGCTCCAGGCCGCGCGAACGTTCAAGGTCGAGGTGCCGCTGCAAGGACCTCAGGACCACGAGGTGACGGTGGACGGGCGCCCGGTGGTGATGCTCACCTCCAACAACTACCTGGGCTTGGCCAACCACCCGCGGGTCCGCGCGGCGGCAGCGGCAGCGATCGAGCAGTGGGGCGTGGGCATGGGCTCGGTACGCTTCATCTGCGGCACCCAGCTCCTGCACCAAGAGCTCGAGAAGACCATTTCCGAGTTCTACGAGGCCGACGACACGATCCTCTACAGCTCGTGTTGGAACGCCAACGAGGCGGTGTTTTCCACCCTCACCGGCGGCTACGACGCCATCGTCTCCGACGAGCTCAACCATGCTTCGATCATCGACGGCATCCGGCTTTCCAAGGCCGAGCGCTATATTTTCCGGCACGCCGACGTTGCCGACCTCGAGTCGAAGCTCGCGCAAGCCCGTCAGGACGGTGCCCGCTTCATCCTGGTCATCACCGACGGCGTCTTCTCGATGGAAGGCGAGCTGGCACCGCTGCCCTCCATCATCGACACCTGTGATCGCTACGAGGCCGTGCTCATCGTCGACGACTCCCACGCCACCGGAATCCTGGGCGCTCGCGGCCGAGGGACCGCCGAGGAGCTCGGTGTCTGGGGCAAGGTGCCGATCCACACCGGCACGCTCGGCAAGGCCATGGGCTCGGCGATGGGCGGCTACGTCACCGGCCCCAAGCCGGTGATCGAGATCCTCCGCCAGCGCTCACGCCCATACCTGTTCTCGAACTCCCTGCCACCGGCCGTCGTCGGGGCGGCGCTCGAGGCATTTCGCATGGTCATCGAGGATCCGTCGCGCACGCGGCAGGTGCAGGAGCACGCCCACTACTTCCGGCAGCGCATGACCCGCTCCGGGTTCCGCATCCCCCACGGCATCCACCCCATCGTGCCCGTCATCGTCGGCGATACCGCCCTCGCCCTGGCGATGGGCAAACAGCTGCTGGCGCGGGGCGTCTACGTCTCCGGGTTCGGCTACCCGGTGGTACCGCAGGGTCACGCGAGGTTGCGGGCTCAGATCTCGGCCGCCCACACCCAGGAGGAGCTCGATCACGCCGTCGAGGCGTTCGTCGAGGTTGCCCAGGAGCATCGCCTCCTGTGAGAAGGTGGGCCTCAGACCACTGGCGACGTCACGACGTGAGCGGATGGGTAGGGGAGCCCGACCCTGACTCCCCTCCGGCCCCGAGCCGGGCGACGGAGTAGCAAAGCTCCCGACGCCCGAACCGGAGAGGTCGCCTGCCTCACTCGTCGAGCTCGTGGTCGCCGGCTCGCTGGGTCCTGAGGTACATCGCCTCGATGCGGTCGCGGTAGCGCTCGGCGATGACCCGACGACGGACCTTCATGGTTGGAGTCAGCTCGCCCTCCTCGAGGGAGAACTCTCTCGCCAGCACCGAAAAGCGTCGGATGCGCTCGTGCATCGGCTGGTCCGCGTTGAGGCTCCTGATCACGGCGCCGATCGTTGCCTGGGTGGTCGGGTGGTCGACCATCGCCTGGCGGTCGAGCCCCGTCACGCCCTGTCCCCGCAGGTGCTGCTCGAGGTTCTCGAAATTGGGCACGATCAGCGCCACGAGGTAGGGGAACTTGTCGCCGATGAGCACTGCCTGGGCGATGAGTGGGGTCGCGCCGAGCTGAGCCTCGAGCGGCTGCGGTGCGACGTTCTTGCCGCCTGAGGTAACGATGATGTCCTTCTTGCGGTCGGTGATGAACAGGAAGCCGTCGGCGTCGAGGTAGCCGACATCGCCGGTGTGTAGCCAGCCCTCGCCGTCGATCGCCTCGGCCGTGGCTTCCGGCTGGTTCCAGTAGCCCCGCATGATGTTGGGGCCGCGGGCCAGGATCTCGCCGTCGGCTCCAATGCGCACCTCGACCTCGGGCAGGATCGGACCCACAGAGCCGATCCTGTTCTGTTGCAGGAGGTTCGTGGAGATGATCGGGGCCGACTCGGTGAGCCCGTACCCCTGCAGGATCGGCAGCCCGATGATGTCGAAAAACTCCGCCACCTCGCGAGCCAACGGGGCGCCCCCGGAGATCGAGAAGCGCATCCGCCCTCCCAGACGCTCGAGCACCTTGGAGAAGATCCGCGCCCGTGCCACTTTGAGCTGGCCGCGCAGGAACGCCGACGCCTTCTCGCCGCGCCACTCCGCCTCACGCACCTGCCGCCCGACCCGCAGCGCCCACTCGAACAGCCTCCGCTTGGCTCCCCCCTCCTGCTTCACCTTGCTGATGATCTTGATGTAGGAGCGCTCGAACAAGCGGGGAACCGAGACGATGATCGTCGGTCGGATCTCGGGAAGCTGGGTGGGGACGCGCTCGATCGACTCCACGTAATTGATCTGCGCCCCGGCGCGGAAGAACACGTAGTCCACCGTTCGCTCGTACACGTGCGAGAGCGGCAGGAACGACATCACCACGTCGGCCTCGGTGATCGGAAACAGCGGTGTCGCGGACTCCACCTGGGAAATGAAGTTGCGGTGGGTCAGCATGACCCCTTTCGGCTCGCCCGTCGTGCCGGAAGTGTAGATGAGGCTCGCCAGGTCATCCTCGACCAGCGGCCCGGGCTCGATGGCAGCCGAGGGCAGGGGCAGGTCGCTCAGCGCCGGCAGCTCGGGATGAAGCCCGGTATCGAGCCCGATGACGCGCACTCCGGCGAGATATTCGACTGCTTCGATGGCGATCTGCGCACGTTCTTTTCCCGATACCAGCAACAGCTTCGACCCGGAGTCGGCGACGATGAAGCGCACCTGGGAGGCCGGGAGCGTCGAGTAGAGGGGTACCAGGACGGCGCCCAGCAGGTGGGACGCGAAGTCGACGACGTGCCACTCGGGGCGGTTCTCGGAGAACAGCGCCACCCGGTCTCCGGGGCCGACCCCCTGCGCCGCAAGGCGGGCAGCACACGCCCGTGTCGCCTGCTCGAGCTCGCGCACCGTGACCGTCCGCCAGCCCTTCCCGGCCCGCATGCGCTGCAGCTCCTTGTTGGGCGGGAACGACGACACCACAAACTCGAACAGGTCTCGCAGGGTCTTCATGGCTGGGCTTCCCCCCGGCGTTTCAGCAGCGATTGTACGGTCGGTGACCCACACAGGACAAGCACCGAAAGACCGGCATAATACCGGCATGGAAGAAGACCTCAGACTGGCCCTGGTGGTTTCGTACCTGGGCAGGGGCTTTCACGGCTGGCAGCGCCAGCGCCGGGGGCGCACGGTGCAGGGTGAGCTCGAGGCGGCGCTGGCCCGCCTCTACGGCCACGAGGTGTCCACCACCGGCGCCGGCCGGACCGACGCCGGCGTGCACGCTCGTGCCCAGGTGGTCCATCTCGATGTGCCGGGACGGATCCCGCCGCTCGGTGTGCGGGCGGCGCTCAACACCCTCCTGCCGCCCGACGTCCGCGTCCTGTCCGCTCGCCGGGTGCCGACGACGTTCCACGCCCGGGCCAGCGCCCTCGGCACGCGATATCGCTATCGCCTCGCCTGGGGGCCTCCGGTCCCACCGTGGGACGCACAGCGCTGCTGGCTGTTGCCGCACAAGCCCGACCTCGCCGGAGCCCGAGCCTGTCTCGAGCGGGTGCTCGGCACCCACGACTTCGCGGCGTTTGCACTCTCGGGCCACAGTGGGCACGGCCGCCGTGGCACGACGCGCACGATCTTCGCGGCGGTTCTCCGCGAACGGGGCCGTCAGGCCAGCGTGGTGCTGGAGGGCGACGGCTTTTTGCGAGGCATGGTGCGGCGCATCATCGGCGCCATGGTCGAGGTCGGGCGCGGAGCCCAGCCGGAGACGTGGTTTTCGACCCTGCTCACGGTGGGGACCGGAAACCCGCCGGCGCCGACCGCGCCACCTTGCGGCCTCACCCTCGAGAGGGTTTTCTACCCCCGGGTTCACACGTATGCGCATGCTAGACTTCGCCGGCCATGAAGGAGCTGGATCGGCTCGCTCCACCCGGCACTCCCGAACGTGCCACCCTCGATGGGCTCGACCTGACGCGGCTGCCGCGCCACGTGGCCATCATCATGGACGGCAACGGACGCTGGGCGCGGCAACGCGGCCTGCCGCGCGTCGAGGGGCATCGGGCCGGCATCAGGGCGGTGCGCGAGGCGGCGGAAACGGCCGCGCGTCTCGAGCTCGAGGTGCTGACGCTGTATGCCTTCTCGACCGAGAACTGGAAGCGGCCGGGCTGGGAGGTCCGCACGCTCATGGGGCTCCTGCGGGAGTACCTGCAGCGGGAGCTCGACGTCCTGGTCAGCAACGGCATCTGCCTTCGCCCCATCGGCCGCCTCGAGGCGCTCGAGCCCGACATCCAGCAGGGTCTGGCCAAGGCTGTCGAGGCGACGCACAAGGGCACCGGCTTGACACTGCAGATCGCCCTCAACTACTCGGGCCGCACCGAGCTCATGGATGCGTTCCGCTCGGCCGCCCGCCAGGCAGCGGGCGGTGAGCTCGTCGCCGACCAGATCGACGAGGACTGGATCAGCGGCCAGCTCGCGACGGCTGGGGTTCCAGACCCCGATCTGCTGATCCGCACCTCCGGGGAGCTTCGGATCTCGAACTTCCTGCTCTGGCAGATCGCCTACACGGAGCTTCACTTCACGCCGGTCCTGTGGCCCGACTTCCGGGCCTCCGATCTGATCCGGGCCGTCGCTGACTACGCACACCGGGAGCGGCGCTTCGGTGGCGTCCTCTCGGGAGGCCACGGCCCCGACGTCGGCGAGGACTGAGTGGGCAAGCGAGAGGCCTTTGCCGCCGTCGCCTTGCCTCTCGCCTTGGGCGCGATCTGGCTGCTCCCGTTCTGGGTCTACCTTGCTCTCGTCTGGATCGTCTCCCTGGCAGCGGCTGCCGAGCTGATCCGCATGCGGCGGCGCCTCGAGCAGCCGGTACCGCTGGTCCCCAGCCTGGTCGCCCTCGGCGTGACGCTACCGCTGCTGTGGTGGAAGGGCCTCGCGCTCGCCGGGCCGTTGGTGGCCGCGGTCGTGCTGGTCCTGCCGACCGTCTACCTGTTGGGCCGCTATCCGGTCCCCGGGGCCGCGAGCGCCATGGCGGTTTCGGTGTTCGCAACCGTGTACTTTCTCGTGACCGGTGGCGCCATGGGCTTGCTGCGCACCGCCGTGGCCCCTCAGCTCGGCTGGAAGATCGTCCTTCTGCACTGCCTCGTGGTCTGGGGAGGGGACAGCGGGGCGTACTACGTCGGGCGTTCCTTCGGGCGGCACCGGATGGCGCCGGTGGTGAGCCCAAACAAGACCTGGGAAGGTTTTGTCGGCGGGACCGCCCTGACCTTCTTCGGCGTCTGGTTCTGCCGCACGGTGTTCTTCCCGGAGCTTCCCGGGCGCCTGGGCCTCGTGCTCGCCCTGGTGCTCGCTGTGGTTGTCCCGGTCGGCGATCTCGTCGAGTCGCTGTTCAAGCGCGATGCGGGCACCAAAGACTCCTCCCAGATCATCCCCGGACACGGCGGTTTCCTGGATCGTTCCGACTCCCTCTTTTTCGCCGCACCGGTTGTGCTGGCGCTTTTCCTTCTTTTCGGGCCCTCGAGTTGAAGCGCCTCGCCATCCTCGGTTCGACCGGGTCCATCGGCACCTCCACGCTCGATGTGGTGGCGCGCTTCCCCGATCGCTTCGAGGTCGTGGCGTTGGCGGCTGGGCACAACCTCGAGCTCGCCGCAGCACAGGCCAAGCGGTATCGTCCCCGCCTGCTGGCGACCGCCGACGAGGAGGATGCCCGTTGGCTGCGAGACGAGCTTCCCGGCATCGAGGTCCTGGCTGGGGAGGCCGGCCGGGTGGCGGTGGCCACCCACCCCGACGCGTCGACGGTCGTCGGGGCGCTCGTCGGGGCGCTTGGCCTGGTTCCCACCTGGCGCGCGCTCGAGCTCGGCAAGGACGTGCTCCTGGCCAACAAGGAGACCCTGGTCGTGGCGGGCGCTTTGGTGATGGACCTGGCCCGCCGCACCGGCGCCCGCCTGCTGCCGATCGACTCCGAGCACAGCGCCCTCCACCAGGCGCTGCGCAGCGGCGCCCCGGAGGCCGTACGCCGTCTCATCCTCACCGCCTCAGGGGGACCGTTCCGCACCTTCCCGGCCGCCGAGCTCGAGCACGTCACCGTCGAGCAGGCGCTTGCCCACCCGACCTGGCGGATGGGGGCGAAGATCACCGTGGACTCGGCGACGATGATGAACAAGGGGCTGGAGATCATCGAGGCACACCATCTCTTTGGCGTCGAGGAGGCGCGCATCGAGGTGGTCGTCCACCCCGAAAGCCGCGTGCACTCGCTGGTCGAGTTCGTGGACGGCACGCTCATCGGCCAGCTCTCGGTCAACGACATGCGGCTCCCGATCCTCTACGCCCTCGCCTACCCCGAACGCCTGCCGTCGCCGATCGGCGTGCTCGATCTGGTGGAGGTGGGCACGCTGAGCTTCGAGCCCGCTGACGAAGACCGCTTCCCGGCGCTGCGCCTGGCGCGCCAAGCACTGCGTGCCGGAGGAGGGATGCCGGCGGTGATGAATGCCGCCAACGAGGTCGCCGTGCAGGCGTTCCTGGCCCGCGCACTGCGCTTCGTGGACATCGCTCGGGTGGTGGAAGAGGTCATGGCCGGGTCGGCGCTCGGAGCCCGTCCACTCGGCACGCTCGCCGAGGCCCTGGCAGCCGATGCGGAAGGCCGTGCGCTCGCGGGCCGGATGGTGGCGAAATGGCAACCGCCCAGCCCGGGTTGCCGTAGAACGGTGTAGGTGAGGCAATGTCCCTGCTGATCAACGTGCTTTCGCTCAGTGTAGTGCTCGGTATTCTGGTGTTTCTCCACGAGGGCGGCCATTTCTTGGCGGCTCGTGCCGTGCGCGCTCGCGTCAGCGTCTTCTCGCTCGGGTTCGGCAAGCGCCTGTTCGGCTTCAAGCGCGGCGACACCGATTACCGGGTCAGCCTCATCCCGCTCGGCGGCTACGTGCGCATCCACGGGCTCGGTCCGGACGAGTCCGATATCGTGGGAGCCGGAGCCCCACCCACCCCGCTCCTTCCCAGGCCACAGCGGGCCGCCATCCTGCTTGCCGGGCCGCTCGCCAACCTCGTCTCCGCTGTCCTCTTCCTGGCTTCTGCCTTCGTCATCGGCGTCCAGGTTCCGGCTTGGCAGGACCAGGAGCCGGAGATCGCGTGGATCGACCCGTCTTCGCCTGCCGCTCAGGCCGGGCTCCAGGCGGGGGACCTGGTCGTGGAGGTGGACGGCCGTCGGGTGAGCACCTGGCGCGAGCTGGAGCTGTCGACCTGGACCTCGCCGGGCCGCAGCCTCACGGTGCGCTTCCTTCGCAACGGAGCGGAGCACAGCGTCGCCCTGACGCCGCGCCCGATCACGAGGTACGACCTTGGCTACTCGGGTATCGCGCCGCCGCTCCCGGCCGAGATCCCCTCCTTCACACCGGCCAGCGCTGGTGAGCAAGCAGGGCTCCGCGTCGGTGACCGTTTCGTCTCGGTCAACGGCGAGCCGGTGCGTCATTTCTACGATCTGATGAAGCTGGTCGGCGCCAGCCCCGGACGCGAGATCACGCTCGGCATCGAGCGCGGTGGGCAGCGCCTCGAGATCAAGGCCACGCCGCGCGACATGGGCGGTCAGGGCAAGCTCGGGATCCCCCCGCCCAACCCGACCGTCATCCGCCGTCTCGGGCCGGCCGCCGCCATCGCCGAGGCGACACGCGAGAGCGTCCGCATCACCCGCGAGACATTCGTCGTGCTCGGCCGCATGCTTTCCGGACGCGCTTCCGTCAAGCAGATGTCGGGTCCGATCGACATCGCCCGCTTCTCCGGCGAGGCGGTGCGCACCGGTATGGTGCCGTTCATTTGGCTGTTGGGCGTGATCTCGCTGCAGCTCGCCATCTTCAACCTACTGCCGGTGCCGGTGCTGGACGGCGGGCACCTTGCCATCACCGCGCTCGAGACCGGGCTTCGGCGTGACCTTTCGCTCCGCACCAAAGAGCGCATCCTCAACTTCGGGTTTTGGCTGATCGTCGGCCTGATGGTGGTGGTGCTCTACAACGACGTGGCCAAGAACGTGGCCTGGGATCGTTGGATCCCGGGACGCGCTCAGCCAACCCCGAGCGCGACCCCCTCTCCCGGCCCGTGATCGGTGCTCGCCGCACGGTGGCCAGGGGTCGGGGCTTTCGGGTGGCCAACGGCTCCCGAACCACGACCGAGCCCGATCGTCGCCCGGTCCTTGCCAGCGTCAGGGCAGCCAGCAACGAAGGCGGGCCAGGGCCTCGCGGACGCGCTGGTTGTCGTCACCGGGTGGAATCTCGAGCACCAGCGGCGCCGCAGCGACCCGTTCGTCGGCCAGAAATCGCCTGAAAAACTCCTCCCCGAGCTGGCCCGCACCCGGGGTGGTGTGACGGTCACGCCTGCTTCCCAGATCGCTGGGCGTGTCGTTGCCGTGCCAGAGGTCCGGCACCGGCTGGCCCCACGCCTCGCCCACCTCCTCCAGGAGCCGCTCCCAGCCGTCGCCGCGGAGATCGTACCCGGCTGCCCACAGGTGGGCGAGGTCCAAGCACAGCCCAACCCGCTCACGGGGGCAGCCAGCCACCAGAGCGGCCAGCTCGGCCGGCGTGACCCCGACCTGTCCTCCGGCCCCGGCGGCACCCTCGACGAGGACCCGCGCCGCGCCGCTGCCAGCCTGTTCGACCACCACCCCGAGGGCGTCGCGGCATCGCCCAGCGGCCACCCCGCGGTCACCACCGACCCCAGCCGACCCGGGGTGCAGCACGACGCCGGCCAGGCCGAGCCGCCCTGCCCGCTGCAGCTCCTCGACGAGGACCCGGCAGGAGCGCTCGCGCAGGCTGGAGTCCTCGGCCGCCAGGTTGAGCAGGTACGGAGCGTGGGCGAAGCAGTGCCGATCGAGTCCCGCCGCCGCCACCGCCCGCGTGAACCGCTCGACCTCGTCGGCCGGTGAGGGCCCCGCCGCCCAGCGTCCGGGGGCGCGCAGGAAGAGCTGGAGCGCATCGCACGTCGCCGCGGGCGCCGCCTCCGCCGCCCGCCAGACGCCGCCTGCCGCCGAGAGGTGGGCGCCCAGCCTCGAGCCACTCATGGCCGGTATGGTACCCTCCCTGACCGTGAGGGCAGCGCGCTTTCTGCCGGGCTGTGCCGGCCTCGTCGGGCTGGTCGTCGGCGTCGGGCTGGCAGTCTGGGTCGTGCTGTGGATCAGTCTGCGCTCCTCCGCCGTTCGCGTGCCCGCCGTCGTGGGCCAGGACCTGGCTACGGCCGCTGCGACCCTGCAGGATGTCGGGCTGGTGGGCCGGGTACAGGAGGGTGTGTTCAGTCGTGACATGGCGATTGGGCGAATTGCGGTGCAACGGCCCGGTCCGGGGCTGCAGCTCAAACGGGGCGCGGCGATCCTGCTCTACCCCTCGCTCGGCGAGGAGGTGCGGCGAGTCCCCGAGCTGCGGGGGCTCCCGCTCGCACTCGCCCAGGTTGAGCTCGAAAGCAGCGGGCTGTTCACCGACCACCTCTGCGAGGTCGAAGGTGAGGGCGACAGCGTGACGGTCATCGGCCACTCCCCCGCCGCTGGCACGCAAGTTGCTCCCGCATCCCGCGTGACACTGCTGGTGAACCGCGTCCCGAGGCAACGCCGTTACGTCATGCCCGACCTTTACGGCGTGACCGAGGACGGCGCCACGCGGACCGTGCGGGCGCTCGGGTTCCAGCTCGCCACCGTGCAGCCCGTCCCCTATCCAGGCGTGCCGGCCGGCATCGTGCTGCGGCAGAGCCCGGCGGCCGGCGAGGCGGTGGCGGAAGCGGCGGTGGTGGCTTTATGGGTGAGTCGATGAGCAGCGTGCTGGTGGCCCCGTCGCTTTTGGCGTGCGACCTGGCTCGGGTCAGCGAAGAGGTTTGCGATGTCGTCGCCGGTGGGGCTGACCGGCTGCACTTCGACGTCATGGACGGCGTGTTCGTCCCCAACCTGACGTTCGGCCCGGGGTTGTGTGCGGCGGTCCGACGTCACACGGTGCTTCCTCTCGATGTTCACCTGATGGTGGCCGATCCGACCCCGCTCGTCGAGCCGTTCGCCGCCGCCGGCGCCAACCTCCTGTCGGTCCACGTCGAGACCGTCACCCATCTGGAGCGAACGCTCCGCCGGGTGAGAGAGCTGGGGATCCGGCCAGGGGTGGCGCTGAACCCAGCCACCTCGCTCGCCGTCTTGGACGAGGTCTGGCCCTGGATCGACTTCGTCCTGCTGATGACCGTCAACCCGGGGTTCGGAGGCCAGAGCCTGATCCCGAGCTGCCTCGACAAGCTCGGGCGGCTGCACCGGCTGGCCTCTGAGCGCGGCTGGCCGGGCGAGATCGCGGTGGATGGGGGCGTCGAGGCCGGTAACGCTGGTGAGCTACGAAGGCTCGGAGCCGACGTGCTCGTCGCCGGCACCGCGGTGTTCGGTCAAAGCGACCGACGGGGTGCCATTGCGGCACTACGGGGAGAGAGCCGATGAGACGACTGGTGTGGCTGGCACTGGTGCTGGCCCTGACGAGCTGCAAGAGCACGCGCAACCCCGAGCACGAGTTCTTCGACAAAGTGAGCATGCTGACGAAAGAGGAGCTCCTCGCCAAGGGCGATGCGCTGGTCGAGAAGCGACGCTGGGAGGAGGCCCGCAAGCACTACTCGTTCTTGGCGGACTCCTTCCCCAACGACCCACTCGGTCGCCGCGCCGCCCTCAAGGTGGCGGACACCTACTTCGCCCAGAAGGACCTCGAGAGCCTCACCGAGGCGCAGCTCCGCTACAAGGATTTCTCGAACCGCTTCCCCTCGGACCCGGCCCGGGCCTATGCCCTGCTGATGCTCGGCAAGTGCAGCTTCCAGCAGCATCGCGGCCCGCAGCGAGACCTCGGCCCGGTACGCGAGGCCGCAGCCTCGTTCCGCCAGGTCACCGAGCTTTTCCCCGACGCGCCGGAGGCCGAGGAGGCGGCCAAGCTGCTTCAGCGCTGCAGGGAGGATCTCGCCGCACACGAGCTGGAGGTGGCTCGCTACCATGCCCGGCTGATGGCCTGGGAGGGTGCGTGGCAACGCCTTTCATACCTGATGGAGACGTACCCCGAGACGCAGGCGGCGCGCGCGGCGGCACCTCTGATCGCCGAAGCCAAGCACATCCGTGGCGATGACCAGAAGGCCGCTCCCACTCCTTCCGCCACCCCCGCTCCGGCACCATCGCCGCCGTTACAGTGACGTGGCGCACCGGCTTGTGCCGCTTCAAGCATTGACGAGCACGCTCGGGTTGCGCTATTTTGGGGTTGGAGTAAGCACACCGATGCTGAAGGGGAGAGCTGCCATGCGCTCTGCAATGATCGCAATCCTGGTCACGCTGTGTTTCGGCTGGGCTGCGGCTCAGGAGGCGGTCAATCCTCCACCGCGTCCTCTCCACAAGGTTGGAGATCACTGGACACCTTACGAGCCGCCCACCGAGCTGCCCGCTGACGCCCAGATCTACATCATTCAGCCCGGCGATACCCTCTGGGCGCTGGCCAAGCAGTTTCTCGGCGACCCCTATCTCTGGCCTCAGCTCTGGGAGAAGAACACCTATATCCGGGACGCCCACTGGATCTACCCGGGCGACCCACTGATCGTCGGCGTCAAGACCGAGGTGGCCCCGTCGGCAGAGCCCACACCGCCGCCGACCGATGAAGTCGGAGGCGTCCCACCCGGGACCCGGCCCGAGGGGACAGCCGGAATCTGGGAAGAGGTTCCAACCGGCAAGGAATCGACCATGCCCGGCGGCCGCCTCGTGACCATCGGCACGGAGGACGACGTTTACTGCTTCGCCTACCTCGACGCCGAGGATGCCAAGCCCACCCTGACGGTCTTCTCGGCTGAGCAGATCGACTACCAAGAGGATTTCGCGACCGGCGACATCGTCTACCTGTCGGGCGGTGAGGCGGAAGGCGTCAAGGCCGGACAGGAGTATTTCGTCAGCCTTCCGGTGCGCAAGCTACGCCACCCCCACACCAAGGCTACGCTCGGCCTGGTCATGCGTCAGCTCGGCCGCCTCAAGGTCCTGTGCACCCAAGAGCACACCGCAACCGCCGAGGTCGTGGCATCCTGCGATGCGATTCCGCTCGGGGCGTGGGTCACCCCTTACCAGCCGTACCCGGTACCGATGGCCCTGCTGACACCCCCGATTGAGCGATGTGACCCACCCAACGACAAGACCAGGGGCGCTGTCATCTACGCGCGCGACGACGCTGAGAGCTTCGCCGCCGATCATATGGTCCTGATCGACCTGGGCGAGGCTGATCAGGCGGAGCCTGGCACGATCTTCACCATCTTCCGTGAGAACAAGGTGGAGGGTGCCCCGCGAGTGCTCCTCGGGGAGCTGGCGGTGCTCATCAGCAGCGACCACTGGGCTACGGCCAAGGTGCTCTCTTCCACGGGCCCGCTGCGGGTTGGTGACCGAATCGAGCTCAAGTGAGCGCCGTGCCCACACCGGCACCGCGCACGGGTGAGCTGCGCGAGCTTGGCGATGCGCTGACGCGCATCGCCGGTGCCTTGCTCGCGCGCGGCGTCCTCCTCCAGGAGGCGCTGGACGCTTTCGAGCTGCGGTTCCTGCTGGCAGCGGTCCAACGCCACGACGGCAACCTCTCGCATGCGGCGACCGAGCTCGGCATCCACCGTAACACCCTCCGCTCGAAGCTGCAGCGCAACGGCCACCGCGCCCGTTGATGCCTGACCGGCGCGCCAGCGTCGCGATCTGGTCGGTGTTCGCGATGGCGACGATGCTGGTTTCGCTCGCCATGCTGCCGGCTCATCGACGGGCGGAGGTGAGCAGCGACGTCCTCGACGGTCTGCGTGATCTGGTCGATCATGAGCGGACACACACCCCGATGAGTCACGAGGAGCTGGTGCTCGCCGCCGCCGACCGCAACGCGCTCGACCCCCTTCTCGTCCTGGCGCTCATCGAAGCGGAGTCGGGCAACCATCCCGATTCGATCTCACCGCGCGGAGCCGTCGGACTGATGCAGGTCCGCCCCGAGGTCGCGGCGTGGGTCGGCCTTCCGAACCTCACCGACCCAGCGACCAACCTCGAAGCTGGCTGTCGGTTCTTCGCGTGGCTTCTCGACGGGTTCGGAGGCGACGTGCAGCTCGCCCTTGCGGCCTACAACGCCGGGCCGGCAGCCGTCCGGCGCTGGGGCACACTGCCACCGTACCGAGAGACACGGCGCTTCGTCTCGAGGGTTTCGGCAGCGTACGAACGGCTGGCAGGGCGACCGATGCCGACCTACCACCCTTCGGGTCGTGGGTCAGCGCGGTTCTGAGCCGTCGTCGTCCTTTTTCGCAGTGGCGCTGCGCAGGGAGTCGCGGAAGTTCTTGATTCCCTCCCCGATGCCACGACCGAGCTGAGGTAGCTTGCTGGCGCCGAAGATGATGACGACGATCAGCAAGATGATGAGCAGTTCCTGGAAGCCAACGGAACCGAGCATGAAAGCGGTCTCCCACACGCATTATAGCGGCTTGCCGTCCGGATGGTCGCCTGGGAGAATCACCGCGTCGGGGATACCCGGCCGTGGAGACCTCGATGACTCGGTCACCTGATCTCCGTTACAACCTGGTCGGAGCGACCCGCTCCGAGATCGCGGCGCTGCTGGGGGACATCGATCCTCGCCCGTACCGGGTCGAGCAGGTCTACCACTGGATGGTGCGACGACTCGCCGCCTCGCTCGACGACATGACCAGCCTACCGAAAGCGCTGCGGTTGTCGCTCGCTGCCCGCGCGGTGGTGCACGACCCGGTCATCGTCGAGGAGCTGAAGGCCTCCGATGGGACGGTGAAGCTGGCGCTGGGGTACGACGATGGGGTGGTCATCGAGGCGGTGGTGATGGCGATGGAGGGTCATGCGACGATCTGCCTGTCCTCGCAGGCCGGCTGTGCGGTGGGATGCCGGTTCTGCGTCACCGGCGCTTTTGGCCCCGGTCGCCATCTGAGCGGGGGAGAGATTTTCGGCCAGTACAGGGCTATCGTGCGGTACGCCAACCTGGTCGGGAGGCCGCTCAACGTCGTCTTCATGGGGATGGGGGAGCCGCTGCTCAACTTCGATGCGCTCGCCAGGTCTCTCGAGCTCCTGGCCGAGACCGTCAGCCTGCGGCGCGTCACGGTGTCGACGAGCGGCATCGTCCCCGGCCTCGAGCGCCTGGCGCGGCTCGACCGGAGGCCGAACCTGGCGGTGTCACTCAACGCCACGACCCAGAAGCAGCGGAGCTATCTCATGCCCGGTGCGGCGCGCTGGCCGTTGTCCGAGCTCCTGGCGGCGCTGCGCGCGTACCCGTTGGAGCGAGGCCGTCGCATCACTATCGAGTACGTCTTGCTGGAGGGCTTCAACGACTCGCCCGAGGACGCGCGCAGGCTACCGTTGCTCCTGCGCGGCCTGCCGGTGAAGGTCAACCTCATCCCCTTCAACCCCGACAGCGTTCATCTCCCGGGTCTCGTGGCCCCCGGGGACGAGCGGATCAACGCCTTCGCCGCCCAGCTCGCCGCGGCTCATCTCAACGTGACGGTGCGCTGGAGCAAGGGTCGCGACGTGGGCGCCGCCTGCGGTCAGTTGCGGAGCCGACACGTCACCGACCGGGCCTGATCACCGCGCTCCACAGCCGGCCCGCCTCGGTCCCATCGCGACGGTACGAGTAGTGGTGCGGGGAGCATGCCGTGCAGGGTCCGAGCACATCGACCGCCACCACGCCGAGACCACGCAGCCGGGAGGCAGCGAATCCGGCCAGATCCACCCGCCCGTCACCGAGCCACGCTGGGCTCGGCTCCACCAGTCGGCTCAGCGCCGCCACAACCTCGTCGCCGACCGGATAATGGCACCGACCGATCCCAGGTCCGATCCACACATGGAGCGCCCGTGGTGCAACTCCCAGCTCGTTGTCGAGACGTCGGAGCGTACGGCCGAGGATGTCCGCCGCCAGGCCACGCCAGCCGGCGTGAAGCATCGCCACGGCGCCACCCCCGACCACGGCCACCGGCAGGCAGTCGGCGTTGCGTACCACCAGCGCGACGTCGGCCTCGGCCGAGATCAGGCCGTCGCAGCTACCGACACAGCGTGACCCCTCGAGCCGCCCACCATCACCGGCGTAGAGGTAGGTCAGCGCACCGTGCACTTGCAGGGCGTACAGCGCCGGAACCTCTCGCCCGAGAGCACTCCCGATCGCCAGACGCGCCGAGTCGGCGAGCTCCCGCTCGCTGGCGCCCAGCCGACAGGCACGGGCATCGGCGAAGCACACCAGGGCTGCGGAGGTCCGGATGGCCGTGATGCCGTCGAGCTGGGTCGTGTCCATGCGCCATGCTACACTTTCCCCCCGGAGGTTGCTTGAAACTACAAGTGACCGTGAGTGTTAGACAGGCCGTCGCCGGCCGCTCGCGGGCTTTTCCCGGCGAGCGTCGCAGGCGAGAGCCCACCCGGTCGGTGGAGGGGAGGAGGCGTGATTGAGATGCAGGCCGTGGTCAAGTCGTACCACGGCCGTCCGGCTCTGCGCGGCGTCTCGACGCACATCGACCGCTCCGAGTTCGTTTTTCTGACCGGTCCGTCGGGGGCAGGCAAGAGCACCTTCCTGCGCCTCCTGTACCGGGCCGAGCTGCCCGACAGCGGTCGTATCGTCGTCGACGGGTTCGACCTCGCTGAGATACCACGTCGCCAGGTCGCCGACTTTCGGCGCCGTCTTGGCGTCATCTTCCAGGACTTCAAGCTGCTGCGGCGGCGCACGGTCGGGGAGAACATCTCCTTCGTGCTGTCGCTGCTGGACCTGCCGGAGCGCGAGCAGCAGCGGCGGGCCTATCTGGCGCTCAGACAGATGGGGCTTCAGAACCGCCTCGGTGCCCTGCCCGACGAGCTCTCCGGCGGGGAGCAGCAGCGCGTCGCCATCGCGCGGGCTCTGGTGCTGCAGCCTGACCTCATCCTCGCCGACGAACCGAGCGGCAACCTCGACACCGAGCGCGGACACGAGCTCATGGAGCTGCTCAAGTCGATCAACTACCAGGGCACGACGGTCGTCGTCGCCACCCATGATCGCGGGCTCATCGAGGCCCATGCGGCGCGGACCTTGGTGCTCGACCGCGGCTCGCTGGTCCGTGACGCGTGGGGGGCGACGCAGTGAACCGACACGGCTGGCGCGAGGTGCGGCGTCAGGTCCGGGAGTCCGGCGCCCCTGGAAGCGTGGCGATCCTCATGGTCGCCGTTGCCACCGCCTGGGGTGGGCTCCTGCTCACCGTCCATCGCTGGGTCGAGCGCGCCTTGCTGGGTCACCGCCCAGCCGCCACCGTCGTGGCAGTGCTCCGCGAGCCCGAGGCCACGCCCTCCCTCGTGGCGGCGCTCGAGGGGCGATCGCCAACGCTCCACTGGACGCTGGCCCGGCCGGCCCAGGTCCGTCAGGAGCTGGTGGAGTGGTTTCCGGAGCTGGCGACGGTTCTGCTCGCCCTCGACGAGCCCAGCTTCCCGGCGCTGCTGAAGTTCGAGATCGCGCCTGACGGCGCCGGGGAGCTCACCTCCTGGCTCGCGGCTCGGCGCGAAGTGGCGGTCGTGCAGAGCTCCGCCCAGTGGCAGGCTCGGGTCGAGCACGCGGTGGGCAAGGTCATCGTCGGTGGCTTCGCTCTCGCCTCGGTGCTGCTCGTCGGCTGTTTCCTCGTGGTGCTGCTGGTGGTTCGCTTGCTGGTCCTCGATCACGCCGACGAGATCGCCATCATGCGCCTCATCGGAGCCCGCGAGCGTGACATTCGCCTCCCGTACGTCGCCCTCGGGTTGGTCTTGGGCTGCACCGGAGGGCTGCTCGGAGTGCTGACGCTGGTGATCCTCAAGCTGTCGCTGCAGTCCGTCCTGCCCGCCCTGACCCTCGAGACCTTCGTGCTGGTGGCGATGCCGCTCGCCGGCGCCGGGGCCGGCGCCGGGGGTGCGGCGCTCGGTTTGCTGGCCATCCCTCACGAGCCTTGACGGCGGTGGGGTACCAGGGGCGATGGTCGGAGGTCGACTGTCGGACCTCTAGGCCTGGATCAAAGGGGTGACGCGCCGCAAGAACTCCCCCGCCTTGTCACCGCCCTCGAGCAGGGAGATCGCTCGCGCCAGGCGGTCCACCAGCCCCTGGACCGCGTCCATGCCCCGCCCCGACTCGAGCTCGGTGCGGGCCTGTCGGTACTGCTTCTCGACCGCAAGCGACCCGGTCAACCCGACGCACTCGTCGGCGACCTTGCGGATGTTGTCGGTGAGGGCCACGAGCGTGCGCAGTGACGGCCCTGCTGGCGCAGCCTGGGCAGGGACGCTCTTCTCCTCGGGCGAGCGCAGCCCGATCAGCCCCGAGGTGACGAGCCCATACAGGACCTTGCAGACGTCGAAAGCGGACAGCGCGGTCAGCTCCTCGAGCTTTTTGATGCTCGTCTGGCCGTCGATCTTGGTGACGATCGTCCACTCCTGCGGCGAGAGCGTGATCTGGTCGTGGCCCGGCTCGCGCGGCAGAAAGAAAGGAACCATCTCCATGGAGGGGATCTTGCGCTGCAGGACCCGCCACTCATCCATTCTGCGCGCAGCTTCCATCATGAGGCTGGTGTTCGACTTGCTGATCGTGACCTGGTCCGACTCGACGTTGGCCGTGAAGATGAACTGCCCGCGCCGCCAGGTCGCCATCTCGTACACGGCGTACTCGCCACGCAGCCGACCGGCCGAGGCATCCGTGATCTGGCCGTCACGCAGGAAGATCTTCCCATCCGAGCCCTCCGAGGAGAGCGTGAACACACCGGTCTTGCCCGAGACGCTCACCAACTGGATGACGTCCGGAAGAGCGATGTCAGCGAGGGAGCCTTGAAGTGCCATGATCGTTCAGTCGTCCCGCTCCGCCATCAACTGTACAGCACACCACCCGCTGGGTGGAAGCCCACCGAAAAGCAGCAGGAGCCATCGACCCTCGAGGTCGCAGGCGTTCTCAGCTCTGGTCATCCCAGGTTCCCCATGCCCCTCGCTTCTGTGTGCCCGCTTCGCAAGCGCCGGCTCCGGCTTGACTCGACGAAGCTTACACAGCACCCGAGGCACCGTCAAGCCAGGACATCGACGGCGCACCGCAGATGGCAAAGCGCCACCGCCAGGGCGTCGGCCGCGTCGCTCGGCGGGGGGGTGGTGGTGCCGAGCTGCCGGCTCATCATGAACGCGACCTGCTGCTTTTCCGCCCGCCCGTAACCGACGACCGCCGCCTTCACCCGCGCCGGCTCGTAGTCGACGACCAGCCCACCCCAGCGCCCCAGCACCGCCAGCAGGGCACCCCGGGTCTCCGCGAGTGCCAGCGCCGCCTTCGGGAGCCGGGCCGCAAAGGGCGTCTCGATCGCCACGACGTGTGGCTCGAGCTTTCCCAGCAGCGCCTCGAGCTCGGCGGCGAGCCCTGCCAACACCCGCGACCGTGAGGTCCCGCGGCGCCCGTGGAAACACCCCCACGCCGCCGCCCGGAGCACCCGTGCGTCGCCGTCCAGGAAGCCCCAGCCGGTGGTTCGGGAGCCGGGGTCCAGACCCAGCACCCGCACCTGACTACTCGCCCGCGAGCAGCGTCGCGTCGATGTCGAAGTTGGCCCAGACGTTCTGTACGTCGTCGTGATCGTCGAAGACTTCCATGAGGCGGACCATCTGCTCCGCGCGCTTGTCCTCGAGCCGCACCTGGGTGGTCGGCACCATCTCGACCCTGGCCTGCTCGATGCCGAAGCCGCGTGCCTCGAGCGCCCCCTTCACCTGGTGCAGCTCCTCTGGAGCGGTGTAGATCTCGAAAAGCTCGGGGTCGTCGGCGATGAAGTCCTCGGCGCCGGCCTCCAGCGCCGCCTCCATCACCACGTCCTCGGACCCGGCGGACTTCGGCACGATCAGGTAGCCCTGCTTCTTGAACAGGAAACCGACGCTGCCGGTCTCGCCGAGATTGCCTCCGTGCTTGGTGAACAGGTGCCTGAGCTCGGCGGTGGTGCGGTTCCGGTTGTCGGTGAGCACCTGAAGCATGACCGCCACACCTCCTGGCCCGTACCCCTCGTAGTAGACCTCCTCGTACGACACTCCGGGCAGCTCGCCGGTGCCGCGCTGGATGGCCTTCTGCATGGTGTCTCCGGGCATGTTGGCGGCCTTCGCGGCGGCGATGGCCGAGCGCAGGCGAGCGTTGGACGCAGCATCACCGCCGCCCTCCCGGGCCGAGGTCGTGAGCTCCCGGATGATCTTGGTGAAGAGCTTGCCCCGCTTGGCGTCGAGCTTGCCCTTCTTGTGCTTGATCGTGCTCCACTTGCTATGACCGGACATGCCTAACCCCCGACGGCACCTGGCGGTCCGCCGACGTGAATTGTACACCCCGCGGCGCCAACAAAGCTGACCCCCGAGCTGTCCCCGCACACCTCGCGGCAGACCGACCCGGCGCGGCTCGGCGGCCATCAGGACTATTGACTTGCCGGGATGCTCCCACCACAATGGCGAAGATGTTTCGGTAAGACCCGGCGGAGGTATGAGCCAGACCCTATTACTTCTTGACTACGAACCGCGTACGGTGGCCAGGGTCACCGAAGCGCTCGCCCCCCTCGGCTACGAGCTCGTAACCGCCAAGGACGTCGATGCTGCTGTCAACGCGTGCGCCAAGCAGGAGCCCAGGGTCGTTCTCATCACCTCGGTGCTGCCTCGCCTCAAGGTCGAGGACGCCATCACCCAGCTTCGCGCCCGAGCCGGTCTCAGGAGCACTCCGTTCCTCGTGCTGATGAGCGGGTACAGCGGCCAGGATCCAATCGCTGACGCGGCCCGACTGGGCGCCCAGGACATCGTCGGCAAGCCTTTCTCCAACGAGCAACTGTCATCCAAGATCAAGGGGCTCCTCCAGCGCGCCCGGGGCGAGGGTACAGGCGTCAGCCCCGACACGCGGGCGGACGTGTTGGAAGCGCTGCGGCGCAGCGCCGGCCTGACCAAGGAAAGTGGCGTCATGACCTCCGAGGAGCTGTTCGGCGATCTCCTCGGTGAGGACGCCGAGCCGGGACCAGCCGACACGCAGCGCATCGCGGTGACACCCACGGTCAAACCAGCACCGTCGGCGCCGGCAGCGACGGTGAGAGCGGCGGCGCCGCCAGCAGCTCCGACACCGCGCGCGGCGAGGTCGATCGAGCCGGACACCGCGGTGGAGCGAGTTTTGGAAACCACGCTGGCGGACGTCCGGAGCCAACCCGCCAAACCGAAGGTTCGTGAAGACACGAACGGCGCCTCGGTCGACGCCCTGTTGTCGCAGACCCTCTCGGGGCTGGACGTCAGGGTTCCCCAGGCGGCCAGACCCACTCCGAAGCCTCCCGAGGCTCCGAAGCCTCTCGAGGCTCCGAAGCCTCCCGAGGCTCCGAAGCCACCGGAGGCGAAGCCCGCCCCGCCGGCCAAGCCTCCCCGGGCCGCCGAGCCCGTCCCGCCTCCTCCCACCGCCGCGTCCGAGGCTCCTCCTGCGGTCGAACGGGGTGGGACACCGTTCGGTCAATACGATCTCATCGAGCCGATCGCCACCGGGGGGATGGCCGAGGTCTTCAAGGCTCGCATGCGCGGCGTCGAGGGGTTCCAGAAAATAGTCGCGATCAAGAGGATCCTCCCCCATCTGACGGACAATGACGAGTTCGTCACGATGTTCATCGACGAGGCCAAGCTGGCAGCCCAGCTCCAGCATCCCAACATCATCCACATCTACGACCTCGGCAAGCTGGAAAGGTCGTACTACATCGCGATGGAGTACATCGACGGGCGCGATCTCCGCTCGATCCTCCGGCAGCTCGAGGAGAAGGAGAGGCGCCTCCCGCTCGGGCTGGCGATGTTCATCGCCTCCCGCCTGGCGGCGGCGCTCGACTACGCCCACCGCAAGCGTGACCTCCACGGGCGGGAGATGGTGCTGGTGCACCGGGACGTGTCCCCCCAGAACGTCCTCATCTCGTACGACGGCGACATCAAGCTCTGCGACTTCGGGATCGCCAAGGCGGCATCGAAGGCCTCCCACACGCGCGCCGGGGCCCTCAAGGGCAAGCTCCAATACATGTCTCCCGAGCAAGCCTGGGGTAAGGACCTCGACCTCCGGTCCGACATCTTCTCGCTGGGGCTCGTGCTCTACGAGATGCTGACCGGACGGAAGGCGTTCGCCGGCGACTCCGAGCTATCGATCCTCGAGCAGGTCCGCTCGCCGCGTATCACCCCCCCCCGCGACGTCGACCCGGCGATCCCACCGGAGGTCGAGCGGGTGGTCATGAAGGCGCTCAAGGAAAACCGCGAGGAGCGCTTCCAAACCGCGGGCGAGCTGGCGGGCGACCTCAACAACATCCTGCAGTCGATCCGCCCGGCGCCCGGCGCCAGCGAGCTGGGGGCGTTCCTGACCGAGCTTCAGGGACGCGACAAGGTGACCGGCGGCGTGGTCGTCCCGGCCGCTCGACCGGCGGCAGCGCCGCAGC